>DATGAF010000082.1:0-14565 GCA_035313645.1 Solirubrobacterales bacterium
TCCCGAGCTCGGCCGCGCGGGCGGCCATTCGCTCGATCTTGCAGGCGCCGTCCAGCAGCGAGTACTCGCTGTGGACGTGGAGATGAACCGCCTCGTTTACCGCCACCAGACGATCATCTCAACCAGCTCAGATGCCACCGGTCCTGCTTCGCGCAAGCTGCGAGTATTCCGGCGCGATGATCTGGCTGCTGCGCCACGGCGACGCCGAGCACGAGACCGAGGACGACGCCGCGAGACGGCTGACGGACAAGGGCGAGCGCCAGTCCAAGGCGGCAGGCCGGGCGCTCGCGGCGCTCGGCGCCAACCTCGACGCGTGCCTTGCGAGCCCCAAGGTGCGAGGCCGAGACACCGCCCGAATCGCCTGCGGCGAGCTGGGGCTCGAGGTCGAGGAGACCGACGCCCTGCGCGGCGGCGACTTCGATCCGATCGAGCTCGCGGCGGGGCGGGGCGACGTCCTCCTGGTGGGCCACGAGCCGGACTTCTCGCGGGCGATCGAGGCGGTGACCGGCGCCCGGGTGGACCTCAAGAAGGGCGGGCTCGCGGCGATCGACGACCGCTTGCTGGCGTCCCTTCTGCGCCCGGCGCAGCTCCGCGCGATCGCCAAGGCGGACTGAGGCAGCCTTCGCGTCGCGCACTAAGCTGCCGCGTCCATGAGCTGGCTGGTCACCGGAGGGGCGGGGTTCATCGGATCCCACGTCGTCGACGCCGTGCTCGATCTCGGAGACCGGGTGGTCGTCATCGACGACCTCTCGACGGGGAGCAGGGAGAACCTCGAGCCCGCGCTCGCGGGGGAGGCGGAGCTGGTGGAGGCGGACATCACGGACGCCGCCGCGGTCGCGGGCGTGTTCGAGACGCACGCCCCTGAGGGCGTCCTCCACCTCGCGGCGCAGGTGGACGTGCGCCGCTCGGTCTCGGATCCGGTCTTCGACCTCTCGATCAACGTCGCCGGCACCGTCAACCTGCTCGAGAGCGCCCGGCGCGCCGGCACGCGCCGCTTCGTCCTCGCCTCGACGGGCGGCGCCATCTACGGCGAGGGTGAGGGCAGGGAGCTGCCCCTCGACGAGCGGGCCGAGTGCCGCCCCGACGCCCCCTACGGCCAGAGCAAGTACGCGGCAGAGGGGTACCTGTCGCTCTACTCGCGCTTCTACGGCCTGTCGACGGCGGCGCTGCGGCTGGGCAACGTGTACGGGCCGCGACAGGACCCGCTCGGCGAGGCCGGGGTGGTGGCCATCTTCTGCGGCGCGCTCCTCGGAGATGGGACCCCGCGCGTCTTCGGCGACGGGCTCCAGACGCGCGACTACGTCTACGTCGCCGACGTCGTCGAGGCGTTCAAGGCCGCGGCGGCCTCCGACGTCGGGGGAACGTTCAACATCGGCACCGGGATCGAGACCAGCGTGCTCGAGCTCGGCGATCTCATCGCGGAGGCGTGCGGGCGTCCATTCGAGCCCCGTATGGACCCGCCCCGCCCGGGGGAGGTGCAGAGGATCGCGATCGACAGCCGGCGCGCGGCCTCGGAGCTCGGCTGGCGCTCCGCCACGCCGCTATCCGACGGCCTCCGCGCGACGGCGGCCTCGTTCGCTCCCTAGGCGCCCTCGCCGGGCCCTGGCCGTTCCTCCTCGGGCGGCCGCTCCTCCACGGTCGCCAGCAGGCGGCGCTCCGCCTCGTAGATGCGCCGCGCCGCCTCGTCCTCGACCCGCGCCGCGGCCGTCATCCTCTGCTCCCAGTCGGCGGCCCGGGCGGCCGTCCTGACCGCCTCGGTCACCCGCCTCTCCGCGCCCGCGATCCGCGCCTCTGTCGCCAGCACGCGCTCCTCCGCCTCTGCGACCTCGTCGAGGGCGGCGCGAAGGCGAGCCGTAGCCTCCTCGAGCCGCGCTTCGGCCAGTCGCCCCGCCTGCTCGCCGACTTCGGCGGGCAGCGGCTCGTGCTCTGGCTCGAGGCTCTCGAGGACCTCGCGGATGCTGCGGTCGATCGACTCGCGGGCGGCCGCGATCCGCTCGCGGAGATGATCGCGCCCCGGCTGCGATCCCGCGCGGGATTCGAACCGCTCGTCGTCAGCGCCCACCGGCCGGATGCTCCTATACGCACCGGTCGCAACGGCGTGTACTCCAATCCGGCCAGTGCTAGGCTCGCCGCCCGGCGAGTTGCGCGTTCCCGGCAGGAGGCGATTCGGCCGGGCTGAAACGCCGCCCCGCGTACGCGGCTTCGGGGATGCATCGAACCGAGACTGGGAGACGCGTTCTGAACGAGATCGGAGACCGACCGGCCGGGACGAGGGGCGGGGCCGAACCGGGGGCGGGCCCCAAGCGCGGCTCTCGGCGCCTGGGAGCGGCCCTGTCCAAGCGCGAGCGCGAGATCGTCGGGCTGCTGGCCACCGGCATGAGCGGAGCGAGCATCGCCGAGCGCCTCGATCTCTCCCCGGAGACCGTCAGGACGCATGTCCGAAACGCGATGTCGAAGCTCGGCGCGACGAGCCGCGCTCACGCGGTGGCCATCGCGGTCGAGCGCGGTGAGGTCCAGGGCCCGGCCGCGGAGGCCCGCACCGAGGAAGCGGCGTCAGCGAGCGCCGGAATCCCCTCGAGCGCCCGCTCCGCGCTCGCGGCCGGAGCGGCAGACGACGCCCTCGCCGCCCTCCTATCCGGGCTCGTGTCGCTCTACGACGTCGCGGGGGGCGCGGTCTACGTCGCCGACGAGGACGGGCTTTCGCTTCGGCTGGCGGCGCTTCTCGCCGAGGACGACCCCGTCGGGGACCCGCATCCGAAGCACGTCCCCCTCGGTGAGGGCACGCTGGGGCGGGTCGCGCTCGAGCGTCGAGCCCAGCTCCTCCACGGTTCCGCGACGGCGACGGAGCATGCCGGCCGGGCGACGATCTACGCGCCGATCATCCACTCCGAGACCCTCGTCGGGGTGATCTGCCTCACGACCCGCCCGAGCCGGCTCACCGCCCGCGGCGATCTCCTCCTGCTGCAGGCGCTCGCGAATCGCGTCGCCGACGTCCTCGCGACTCGCCGCCGCGACCAGCGGCAACGGCTCGACGCGGCGCTCGATCGCTTCCGCGTCTCGTGGTCGGCCGCCAACAGCGCGGCCTGAGCGGCGGGCTTCCGCGCTTTGCGTGCCAGCGGGGGCCGGAACCCGCGGAGGCTCGCTTGAACGCGGGCCGTCGCCGCCTACCCGGCCGCCTGGGCCGGCCCTGCCCCCACCTCCGCCAACGCGGCGTCCAGCGTCGCGTCGATTCGGGCGATGCGATCGATTCCGCACAGTCGGAGCACCCTGACCATCGGCGCGTCCGCCGGGACCACGAGCCCCAGCGCCTGGCGATGTGCTCGCAGGCGGTGCCCGAGGTCGAACAGCAACTCGATCCCGGCGCTGTCGAGATACGTGACCCCGGAGAGGTCCAGCACCACTCCGGCGCTCTCGTTCGAGAGCCGCTTCGAGAGCGCCTCCTTCAGGTCGTCGGCGTTCGAGCTCTCGATCTCCCCCTCGACGACGGCGACGGCGATCCCCGCATGCTCCTCGAGACGCAGCTCGACCAGCGGGCCCTTCACGTCGCCGCCGGGCTCGCGAGCTTGCGCTTGAGGACCACGGTGGTGCCCTGGTCGCTCCGGTCGATGCGGACGTCGTCCATCAGCTCGTCCATCAGCTCGAGGCCCCTGCCCCGCCGCTTTCGAGCGCTCGACCGCCAGCGTCCGGTGTCGCTGATCGTGATCTCCACCCCGCCGTCGCTCCGCACCGCACGGAGCTCGAACGGCGTGTCGGAGACCGCGGGATGGGCGTGCGCGACGGTGTTCGCGCACGCCTCCCCGCTGGCGACGAGGATCTCGTAGAGCTCGGTCTCGTTCGCCCCCGAAAGTCGAAGCCACTGCGCCAGGGATCGCCGCAGCGTCACCAGGGAGCCGGGCCTCGCGGGCACCGCGATTCGCAGTGTCTCCCCGGGGGGGCTCAGCTGGAGGGCGAGCAGGGCCAGATCGTCGCTGAGCCCGGCCCGGCCATCGGCCGCCGCCAGGACCGCGCCGCACAGCGACTCGGGGTCGCGGGGGGCGCCGTCGAGGGACCGCCGCAGGCCGTCGAGCCCCTCCCCGAGCGGCAGCTCCGGGCCCTCGACGAGCCCGTCCGTGTAGAGCAGGATCGTCGACCACGGGTCGAGCGTCGCGACGCTCTCCTCATACGAGGCGAAGCTCGCGACCCCCAGGGGGTTTCCAGGCGGCGACTCGGCGAAGCTCGGGCCGCCGGTTGGGTCAAGCACCAGCGCCGGGGGGTGGCCGGCGCTCGCCACCTCGAGGGTGCAGGCCCCGGGGTCGAGGACCGCGTACAGAAGGGTCACCATGCCCCCGCCCTCCCCCTCGAGGATGAAGCCGTTCATGCGCTCGAGCACCGTGGCCGGGCGTGACGCATCGAGGGCGTAGGCGCGCAGCGCGCTCTGCAGGTGGGCCATCCGCGCCGCCGCCTCCACTCCCCTTCCCACTACGTCGCCGATCGCGACCCCGAGCTTCCCGCCCCGCAGCGAGATCGCGTCATACCAATCGCCGCCGACGCGGGTGCCGGCGCTCCCCGCGCGGTAACGCGCCGCGAGGCGCACCCCCGGGACCGTGGGCAGCTTCGGGAGCAGGCTGCGCTGGAGCGCCTGGGCGACGTGCCGCTCGACCTCGACGCTGCGGGCAGCCTTCCTCAGGGCGTCGAGCGTGACGTCGAGGATCGGATCGGCCTCGGGCGACGCGTCGGCAGGTGACTCGGCGTCGTCCTGGGAGGCCCCGCTCACCGGCGCGGGTTTGTGCTCCGGGTCCGCCATCCCCTCCGGACGAGTCTAACCAGGGCGTGTCGACTGGCGCGTCGGCTAGCTTTGCCCCCCGTGCCTGCGGAGACCCCGACCCTGGGCGAGGACCACCCGTCGAGCGACGAGCTGGCGAAGGCGTGGCTCCTGCGGGTCGTCGAGCGCACGCCGCTGTCCGACGTCGGCGATGTCCAGCTCGACCTGCTGACCAAGGACGCGCCGCGCCTGATTGACGGGATCCTGCGCGAGCTCGGCGCCCCGGCAGGTGAGAGGCGCACCGAGCTCGCGGACGAGGCGCGAGAGCGCGTCCAGGTATTGGGTCGGCTGCGCCACGGCGAGCAGGCGCCGGCCGAGATCCCGCGCGACGTCGCGGCGCTTCAGACGCTGCTGATCGAGTCGCTGCGCCGCGACATCCCGGAGCAGCGCCAAGGCGACTTCGCCCGCTCGGTCGAGCGGCTCGCGGAGATCTTCGGCTCGATTCAGGCGACGGTCACGGAGACGCTGGTCCGCGAGCGCTCCGGCGAGCCCCGCCGGGACGAGCTCACGGGGTTGCCGGGCTACGCGGAGCTCCACGAGTGGTTGCGCATCCTGCTGGCCGAGCACCGGCGCTACGGCCACCCGTTCGCGATCTCGCTGGTCGACATCGAGGGGCTCGCGAGGATCAACGAGGGATACGGGCGGCGGGCCGGCGACCGCCTCCTGGCGGTCGTCGCGACGGTGATCCGCAACCAGATCCGCACCGTCGATCGCCCCTTCCGGGTGGGCGACGACGAGTTCTGCGTGCTCGCACCGCACTCGCTGGCCTCGCATGCGCGCCCCGCCGCCGAGCGCCTCACCCAGGTGATCGGCGGCTCGCAGTCCGAGCATGGCCCGAGGATCGCGATCGCGGTCGGGATCTCCGCCTGCCCGGAGAACGGCGACGACCCCGAACGCCTCCTGGAGGTCGCCGAGGAGGCGACCTATGCCGCCAAGGCGGCGGGTCAAGCGGTCGCCGTAGCGGCCCCTCGCGGGCCGGTTCCTTTGCAAGATCGCTAGCAGCGACTTGAAAAAAATGCCAAAAAGGGCGAAAAAGCTCTTGTAAAGCTGCGCGGATGCCCGCGCGCCCCCGATCCTTCACCCAACTCGTGTCTGGAATCCGAACAAGCGCTGCTGCCGATCTCCTCGGTGTGAGCCCCTCGACGCTTCGCACCTGGGAGCGGAGGCTGGGCTATCCGCGGCCGCGGCGCACGCCCGGCAATCACCGCCAATACGACCTCGCCGAGGTCGAGACCCTGCGCGAGGCGCTCCGCGAGACCGGGAACATCTCGTCCGCGATCGAGGTCGCCAGGCGTCGAGGGAGGGGGCTCGGATCGCCCGCGCGCCTGCTTCAGGCCTTCGATCGGTTCGACGAGCCGGCGGCGGACCGCGAGCTCGAGTCGAGCCTCGCCATCCGCTCCCTCGAGCGGAGCGTCGAGGAGCTCCTCCTGCCGGCGCTCGAGATCGCCGCGGAGCGCCCGAACCACGTGGCTGAGCTCGAGCACGCCTGCCGGTGGGCGACGGGCTGGCTGCACGCGGCGCGCAGGCTCGCGGCCCCCGCCAGCCGGCCCCAGGCGGTCCTGATGCTCGACTCCGGCTCCCCGCTCGGGCTCGAGGCCGTTTACGTGCAGGCCCTGGAGCTCTTCCTGCGCCGGGCCGGACTGCGCGTGCTGCTCCTGTCGGCCGGACTGCGCGAGCAGCGCTTCGCCAGCGCGCTTCGGGCCCTGACCCCCAATGCCGTCGTCCTCTGCGGAGAGGACGCCTCTCTCGACGTCGTCGGGGGCCCGCTCCGTCGCGCCCTGCGAGATCGCCAGCCGGCCCGGCTGTTCGGCTATCGCGCAGCTCAGCTGGTCGCCGGGCGGCGCGGTGTGCCGCTCCTCGGCTCGGGCCCCGCCGAAGCGACGCAGTCGCTTGCCGGCGCGCTCGGCGCCCTCTAACCGCCGGCCACACCTCCTAGCGCTGCGCAGGTTTCGGGCCGGAAACCTGCGCATTAGCTCGCCGACCCACTCCGGGGTCGTTGTCGACCCGCAATGGGGGCCCTACAAATCGCAGCCCTTCGCAAGTTCTCCCCCCTTCCGGGCGGGACTGACAACAAGGAATAGGAATGGAAGGCACAACGCGACTCCTCAACGTAGGGCAGGCCGCCACGTACCTGGGCGTCAGCGCGGCCTCGCTTCGCAAATGGTCAAACCAGGGGCTCGTCCCGGTCTACCGCACACCGGGCGGCCAGCGCCGCTACTCGGCGGATGACCTCGACGAGTTCATGCGCTCGATGCGACAGCCGACCGGGATCGAGCACGCGGCGGGCGCCGCGCGCGGCTAAGGAGCCCTGCCGTGGCTGGACGCCCGACCAAGCGGGTAATTGGTCTGGAGCTCGCGGCGCTCGTCGCTGCCGCAGCGGTCGCGCTCTGGGCCGACGGCGACTCCAACTGGAAGCTCCCACTGCTGCTGGTGCTTCTGGGTGCCTCCGTCGTGGGGGACCTGACCGCCCTGGACACGCCCGCCAGCCGCGTCAAGGTCTCGAGCAGCTTCCTCACGATCGTGATCGCGGTCGTGCTCTTGGGTGAAACCCCCGCCGCTCTGATCGGCGTAGTCACGATCGCGGCTGGATGGCTCCGATTCCGCTACGCGGCGACAACGCTCCTGATCAACCTGGTGACGTATGCCTGGTTCCCGCTCCTCGCCGGGCTCGCTTTCAACGGTGCCGTGAACGCAGCCGGGGTCGACCACACCGACAGCCTCTTCTATCTGCTCGCCTTCGCGCTGTTCGGGCTCGCCCTCGTCGTCGACTACCTGCTGATCGCCGGCTACTTCAGCTACGTCGAGGCAAGCCGCTTCGGGACCAAGCTCAGGCGCATGCTCGTTCCCGTCCTCCCATCCGAGCTCGTCTCGGGGTTGATCGCCGTCGGCGTCGCTTACATGTACTTCCGAGTCGGGCTCGCGACGGTGACGCTGCTGGCGATCGCGCTGATCGTCCTTCAGTACCTCATCGGCTCGCTCGTCATCTCCCAGCAGCGCGCGGACGAGCTCGAGCTCAGGGCAAAGCAGCTGGCCGGCTTCCAGGTCGCCCTCCTCGGGGCGCTCCTGCGCACGCTCGACCTGCGCGATCGGATGACCGCCAGGCACTCGGCGGCCGTCGCGCGCTACTCGCGCGAGATCGCGGCCGCGGCGGGGCTTCCCACATCCGAGCAGGAGCTAGTCCACACGGCGGGGCTGCTTCACGACATCGGCAAGTTCGTCCTGCCGGACCGGATCCTGAAGGGCGACATCGAGCTCACCGAGATCGACTGGGAGGAGATCAAGAAGCACCCGTACGAGGGGGCCCGGATCGTCTCGCAGATCGACGGCTACCAACCGGTGAGCGAGATCGTCCTCGCTCATCACGAGCGGATCGACGGGCTGGGCTATCCGCGCGGCATGCAGGGCGAGGAGATCCCGGCGCTGGCGCGGATCATCGCCGTGGCCGACACCTATGACGTCCTCACCGCGCGGGACTCCTACCGACGGCCCGTGAGCTCATACGAGGCGATCACCGAGCTTCGGCGCGTCGCCGGCACCCAGCTCGATGCGCAGTTCGTCGAGACCCTGATCGACGTCCTCGCCGACAAGGGCTTCGCCTACCGGCACGGAGAGGACGCCGACTTCGAGGCCGAGCTCGCCCTCGACAAGCGGATCCACGAGTACGTCACGGCCGGCACCACGACGGGACCGCGCCTCCCCGTCTGAGCCGACGCCCCTGCGACAAACGCTCGAACGCCCGCCACGCCGAACCTCGAAGTCAAGGCGGCGTCGCGCGCGCTCGGATTCCCTTCCGTTGACTGATCAGCCGCCGCGAACGCCCATGGGGTCCTCCCACTAAGTCGCTTAATCCTCTGAACAGCGGCACGAGCCTACATGAACCCCCCAAAACTTGCAAGAAGCGCTCAAGCGGGTCGATAGGTTGCACGGCACCATGCGCCCGGCCCTCCGCCCCCTCTCCACCCCGGCGTTCCGCCGTCTGACCGTGGCCCGGGTGATCGACGAGCTCGGGGACTGGCTCGGGGAGATCGCGCTCGCGGTGCTCGTCTTCGACCGCACCGGGAGCCCGATGGCGACCGCGGCGCTGTTCCTCTCCCTCCAGTTCCTCCCCGCGCTGGCGACGCCGTTTCTCGTCGCCCGCCTGGAGACGCTCAACACCCGCTTCACGCTGGCGGCCCTGAACGCTGCGGAGGCCGTGATCTTCGTCGGGCTCGCGGTCCTCTCGACACACTTCTCGCTCGGCGCGGTGATCGCCCTGGTGGCGATCGGCGGAGCGCTCGCGGTCTCGGGGCGCTCGCTCTCTCGGGCGGCGGCCGCCACGGTGCTCGCTCCCTACGGCCTGCTGCGCGAGGGCAACGCCCTGCTCAACATCGCGTTCACCGCCGGAGCCGCGGCGGGACCCGCGGTCGCGGGCGTAGTGGTGGCTACTGCCGGCCCGCGAACGGCGCTATTCGCCGACGCGGGATCGTTCGCCCTCGTCGCGGGCCTGCTCGCAACGGCCACCGGCCTGCCGCACGCCCGCCCGGACGCCGCGCGATGGACGGCGCGGCTGCGGCTGGCGCTCCGCTACGTGGGGGTCCGGCCGCAGCTCCGGCGGCTGATCGCCGCTCAGGCGACGGCCTTCCTGTTCTTCGCGATCGTGATCCCGATCGAGGTGGTTTTCGCCAAGCGGACCCTGGGCGCCGGAGACGCCGGGTACGGCGCCCTGCTGGCGAGCTGGGGCGCCGGGATGGTCGTCGGCGGCTTCGCGTTCGCGGCGCTGCGGCGAGTCTCGTTGCGCATCCTGCTCGCGCTCAGCACGCTCGCGATCGGGTGTGCCTACATCGTCACCGGAGCCGCACCCACCCTGCTCGCCGCCTGCATCGCCTCGGCGGTCGGCGGCGCCGGCAACGGAATCCAGTGGGTCGGGCTGATGACCGCGGTCCAGCAGCTCACCGGCGGCGATTACCAGGCCCGGGTGATCTCGCTCCTCGAGTCCCTGGCCAAGGCCACGCCCGGCCTGGGCTTCCTGATCGGCGGTGCGGTCGCGGCGGTCTTCAACCCGCGGGTCAGCTACGTGGTGGCCGGAGCCGGGGTCCTCGGCGTGCTCGCCTACTCCGCGATCGCACTCTCGCGTGCCGGATGGCTCGGCGAAGCGGCCGGGCCGGAGCCGCCGGCGGAGCCTCTCCTTCCGGGCGCCGCCGTGACCCGGCTTCCGGCGAGCGTCGCGCTCGAGGCCTCGGATACCGGCGACGTCAGGGCCGAGACGCCCAGGTAGCTACTGGGCGCACTCCCAGGCGCTCGGGCCCGAGTCGGCCCAGATCTGAGCGGCGATCTGGCTCTGCTGCTGGGGGGAGGCGTTCTGCGGGGAGCCGGAGCCCCCGTAGAGCCGCCAGGTCGAAGGCAGGATCTGGTAGGCGCCGCCGGCGCCCGAGGAGGAGTTCACGGCCCCGAAGTTGCCGCCCGATTCGCACATGACGATCGCCTGGGGGATCGCCCACTGCCCCACCCAGCCGGCAACGGTCTGCTGGGCCTGGGCCGCCGACGCCTGCTGAGCCTGGGCCGCTTCGGCCGCCTGCTGAGCCTGGGCCGCCTGGAGCTGTTGGACCTGCTGCTCCCAGGTCGACACGTTCGATCGGAGCGTCGAGAGCGCCCCCGCCTCCTGCTGGCGCGCGGCCTCGAGCTGGGAGGCCTGCGCCTCGGCGTTCGCGCGCACGGAGGCGACCTGGTCGCGAGCGACCGCCACGCGCTGGTTGAAGGCGTCCTGCTGGGCCTTGGCGTCGCGAACCTGCACGAGCTCGGCCGCGACCTGGTCGCGCAGCTGGCGCACGCGGTTCGCGAGCGATGCGTCGGCGTTCTCGATCCGCCCGACGAGCGCCGCGCGGTTGGCGAGGTCGTCGAATCCCTTGGCGCTCAAGAGCAGCTCGGCGGTGTCCGGGGCGTCGCCCTTGTAGATGGACACGAGCCGCGCCGAGAGTGTCGTCACCGCCCGCCGCAGGTGGGACCTGGTGCGCTGAAGGTGGGCCTGGGTCTGCTCGACGCGGGCCGCGAGCTCGGCCGACCGCTGCTCGCCCTGCGCGAGGACGGCCTCGAGCTGCGCCTGGCGCTGCGCCGCCGCCGCGGCCTGCTGCTGGGCGGCCTGCACCTGCGCCGCCTTCGCCTGGATCTCGGCGCCCAGCGACTGGGCCTGCGACTGCGCGGACGCGATTTGAGAGTTCAGGGAGTCGATGCTCTGCGCCCCCGCGCTGGACAGCGGAAGGACGAGGAGGGCGGCGGTCGCGGCCAGCGCGAGCACGCCCGCGCGGATGCCGCGGCGGCGCCTGGCGGCGAGGACGATCGGGCGATTGTCGATTGCGCGTTCCATCCTTCTTGACGCCTACGGGGTTAGCTGCCGGGCTCGCGCCGAAGGACTGGCGCTACGCGACGGTCGCCGCGATTCGCCCCGGGACTGGCGCTTGGGGCGCCGTCCCAGTGGTTCCCCCGCCCCTTCGGAGATGACTCCGCAGGATTCGGCGGTTGGCGCGGCATCCTAGCGGATTGTTAGGAACTCATGAGGTAGTTATGGCACCCTGCCTGCAACGTTTGTTGCAAGGCGTGCACAGAGGTGGGCCCGTTGCTCGCCCTCCGGGGCCTCTTCCCCACCCATCCAGATGCACCGACCTGTCGGCGCAACTGGACGGGTTGCGGGCCGGGCCTTCACGGCAGTGCGAGCCGCGCGGACCCATATGAGCGGGGCTCGGCGCTCGGCGGGTCAGCCCTCGGGCGGCTGGCGCGTGGCGGCGACGTAGCCGCCGGCCGCGATCGCCGCGGCCGCGACGCCGAGCGCGATCCGAATCTGGCGCCGGTAGCGGGCCCTGACGAGGCGCACCACCACCCGTCCAATCAGCTCGTAGAGCGCTCCGGTCATCTCCCCTCTTTCCCGTCGGCGGCGGCGCGCCGGCGGATCCGGTGCGCCATCCGCGATTGCAACGTGAACAGCTCGATGAAGCCCGGGCTCGCCGCCTGGCTGAACTCGCCTCCCGACTCGCCGAAGGAGGCCAGGGAGCGGTCATAGAGCGCGTAGGGCGAGCTGCGCGCCACGGGCGTCACGGAGCCCTTGTAGAGCCGCACCGCCACCTCCCCCGTGACGACCTCGTTCGCCGAGTCCATGAAGGCGTCCAGGTCCGTGCGCAGGGGCTCGTGCCACAGGCCCGCGTAACAGAGATAGGCCCACTTGTCCTCGAGCGAGCGCTTGAAGGTGTTCTGGTGGATGGTCGAGACGAGCTTCTCGAGCTCTCGATGGGCGGCGAGCACGATCGCCGCCGCGGGGACCTCGTAGAGGTCGCGCACCTTGAGCCCCACCACGCGGTCCTCGACGTGATCGACGATCCCCACCCCGTGGCGCCGGCCGAGCTCCCCGGCCCGCTCCAGGAGCTCGACCAGCCCCAGCCGCTCGCCCTCGAGCGTCACCGGGCATCCCCGCTCGAAGCCCACCCGGACCACCTCAGGCTCGTCCGGCGCCTCGGTGGGCAGGGTCACGAGCTGGAACGCCTCGTCACGAGGCGCGCGATCGAGGTCCTCGATCTCAGCGCCCTCCGACGAGCGGCCCCAGAGGTTGTCGTCGATCGAGTAGGGGGCCGTCTCGGTGCCCCCCTTGATCGGGATCCCGTGCTCTCGCGCGTAGGCGATCTCCTCCTCGCGTCCCATCCGCCACTCCCGCACCGGCGCGATCAGCCTCAGCTCGGGGTCCAGGGTCGCCACCGCGGCCTCGATCCTCACCTGATCGTTGCCCTTTCCCGTGCAGCCGTGCGCGATGGTCTCGCAGTCGCTGCGCCGCGCCTGCTCGACGGCCAGCTTCGCGATCAGCGGGCGCCCGAGGGCCGTGAACAGCGGATAGCCGCCGCCGTAGAGGGCGTTGGCCTTGATCGCGGGGAGCACGTAGCCCTGGGCGAACTCCTCCCGGGCGTCGACGAGGACCGCGTCGGCGGCGCCGAGTTCGCGCGCCTTGCCGACCACCACGTCCCAGTCCTCGCCCGGCTGCCCGAGGTCGACGGTCAGCGTCACCACCTCGGCGTCGTAGCGCTCCTGGATCCAGCGCAGCATCACCGACGTGTCGAGGCCTCCGGAGTAGAGCAGCAGGACGCGACCGATCTCGTCGGGGTCCGCCTGATATGAGGCGATCCTCTGGGCGCCGGGGTCGGTCATCGCGGCCGCGAAGTCTGGCACGCGGACGCGGAGTTACTCCTGCTCGGCCCCGAGAATCTGGTCGACGATCTCCGCTGGACGGGGGACGCCGAGCTCCTCGCGGAGCTTCGCCTCGATCTCGGCGCGGGAGCGGCCGCGAATCGCCATCTGGGTGGCGCGCAGGAGCGCCTCCTCCCGGCCCGAGCCCACCCTGGCCTCGGCCCTCCGCTCACCGATCGGCTGGACGATTCCCTCTCGCGGCTCGGGGGCGCGGCCGATCGGCGGCGAGAGCTTCAGCTCGGCGTCGGCCGGGCTCGGCTCGAATCCCCCCATCCGCTGCTCGCGTCCCGGCTCCCTCGACGGCCCCGGATACGAGGGCGCCCGCGCCGCGGTCCTGAGCTCCGCCAGCGCCTCCTCCGCCGCGTCGATCATCGCCTCCGATTCGCGCTGCATGTGCCTGGCGCGGGCGACGAGCGAGTCCAGGAGCCCGCTGAGCTCGGCGGCGCGCTCCGCGGTCAGCCGCAGCGTCTCGCGGTCGCGCCGATCCTCGGTCGAATCGGCCGGACGTCCGACCGACTCATCCGCGGTCTCGGGACCGGGTTCCCCGTGGCGAGCGAGGACCGCCAGGCCCCGCCGCTGGATTCGCTCAACGGCGCGAGGGGACTTGCCGAGGACGTCCGCCACCTGCCCGACGCTCAGCTCGCCGAGGGCACGAAGCAGGACGACGCTCCGCTGGCTCGAGGAGAGGCCGCCGAGGATCGCGTTCACCCGCGCCTCCTCGGAGGCGTCGGCCGCCCGTTCCTCGGGGTCTCCGCCCCGCCCGGCTCTGACCACGGAAACCGATAGCCGCCGCGAACGGCGCCGCTGCTCGCCCACCAGTCGGTCGTGAGCGATCGTCAGGACCCACGCCCTGAGCGCGGCCTCATCGCCCTCGAACCTCGCGAGGTCGCGCACGACCTGGAGGAAGACCTCGCCCACCAGCTCGTCCGGCTCGGCCTCACCCTGGCCACGCAGATACCCCCGAACTCGCGGAGCAAGCTCCTCGTAGATCGCGCGCAGCGCCCACTCCTCCCCGCCGCGCGCCGCGGCCACGACCTCATCGAACCGATCGCCCAGGGTCATTGCCTCTCGGGGCTCGACATCGATCACGGGAACCTACCTCGCCGGCGGAGGTCGCCGTACCCGCTCAGGCGGGCTAGCCGCACTCGGATGAGCGCAGGTGGACGTGATTCGTGTCTCCACAGCCCTTTCCGGGCCGGATCTCGGGTGTGTCAACGGACCCGATTTTGCTGGGCGCGGCCGGAAGAGGGGGCAGGCTGGGATGACTGGAGCCGGACGCGGGCGTCGGGTGTCCGCCTCCCGACGCCGGGCTGGGGTCGGCCACCGCGGGCGGCGGTGTCGGGGCCGAAGGGGATGCGGCCGGCGCCGGCGGGGACGCCGGCGCGGCGGTGGACTGGTCCGGAGGGGAGCTTCCGACGGCCGCCAGCACCGGACCCGCGCCTCCCCGGTGGGCATCGGTCTTCCCGCCCTTGCCGGCGGAGCCGTGCTCCTGTCCGTGAGCGTGCGCGCTCGCCCGGTGAAGCCGGATGTGGACCGAGTGGTGCGCGGGGACCTGGTGATACGGG
>DATGAF010000083.1:0-16278 GCA_035313645.1 Solirubrobacterales bacterium
CGGGCGAGCTGCTCGAGCTCTGGATCGAGGCCGACGCGTTCATGCGCCACATGGTCCGCGTCCTGGTCGGGACGATTCTCGAGGTGGGGGGCGGGAGGCGGACGATGGAGGACTTCGAGGCCCTCCTCGCCGGAGCGCCGCGCGAGCGCGCGGGCGAGACGGCGCCGGCGCACGGCCTCTACCTCGCCTCCGTTCGCTACTAGGAATAACTCCGCCGACATCCTCGGCTCCGCCTGCGGTATCGGCGGGTTAGCGTGCCAGCCGGGCGGCAGGTCCACGCGCTCGACCCGCGGCTTCGTCGCTAGCCCGAGCCGTCATGTGGCGAACATTATTAGGGCACCCTAAGTATTGATATGCTCGCCCAGGCATGGGCGCATTCGTGATCACCCTGCGCGAAGGCTTCGAGGCGGCGCTGGTCGTCTCGCTCATCCTCGCCTACCTCGCGAAGACGGGGGGGCTCGCCGAGCACGCCCGGTCGGTTTGGCTCGGGGTGGGCGCCGGGGTCGTCGCGAGCGCCTCGATCGGCGCGATCCTGTTCGTCTCCGCCGGCGAGCTCAACGGCGACTCGGAGGCCCTCTATGAGGGCACGGCGATGATCGTCGCGGCCGGCGTCGTCACCTGGATGGCGTTCTGGATGCGCAAGCAGGCCGCGACGATCGGCGGCCACCTCCGCGCCCAGGTGAGCCAGTCGATCGCGATCGGCGGTGGCCTCGCGCTCGCCTCGGTGGCGTTCATCGGGGTGGCCCGGGAGGGCGTCGAGACGGCGCTCTTCCTGTTCGCCTCGGTCGGCGAGTCCGGGACCGCGGTGACCCTGATCGGGGGAGTCGCTGGAGGGGCGGCGGCGATCGTCCTGGGGGTCCTCTTCTACCGCGGCGCGCTGCGGATGAACCTGAGCCGCTTCTTCCTGATCACGAGCGTCCTGGTGATCGCCTTCGCCGCCTTCCTCATCTTCGGCGGCATCCACGAGCTCGCGGAGGTCACCGGCAGCGAGGCGCTCGAGCTCGTCGGCGTCGCGGCGGCGCTGGCCTACGGAGGCGGCTTCGCGGCGCTCTACGTTCGCGACGCCCGTCGGCCCCGCGGCGAGGCGCCGGGCACCCGCGACGCCCGAGTCGAGACCGCCTCCTAGCCGAGGGAGGGCTGGTGTTCCTCGAGCCGCCCGTCCGGGCGGATGTGGAGGACGCGCCAGCCGCGCGAGACGAGCGCGTCTGAGATCAGCCGTCGGTGGCAGCGGCGCCAGTCTCCCTCCGCGCACATCACCGCGGAGCGGTGGGCCTCGGCCAGCGCCTCCAGGCGCTCCAGGCCGGCCGCGAACTCCTCCGTCTCCATGTGGTCCGCGTAGCCGCGAAACGCTGCGACCCGCCAGGCGGTGTGCGGGGAGTCCCGCCGGGGCCGCCGGCGACCCCCCAGCTCGTCGCCGAGGCCCGCGTAGCCACGCCCGGCCTCGGCGAGCGCCGATTCGAGCGAAGCGGCGTTGAACTGGGGGTTCCGCCGCGATCCCGGGTAGCGCCTGACGTCGCACACCAGCCCGACCGAGTGGGCCTCGAGGAGCGCGACGAAGCGCTCGAGCGAGTGGGTCGAGTGCCCGATCGTGAGGATCTCCGGCGCTTCCGCCACCCCCGAATTGTCGCCCCGCGGGGGCGCGAGGAAGCCGTCCGGGGCAAGCGCTCGCGGCACGGCACCGTGCCTGCCGGCGAACTTTGGCGCCTCGCGTCCACCCCCCGGACGTCCGGCGCGAAAGTTCGGCCCGTTGCCGCGGTCGGGCAGGCCGGGGCTCAGTCGATCCGCGCGTCCGGTCCGGCCGGGGCCCAGTCGATTCGTGCGGTCGGGTCGGCCAGGGGACGTGAATCGCCGCGCTCGGGCCGGCCGGAATCGGCGGACCGGCGCGGATGGACCGGCCAGGGGCGCCCCTAGAATCGAATTCGAGTGCGAGTCCTGCTGACAAACGACGACGGGATCGGGGCTGAGGGCCTCCATGCGCTGCGCCGGGCGGTCGCGGAGCTCGACGGGGTCGAGCTGCACGTGATCGTGCCGGACTCCAACCGCAGCGCGACGGCGCGGAGCATCACCACGCGCTCGCCGCTCTCCGTCGAGGAGGTCGAGCTCGAGGACGGCTCGATCGCCTACGCGACCGACGGGACCCCCGTGGACTGCGTCCGCTTCGCGGACCTCGGGCTGGTCGGGGAACGGCCGGACCTGATCGTCTCCGGGATCAATCACGGCTCCAACCTCGGCGACGACATCACCTACTCCGGCACCGTCGCCGCCGCGCTCGAGGGGATCGTCCTCGGGATCCCCGCCGTCGCGATCTCCCAGCAGTCGAGCGCCCGCGAGATGGGATTCATCGCGGGTCGGAGCTTCGACTTCGCGCTCGCGGCCAACCTGGGGGCCGAGTTGGTGGCCCTCCTGGCCGACGAGCCGCTCCCGGCCGAGACGCTCTTGAACGTGAACTGCCCGGCGGGCGAGGTCGAGGGCATCGAGGTGACCGGCCTCGGCAAGCGCCTCTACAACGACGAGCTGCGGCTCGTCGACGAGGACGGCGACGGGCGCCGCCGCTACCAGATCTACGGCTTCGAACCATCGTTCGAGGACGAGCCGGGCACGGACCTCGCGGCGGTCGCGCGCGGCCGGATCTCGATCACCCCGGTGCACTTCGACCTGACCGACCGCAAGGGCCTCGGCCGGCTCCGCGGCTGGGACCTCGACGCGATGTTTCGCGACGCGCTGCCGAGCGCGACCGACCGGGCCTCGTGAGCGCCACCGAGGCCGCGAAGCGCGCCGAGGAGCTCCGGCGCGAGATCGCCCATCACGACCGCCGCTACTACGTTCTAGACGACCCCGAGATCGGCGACGACGCGTACGACGCGCTCCTCGACGAGCTGCGCGGGCTCGAGGACGAGCACTCCGAGCTGCGGACGCCCGACTCCCCGACCCAGCGGGTGGGCGGCCAGCCACTCGAGAAGTTCCAGCAGGTCCGCCACCTCGAGCCGATGCTCTCGCTCTCGAACGCCCGCGGCGCGGACGAGTTCCGCGCCTGGGAGACACGCCTCCACAATCGCCTGCGACAGCTCGACATCGAGCCGGGCGAGCTGCGCTTCGTCTCCGAGCCGAAGATCGACGGGCTCGCGATCTCGCTGACCTACGAGGACGGTGCCTTCCTGCGCGGGGCAACCCGTGGCGACGGCGTGATCGGCGAGGACGTCACCCACAACCTGCGGACGATCAAGGCGATCCCGCTGCGGATCGACGGCGGGCCGGAGCTGGTGGAGGTTCGGGGTGAGGTCTACCTGCCGCGCTCCGCCTTCGCGGAGCTGAACGAGGCGCGAACCGCCGCGGGCGAGGCCGCGTTCGCCAACCCGCGCAACGCCGCCGCCGGCTCGATCCGGCAGCTCGACCCGAAGATCACCGCCTCGCGGCCGCTGTCGATCTGGTGCTACGGGACGGGCGCCGCCCGCGGGCTCGACCTGCGCACCCATGCCGAGGAGCTCGACTGGCTGCGGGAGCACGGCTTCAAGGTCTCGGACGAGACCGCCGTCCACGAGACGGCCGACGACGTGGTCGCCCGCGGTGCCTGGTGGGAGGAGCGGCGCGAGCAGCTCGACTTCGAGATCGACGGGGTGGTGATCAAGGTGGACCAGCGGACGCTGTGGCGCGAGCTCGGGGTCGCCGGCCGCGAGCCCCGCTGGGCGGTGGCCTGGAAGTTCCCCCCGATCACTGCGACGACGAAGCTCAACCGCATCGTCTGGAACGTCGGCCGCACCGGGCGGCTGCTGCCCTTCGCGATGCTCGAGCCGGTGCACGTGGGCGGGGTCACCGTCTCCACCGCGACCCTCCACAACGAGGAGGACCTGGCTCGAAAGGACGTCCGCGAGGGGGACGAGGTCGTCGTGACTCGCGCCGGCGACGTCATCCCGCAGGTCATCTCACCCCTGATCCAGCGGCGCAAGGGGCGCCGGCTGCGGAAGGCCAAGCCCCCGGCGAAGTGCCCGCGGTGCGAGACGCCCACGGTGAAGCCGGAGGACTCGGTGTGGACGATCTGCCCGAACCGTCGCGGATGCCCCGGGCAGACCTTCCAGCAGGTGAAGCACTTCCGGGGCGCGATGGACATCGAGGGGCTTGGCGAGAAGAACGTCATCCGCTTCCTGGACGAGGGCCTCATCCGCGACCCCGCCGACATCTACGACCTGACCGCGGAGCGGATCGCCGCGCTCGAGGGCTTCGCCGAGCTTTCGGCCCGCAACCTGATCGAGGAGATCGAGGGCTCGAAGGAGCGCCCGTTCGGGACCGTGCTGTACGCGCTCGGGCTGCCGGGGATCGGGTACGTGAACGCGCGCGCGCTCGCCGACCACTTCGGCTCGATCGACACGCTGCTGGCCGCCGATCCCGAGGCGATCGAGCAGGTCGAGGGGATCGGGCCGGTGCTCGCCGAGCAGGTGCAGGAGGAGCTCGCCGACGAGGCGACGCTCGAGCTCATCCGCCGCCTGCGCGAGCGGGGCCTGCGATTCGAGCTCTCCGCTGAGGAGCGACGGGCCGAGGGCGGGCCGCTCGAGGGGAGGACGTTCGTCCTCACCGGGACGCTTCCGAACGTGACGCGCGAGGAGGCGACGGCGATGATCAGGCGCGCAGGGGGGAAGGTGACCGGCTCGGTCTCCAAGAGCACCGACTACGTCGTCGCCGGCGACAGCCCCGGCTCGAAGCTCGCCAAGGCCGAGGAACTCGGCACCGAGGTGCTCGACGAGGCCGGGCTGCGCGAGCTCCTCTCGGGCTAGCGAAGCCCCGATTCGCCAGCCGCGGCCTTGGCTTGGTAGGAAGTTCTTCGGCGCCTGTTGGGCGTGACGCGAAGATCGAGGCCAGGGTAGGGGGGTGCCTGACGTTCTCGTCGATAGTGGGGGAAAAGGTCAGTCACCCCCGGCGCAGCGGAGCCGGTAATGACGCTGAATGACCACCAGTCCTCGTAGTAGAGCCAGTACTACGCCGCCGAATTTCGCCGCATTTGCCTCGGTCCACCTGAACGACGTTCACCGGTCTACGTTGATCCCCCCGGGGCCATTCACGGAGGGCTAGGGACGGTAGCGGGCGATCAGCGCCGCCATCCTGTCCTCGGCCTTCTCCGCGAGGGTGGTGTCGACGGCGTTGAAGAGGAACGAGAACGCCACCAGGCCGTGGCCCGCCCGGCAGAGGCCCGAGAGGGCGCTGACCCCGATCAAGGTGCCGGTCTTGGCCCGGCACCGGCCCTGAGCGGCGGTGCCCCTCATCCTGCCGGCGATCGTGCCCTCCTCGCCGGCGATTGCCAGGGAGTCGCGGTAGGGCCCGGCGTCGCGGCCTCGGTCCATCGCGATCAGCAGCCGGCCCACCTGCCGCGGCGAGGCGCGGTTTCTGCGCGAGAGCCCGGAACCATCCTCCATCCGCACCCCGGTCCCGAGCCGGTGGGCGAAGCGCTCGACCTTCCGGGCGCCCCGGCGGGTGGTTCCGTGTGCGCCCGAGCGAGCGGCGAGCCGCTTCAGCAGCATCTCTGCGAAGAAGTTGTTCGAGGGGGTGTTGGTGGCGGCGATCAGGCTGCGGATCTCGGGCGAATCGACGGCGGCGAGGGGGTGGCCCTCGAGCGCGGCGGCGGTGAGGTCGGCGCGACCGACGCCGCCCATGACCCGGACGCCGAGGTGGCGAAGCTTGCCTCGAAGCGCGCGCGCCGCGACCAGCTCCGGGCTCTTCGCGTAGTGGCCGTTGGCGAACCCGGAGTCGTAGGAGAGGCCGGAGAGCGGGCCGAGCTCGCCGGTGGCGTCGACCCCGGTCGTGGGGACGCCGCGGCGGCGATCGAAGACGCTGTCGTCGGCGCGAACCTTCCCGGTCACCTTCTTGATTCCCGCCTTCCGGACCTGTCCGGCCAGGCTCCCGAGCGGGGTCTGTGGCAACCCGTGCCCGGCCGCGAAGCGAGCGCTGGCCAGGGCCGGATCGCCGTCCCCGACGATCACGAGGCTTCCGTGGACCACGCCGTGCCGGATCGTCCCCGCCCGACGCGGGTAGAGCCGCGTCTCGAGCCTCCGATCGGGGCCGAAGCGACCGAGAACGGCGGCGGTGGTGAAGAGCTTCGAGTTCGAGGCGAGGACGCGGGCCGTGTGGCCCGAGGAGCTGAACAGGGTTCGATCGCCCGGGGCGTCGATGTCGGAGACCCAGGCGCCGCTCGCGCCGCCGACCCGCTGCATCTGGTTCGCGAGCCCGTGACGCAGGCGCGAGCGCGAGATCGACGCGGCGGCCGGGCAGGGGAGGACCAGCAGCACGCACGCGGCGCCGGCCAGCGCCATCGCCGAGATCCGTCCCCGCACTGGTGCCAGCCTATCCGCGGGCCAGGCATAATGGCGACACGGATGGGGAAAGTTGTCGAGCTCGAGACCCCACGGACGGACTCGCGGGGGGCTCGAAGCAGAAGAGGTCGCCGCCGCCGCTCCAAGACCGCTCTCGTCCTCGGTGGCGGCGGGTTCACCGGCGGCGTGTACGAGATCGGCGCGCTTCGGGCGCTCGACCTCCTCGCCGTCAACCGCACGATCAATCAGTTCGACGTCTACGTGGGAACGAGCGCCGGCGCGTTCATCGCCTCGATGGTGGCGAATGGGATCACTCCCGAGGAGATGATGCGGGTGGTCAACCGGGAGCTGCCGTCCCCGCTCCGGGACATCTCCCTCGGCACGCTGCTTCGGCCCAACTACGGCGGACTCCTGCGCAAGTCGCTGACATTCCCGCTCCGGACCGTGGGGGTGGCGCGGGAGCTCGTCAGCCACCTCAGGGAGGTCTCGGCCGTCGACCTCGTCAACGGGTTCGCGAGCGGGCTCCCGATCGGGATCTACAGCGGCAGGGGCATCGAGCGCTACGTCGCCGGAGCGCTCTCCGATCCTGACCGAACCGATGACTTCCGGCTCCTCGAGCCCGAGCTCTACCTGACGGCGACCGACCTCGACACGACCGAGCGGGTCGTGCTCGGCGAGGAGGACTGGGCCGACGTCCCGATCTCGACCGCGGTGGCCGCCTCGGGTGCGCTGCCGATGATCTACGAGCCGGTGAGGGTCAACGGGCGCGAGTTCATCGACGGTGGCATCCGCTCGACCACCAACATCGACGTCGCTGTGGAACACGGCGCGAAGTTCATCGTCGTCATCAATCCCCTCGTCCCGTTCGTCAACGACTTCCGCAAGCAGATCCCGACGATCATGGGCACCCGCGCCCGGCGTGTCTCGGACATGGGCTTCACCGCGGTGGGCAACCAGGCCTTCCGCGTCCTCTCTCACGAGCGGCTTCACCTCGCGGTGGAGTACTGGGAGCAGCGTTACCCGGGCGTCGACATCATCCTGATCGAGCCGGAGCTCGACGACGAGCTGATGTTCGGAACCTCGATCCTCGACTACAGCGGCCGCTTGGAGATCGCGAAGCACGGCTTCGAGTCGGTGACCATGAGGCTCGCCCGCGACTACGACCGCTACAAGGCGATCGCCGAGCGCCACGGGATTCAGATCTCCGCGCGCCGGGTCCGCCACGTGCTCGAGCAGGTCGAGGGCGAGCGCGAGGAGCAGTCGGCCTGGCGGCGCGTCCTCGAGCAGACGACGGCCGCGCTGCTTCGCGCCCAGCCCGGGCGCTCGGAGCCGCGGGACGCGGCCGAGGACGCCTAGCCGGCGCGACCCGCGCCGCCTCGCTCAGCTCTCGTACAGCGCCTCGACCTCGCGCGCGTACTTGTCGGCGACGACGCTTCGCTTCACCTTCATCGTCGGCGTCAGCTCGCCGCCCTCCTGCGAGAGGTCGTGCGGCAGAACCTCCACCTTCTTCACCTGCTCGACACGGGCGAACTTCCGGTTCACCCGATCGACGTGGCCGGTGATCTCGGCCCGGAGGCGCTCGTCCCCGGCCAGCGCCTCCGCGTCGCCCGGCAGGCCATGCTCCGCGGCGAACTTCTGCGCCTCCTCGTCGTCCAGGGTGACCAGGGCGACGAGGTAGGGGCGGCGGTCGCCGATCACGACGCACTGCGAGACGAGCGGGTGCTGCTTGATCTCGGCCTCGAGGTTGGCGGGGGTGATGTTCTTGCCCCCCGCCGTGATGATGATGTCCTTCTTGCGGCCGGTGATCTTGATGTAGCCGTCCTCGTCGACCTCGCCCAGGTCGCCGGTGTGAAGCCAACCGTCGACCAGCGTCTCGCGGGTCGCCTCGTCGTTCTTGTAGTAGCCCTGGAAGACGTTCGGGCCGCGGACGAGGATCTCGCCGTCGTCGGCGATCCTCACCTCGCAGCCCGGGAACGGCCTGCCGATCGTCCCGAACCTGAAGTCCTCCGGGGTCGAGATCGTGGCGGCGGTTGAGGTCTCGGTCATCCCCCAGCCCTCGACGACGAGGACCCCGGCGGCGTCGAAGAAGCGCAGGATCTCCGGGTTGATCGGAGCCGCGCCCGAGACCGCCTCGATGATCCGGCCCCCGAACAGCTCGCGGATCTTCGACAGGACCTGCTTGTCGGCGATCTCGTGCTGGCGGCGAAGCAGGAAGCCCGGTCGCTCGCCGCGGCGCTCGAGCTCGCGGACGCGCCGCCCCACGCCGACCGCCCAACGGAACACCGCCTTCTTCAGCCCGCCGGCCTGCTCGGCGCGGGCGGTCGCCGCCGTGTAGATCTTCTCGAAGATCCGCGGCACCGAGGGGAAGAAGTGCGGCCTGACCTCGGCCAGGTTGGGCACGATCTTCAGCGGGTCGCGCTCCCAGTAGGCGAGCACGCCGCCGACCTCGAAGCTCAGGAACTGGATCAGGAGCGCGAACGAGTGCGCGAGGGGCAGGTAGAGATAGGCGATGCGGTTCGGCTCGAGCACGCTCTGCTGGACGGCCATGTCGCACATCGCGCGGTAGTTGCCGTGCGAGATGACGCAGCCCTTCGGCGACCCGGTGGTGCCGGACGTGTAGATGATCGTGCAGAGGTCCTCCGGCTCGACCGAGCGCCAGCGCTCCTCCCACTCGCTCGCGTCGCGGCGCTCGCCGAGCTCGACCAACCGCTCGGACGAGATCGCGTCCTCGCTCGAGCCGGTCATCCGGATCACGTGCTCGAGCTTCGGGCAGCGGTCGCGAACCCGGCGGATCTTGTCGGCCTGCTCCTCGTCCTCGACGACCACGGCCTTGGCGTCCGAGTTCTCGAGCACGTACTGGCACTCCTCGGGCGAGTTCGTCTGGTAGATCGGCACCACGACGGCGCCGACGCTCAGGGCGGCGAAGTCGAAGTAGGTCCACTCCGGGCGGGTGTTCGCCAGGATCGCGACCTTGTCCGCCTTCTCGATCCCGAGCTCGATCAGGCCGAGCGCGATCCTGCGAACCTCGGCGCCCACCTCGGCGAAGCTTCGCTCGACCCACCCGCTCGCCGGGTCCTTGTAGGAGATCGCGGGCGCCGAGCCGTAGGCTTCGGCCGCGGCGGGGAGGAGGTCGGCGATCGTCCGCGAGCCGAGCCGCCCTGCGACGCCGGCCTCGACCGTAGCCGTCTCCATCGCTTCTCCTCCTTCGTTCCTAGCGAATCGATCGAGCGGCGCCTCCGCCGCCCGTCGGAAGGCTACCGAGGGTCAGGGCCCGGGCGCGAGGAGAAGGCAATGCCGGATGCCCGGCCCACACCGGCAGGGGCGAGCGCGGCGATGCACGCCCCGTGATGGCGGTGCTTCGCTACGCGGCCGCCTGCGGTTGCTTGGCCTGTCCGGCGAGGCTGCGCAGCGAGGAGAGGAACAGGGTCTTGTCGATCCGGCCGTTGAAGATCGGGACGCCCATCTCCATGCACTTCGAGATCACCTCGCGCCGCTTCATGTTCACTTCCTCGGCGAGCTCGGTGGGCGTCAGGTGAATGGCCACTAAGTGTCTCCTCCCATCGTTGTACCCACAAGTTTTAACGCTTGGCGCGGACGTGTTCAATGGTTTTGTCCGCAAAATCCGTCCAACATCCGGCGTTCAGACGGGATTCGGGACGTCGATGAACTCGTGCTCGACCCCGAATCGCGCCGCCACCAGCTCGCCGAGCCGCCGGACACCGAGGGTCTCGGTCGCATAGTGGCCGGCGGCGATGAAGTGCACCCTGCCCTCGCGGGCATCCGCCATGGCGTGCTCGGCCGGCTCGCCGGTGAGGAAGGCGTCGAGTCCCAGCGCGACCGCGTCGTGGACCTGGGAGGACGCGCCGCCCGAGACGATCCCGATGGAGCGCACCCTCTCGGGCCCCGCATCGAAGACGAGCGGCTCGCGAGCGACGAGCTCGCCCACCCTCCGAAAGAGCTGGGCTGCCTCGACCCCGGCCTCGCTTCGGCCCACCACGCCGACGGGGCGGCCCGCCACCTCGCCGAAGCTCCCGCCGGGCTCGAACCCCAGCCCGGCGCAGAGCAGCGCGTTGTTGCCGATCTCGGGGTGGGCGTCGAGCGGCAGGTGATACGCGGCCACCGAGAGCCCGGCGTCGAGCGCGACGCGAAGCCGCGCGGCCATCTGCTCACTGAGCGCGCGCGGGTGAGCGTTCCAGAACAGGCCGTGGTGGACGAGCACGAGCTGCGCGCCGGAGGCGACCGCGCGCTCGAGCAGCTCGAGGTGCGCGGAGACGCCCGTGGCGACCTTGGCCACCGCCGCGCCCCCCGGCACCTGAAGCCCGTTCGGCCCGTAGTCGTTCCACGAGCCGGCGTCGAGGAGCTCGTCGCAGAAGCGGACGATCTCGTCGCGGCTCGCCATCGGATCCCCGATGATCCCATCCAGCCGCACCCACCGCTCGGTGGGCTCGGGCGGTCCAGGTCGCGCGGCCACGTCACGGGGGTCCTACGATGTCGGCATGGCGGAGCCCACTCCCCCCGTCGCCGAGGCCGACTCCTTCCTCGAGTCGCTGATGGACACCCAGCTCTACTCGATCGGCGCGTTCTTCTGCGACGAGCACCCCGACCTGGTGGACGAGGTCGTCGCACGCAGCGAGGAGATCGAGCGGCGCGGCCTCGAGGCCTACTCGCACGAGAGCGGCGGCCCGATCGAGGAGAGCTTCGAGACGCTCCTGACCGGGCTCGCGGTCCGCTACTACAAGGCGGTCGCCGGATGAGCTTCCGGTCGCGACGGTACCGGCCACTCGCCTGGCCCCTCGGCCCGGCGCCTGGATGAGCCGGCATCGATGGGTGCCGCGCCTGCTCCTCGGGGCCGGCGCGATCGGCCTGCTCGCGGCGATCGTCTCGCTGTCGATCGGCACGGGCGGTCCCAAGGTGATCATGATCAACGGCGCCGACCAGGTGCAGGAGCTGGTCGGCGGCATCCAGGAGGACGGCCCCTACCTCGGCCCGCCCAGCGCCCCGGTGACGATTCAGGTGTTCACCGACCTCCAGTGCTCGACGTGCGACGGCTACGAGCTCGCGACGGTCGACCCGCTGATCGAGGAGTACGCCCGTACCGGCAAGGCGCGGCTCGAGTTCCGCAACTACTCCTTCGGCCAGGCGGAAACCACGAAGGCCGCGTACGCCGCCACCGCCGCCGGGGGGCAGGACCGCGAGTGGCAGTTCGTCGAGCTCTTCTTTCGAAACCAGGACGCCGCCCCGGGCCACGTCGTGACACAGGAGTTCCTCGACGACATCGGCAACACGATCACCGACCTCGACCTGGACACCTGGCACGCGGCGATGGACTCGACCGAGGTCAAGGACCGGGTCGCGGCCGACGGGAACCTCGCGGCCGACTACGGCCTGCGGGTCAACGCGCCCTCCATCGTGGTCAGCGGCCCGGGAGCGCAGAAGGTGCTCCAAGACGGCCCCTCGAAGGACGAGGTGGACGCCGCGGTTTCTGCTGTGGCAGGCACTTAGCGCTCCGAACCGGGGATCTTCCATCCGTACGATGGAAAATCCCCGGCTCGGCAAGCGAGCCGCCTCCTAGGGCTCGCGACGGGTCCGTAGAATTGCCCCCTCGGGGCGTGGCGCAGCCTGGTAGCGCGCACCGTTCGGGTCGGTGAGGTCGCCGGTTCAAATCCGGCCGCCCCGATTGACGAGCAGGCAGCCTTCCTCGCGGGGGTCAGCGGTGCCCTGACCCGGCGCCGGCGCGAGAAGCGCTACCGGCCGACGCTCGCCAGGAGGGTGCGAGCCGTCGCCTGCATGCCGAACAGGTTCGGATGCAGGGGCGCGGCGGGGGTCGTCGGCGCGGCGGGCTCGACCCACCGGACCGTCGGGAGCTCGCAGGCGTCGTGGCCGATCCCGGCGGCGTAGGCGTTCACGAGAGTCGCGTTGTTCGCCGCGGCCTGATCGGCGAGCATCTGGTTGAGCTCCTGCTGCTTCGCCCGCAGGTACGGCACGTCTTCGGGTGTCACGGGAACCTGCGGCCAGCAGCCGTTGCCGGTCTCGGGGAAGATCGGGAGGTAGTTGACGAGGTACACCCTGGCCTTGGGGGATCGGGCGTGGATCCCCTGGAGCACCGCCGCGACCTTGGGCGCGGTCGCCGCGATCCGCTCGCTGATCTCGTCGTGACCGTTGACGACGTAGCGGTCCTGGCACGGATGGCCGGTGGGCGTGGTGCTGGAGCAGTTCCTCGCGATCTCCGAGAACCCGATGTCGTTGCCGCCGATCCCGATCGAGACGATCCGGGTGTTCGCGTCCAGCGAGTCGAATTGCGGCGGGTTCGGGCCCGGGCTCACGTTCTGGGCGTGCGTCATGTCCCCAGTCTCGGCGCCGCTGCAACTCGCGTCGCGGAACGCCGGCTCGCCCAGCTGCGGCGCGGCCAGGTGCGGATAGTTGTGGTCCGACTTGAGGCAGCCGAACGGCGGGATCTGGATCGGGATCACCGGCCCGGCCGTGTAGGAGTCGCCCAGCGCGACGTAGCTCGGGGGCGCGGCAAGCGCCCCCGGAGCCTGCAGAGCGAGGACGGCGAGAACCGATGCCAGCAGGACGAGCATCCGCATCCGCGCTCGCGCGAACGCCCCAAGTGAGAGCCTCATCCCTCCGTCACCCGACGTCATCCGAGCAGCACCAGCAGGCTTCTACCCCATGGAAGGCATTCGTAACCCCGGCAACTTGGGGCGTTGTCACCCGCATGCTCCGCATCCGGCCGCGCCTATACTCGGCGCGGAGATGAGGGGTCCGGGCAAGGGGGGCCTTCCGGCGGGACGTGTCCGGGTGGCCCGCGCGCGCGCCAGATCGCGAGGCGCCGTGATCGCCGCGCTCGGGATCGCGCTTTCGATCGCCGTCGCATCCCCCGCCGGGGCCGCGCACGCTGCCTCCGTCAGGGCGGCGGCGCGGCTATCCGCCCACGCGGTCCCGGCCGATTCCTCGTGGCGGAGCTACGTCCGCGACCGCGACGGGACGCTCGTGTACCCGCGTCATGTGCGGGTCGTCGGCGATCCCTCGACCGTCGTCCATCCAAACGGCCTCGAGGCCCCGGGTGGCCAGACGACGACGATAAACGCCACCGCCGCGGGCGCGCCGAGGCTGGTCCTCGACCTCGGGCTGAACACCGGCGGCCGGGTCGAGATCGGCGTCACCCAGAGCGACGGCTCCGTCGTCCACCTCGGCTACAGCGAGGGCAGGAGCTTTCTGACCCCCGACGGAGACCCCGGCGGGCCCTCGCTGGGAAACGACGACGCGCCCGACTCGCGAAGCGACGACGTGCAGGGCATCGGTGCCTGGCGAAGCCCCGGGATTCGAGGGGCTGAGCGATGGATCTCGCTCCAGCTCCAGGGCCCGGGCAGCGTCTCGATCGACTACGTCCGCGTCCGCGAGAAGCACCTCCATCCCGCGGTCGGAGATTACGCGGGGCACTTCCTCTCCAACGACGACCTCGTCAACCGCACCTGGTACGCGAGCGCCTACACCTTCGCGCTCGACAGCGTCAAGGACCACCGGCCCGGCTACCGGGGTGGGCACATGGTCGTCGTCGACGGGGCCAAGCGCGATCGCCTCGTGTGGCTGGGCGATCTGGTGGTCGAGAACCTGCTCGGCGACTACTCGCTGCGCCAGGCGCCGGGCATCGTTCGGAGCTCGCTGGCGCTGTTCTCATGCCAGCAGCGGGCGAACGGCGAGCTCCAGCCCGCCTCCGACATCGCGGTCAGATGCCCCCGTCGGCCCCCGCCGCCCGGCGGGCCCCCGCCCCCCGGCGGCGGCGACACCGCCCCCGGGATCAGGGCGCGGGTGCTCCCCGAGTACACGGCCGCGTGGATCGTCGGCGTGCACGACTACGACCTCTACACCGGCGACGACGCGTTCGCCCGCCGGATGCTGCCCGTGATCCGCCGCGGGCTGGCCTACCTCGCCGCGAACATGGACGCCAACGGCCTCTTCTACACGCCAGCCGGCGCCGGGAACTGGCACCTCGACGTCGCCGAGGGCGAGGACACGCACACGAACGCGGTCCTCTACCGGGCCCTTCGCGACGCCGCGGCGCTCGAGCGTCGCCTCGGCTCGCCCGGGCTGGCCCACGACGACTCCCAGCGGGCGGCCGCCCTCCGCACCGCCATCCTCACCCACCTGTGGGATCCCGCGGCGGGCGCCTTCGTCCTCAACTCCCTCGATCCCTCCAACCACACCCAGGACGCGCAGGTGGAGGCCGTCCTCGACGGGATCGCCAGGGGCGGCAGGGCGGTGAGCGCCCTGAGCTTCATCGACCACCACCTGGAGACCAACTTCGGGGTCGAGAACGGCGAGTCGAGCACGGACCCGTACATGACCCAGTACATCTCGCCCTACATCTCCGGCACCGAGCTCCTGGCGAGGCTCTCGCAGAGCGATGCACGCGGTGCCCTGGACCTGATTCGCCGCGAATGGGGGAGGATGGTCAACACGGATCCGCACACCACGGTGTGGGGAAAGATGGACCTGAACGGCCACCTCTTCCGTCCGCGCACGTCGATGGCCCACGGATGGTCCGGAGGGCCGGTGCCGGCGCTCTCCGGGTACGTCCTCGGCATCCGGCCCGCCGCCCCGGGGTGGTCCCGGTGGGTCGTCGAGCCGCAGCCGGGCGACCTTAAGTGGGCGCAGGGGCAGGCGCCGACGCCACTCGGAGCCGTCGTCTCGCGCTGGCGGCGCGGGCCCGGCTCGTTCGTGCTCACCGTGGACGGCGCCGGCCGCGCTCCGGGGAAGGTGCTCGTCCCGGAGCTCGGGCGACGGCGGACGATCGCCATGGACGGCGAGGTCGTCTGGTCAGGGGGCCACGCGGCGCACGGGGTGAGGGCCCACGAGCAGGGCGACGGCGTGGCCTTTCCCGGAGTCCGCGGCGCCCATACGTTCGCGTGGGCCGCACGCGGCGGGGGATAGGCTCGGGCCCCCGTGAGGGTCTTCGTCGCCGGAGCGAGCGGGGCCATCGGCCGCCCGCTCGTGCGGCAGCTGGTCGCCGCCGGCCATGAAGTGGTCGGGATGACCAGCCGGGAGGCCGGGAGGCAGGCGATCGAGGCGTCGGGCGCGGAGGCGGTCGTCTGCGACGCGCTCGACGCCGAGGCGGTGAGGGCCGCGGTCTCCTCGGCGGGCCCGGAGGTCGTGATCAGCCAGCTGACCCGGTTGCCGAAGGACTACGACCCGCGAACGATCGACTACGCGCCGACGAGCCGAGCGCGCCTCGAGGGGGGACACAACCTGATCGAGGCTGCCGCGGAGGTCGGCGCCCGGCGCTTCATCACCCAGAGCGTCGCGTTCCTCTACGCCCCGGAGGGAGCGATGGTGAAGGACGAAGGGGCGCGTGTCTGGCTCGACGCGCCCGAGCCGTTCGGAAGCGGCGCGGGGCCGACGGTCCGGCATGAGCGGGAGGTGGTCGAGGCGACCCGGCTCGAGGGGATCGTCCTCCGCTACGGCCAGTTCTACGGGCCGGGCACGTATTACGCTCGCGATGGCAGCATCGCGCGTCGGGTCCTGCGGCGCAGATTTCCGATCGTGGGGCGCGGCGAGGGAGTCTTCTCGTTCATCCACACAGACGACGCCGCCGGGGCGACGGTCGCCGCGCTCGTGCGCGGCGGGCCGGGCATCTACAACGTGGTCGACGACGAGCCGGCTCCGATCGGGGAGTGGCTGCCGGCGTATGCAGAGGCGCTGGGGGCGAAGCCGCCGCGTCGTGTGCCGACGTTCGTGGCCAGGGTGTTCGGCGGCTCGTTCGCCGTGATCTCGGCGACGCAGCTTCGGGGGGCGTCGAACGCGAAGGCGAAGCGCGAGCTTGAGTGGACGCCTCGATATCCGAGCTGGCGCGAGGGCTTTCGAGCCGCGCTCGGATAGGGTGTCGCGGTCCCGACGACGCCTAGCACGGAGGAGCAGCGATGGCCTACGAGGTGCCCGACCTTCCCTACGACTACGACGCGCTCGAGCCGCACATCGACGA
>DATGAF010000084.1:0-34094 GCA_035313645.1 Solirubrobacterales bacterium
GCATCGGCGGAATGGCCCTCGAGCCTCGGAAGCCCGATCACGAGCGCGACCGCGAGCGCCAGCGCCGCCCCGAGCGCCAGGGTCAACCCGCCCCGCCGCCGGCGCAACCGCCTCCTCCAGCCTGTCACGAGCGCGATCCTAGAACCGCGCCCCCTCCCGCGTCGCAGTTCCCCGACACGTGCATCCCCCGGGGGCGCGGTTAGGGTTCCACGCCCATGGCCGACGTCAAGCCGCTCTACGCGGTCCACTACAACCTCAACGCGATCCCTTCCCTGGCGGACGTCACCGCGCCGCCCTACGACGTGATCGACGCGGACCAGCGCGCCGCGCTCCTCGCGCGCTCATCGTTCAACGTGGTCGAGGTCGACCTGCCGGAGGCTCCCGGCGATCGCGACCCATACGAGCACGCCGACGAGACGCTCGAGGCGTGGACGCTCGAGGGGATACTCGCCGCGGACCGCGAGCCGGCGATCTGGGCGCTCACCCAGGACTACACCGGGCCGGACGGCGCGACTCGCACCCGACGCGGGTTCCTGGCCCGGGTCCGGGTCACCGACTACGGCGCGGGCCTGGTGCGACCGCACGAGCGAACCCACCCCGGGCCCAAGGAGGACCGGCTGCGGCTCACCCGCGCGACCCGCCACAACCTCTCGCCGATCTTCGCCCTCCATCCCGGCGCGGTCTGGGATCGGATCGAGCCCCAACTGGGCGGCGCCCCGTGGGGAGAGGTCACCGACCCCGACGGAACGGTGCATCGCGTCTGGCGAGTCGGCGATCCCGAGCTACACGAGTCCGTGTCAGCGGCGCTCGCCGACGCCGAGCTCCTGATCGCCGACGGCCATCATCGCTACGAGACCGCGCGCGCCTACGCCGAGGAGGTGGGAGGCGACGGGCCACACCGATACACGCTCATGGGCTTGGTCTCGCTCGAGGATCCCGGGCTGACGGTATTCGCCACCCACCGGCTCCTCGGCCGGCTCGACCCGGACGCCTCCCGTCGGTTGGCGAGCGCGCTCGAGCAGGACTTCGCGGCCGAGGAGGTGCCCGAAGCGGAGCTCGACCCGGCGGCGAGCGAGGGGATCGGCGTCTTCGGCTACCTCGGCGCCGGATCCGAGCGCCCCCTGCGGCTCCGCCTCGCCGACACCACCGCCCTCGACGACGCGCTCGCCGACCGTTCGGAGGCATACCGCCGCCTCGACGCCGTGATCCTCGAGGAGCTCGTGCTGAAGCGCGCCCTCGGCATGAGCGACGAGGAGATCGCCGCGAAGCGGGGCCTGGGCTACGCGAGCGACGCGCGGACGGCCCTTCGGCTGCTGGGCGAGGGCGCCTTCGAGCACGCTTTCCTGCTGCGCCCCACTCCGATCGAGCAGGTGCGAGCGGTCGCCGCGGCCGGGGAGACGATGCCGCCGAAATCCACCTACTTCTTTCCCAAGCTCCTCACCGGGCTCGTCCTCAACCCCCTGAGCTGAACCGGCGAGGTAGGGTCGCTGCCGTGACGCGGATCTACACGAGGAAGGGGGACGACGGGACGACCTCGCTGTGGTACGGCGGCCGCGTCGCGAAGACCGACCCCCGAACCGAGGCGTACGGGTCGATCGACGAGGCCGTCGCGGAGCTCGGCGTCGCGCGCTCGCTCTGCGGCCCGGCTGACTCCGAGCTCGCCACGGACATCCTGCGTCTCCAGGGCGAGCTGTTCGTCGCCGGCGCCGAGCTGGCGACCGCTCCGGACGCGAGTGGGCGACTCGAGAGCGGGATCAGCCGGGTGACCGACGAGATGGTCGAGGCTCTCGAGCCGCTCATCGACGGCTACATGGACCGCGTCGAGCTGCCGCCGAAGTTCGTGATCCCGGGCGGAACCTCGCTCTCGGCGCAGCTCGACGCCGCGCGAACCGCGATCCGCCGCGCCGAGCGGCGGGTGGTGGCCCTGCGGGATGCCGATGGGCTCGCGGCCCGGGCGGTGCTCGGCTACATCAACCGCGCGTCGGACCTCGCCTACGCAATGGCGCGGTTCGCCGACGTTGACAACCCGAAGCTGTTCGAGGGACGCGACGCGGAGAGCGACGATGGTTAAAGCGACCGCCCGTCGCCGCCAGGGCTTCACGCACGACGTCGAGGTGTCGGGCCATCGCCTCGTGATCGACGAGCCGGAGGAGGCCGGGGGCGCGAACCAGGGCCCCTCCCCCACCCGGACGCTCGCCGCCGCGCTCGCGGCGTGCACGGCGATCACGATGGAGATGTACGCCGAGCGAAAGCAGTGGGAGCTCGGGGAGATCGAGGTCGAGGTCGCGATGGAATACGGCGAGGCGAGCGTCCCTAAATCGTTCGTGGTCACACTCCGCCTACCTCGAGCGCTCGACGCGGATCGCGTGGACCGCCTCAAGGTGATCGCCGGAAAGTGTCCCGTCCATCGCGTGTTGAGCCGCGAGCGCGAGGTGACGGTCACCGACCAGGTCGAGCTGGTTTGAGGGTCTCGATCGCCTCGTCGCGCTGATGGACCTCGGCCTCTCGGGCAAGGCCTGCGCGGTCACCGGGGCCAGCCGCGGAATCGGTCGCGAGGTGGCGCGGCGCCTCTGCGGCGAGGGGGCCGACGTGATGCTCGTCGCGCGCTCCGAGGACGCCCTCGCGGAAGCCGCCGCGCAGTGCGCCGAAGTGGGGGGGCGCGCCGAGACGCTGGCGCTCGACGTCACCGATCTCGATGCCGGGGAGCGCCTCGCGGCCGCCGCTCACCGATCCTTCGGGAAGCTCGACGTGCTGGTCAACAACGCCGGAACATCGAGCCGAGTCTCGCTCGAGGAGACCTCCGACGAGGAGTGGCAGGCGGCTTGGGAGCTGAACGTGATGGCGCCGCTCCGCGCGATGCGCGCGGCGGTTCCCGGGATGGCCGAGCGCGGTTGGGGGCGGATCGTCAACCTGAGCTCGAGTGCCGGCAAGCGGCCCTCGGCCCAGATGCCGGCCTACTCGGTCGCCAAGGCCGCCGAGCTGTCGCTCTCCCGCCTCTTCGCCGACCGCTACGCCGCCGACGGGGTGCTCGTCAACGCCGTCTGCCCGGGCCCGACGAAGTCGGAGCTCTGGATGGAGGCGGGCGGCCTCCTCGACCAGTCCCGAGAGCGCGAGGGGCATGCGAGCCGCGAGGAGGCGCTCGAGGCCGCCGCCGCGGGGCGCCCGATCGATCGGCTCGCCGAGGTCGACGAGATCGCCGACGCGATCGTCTTTCTGTGCTCCGAGCGAGCCTCCTACGTCGCCGGCGCGGCCTGGAGCGTCGACGGCGGCACGGTCCAGGTGATCATCTAGTGGAGGGGCCGGCGGGCTCCCTGCGGAGCGCGCTGTTGACCCCCGAGGAGGCGCGGACCATGAACGCGCCGGGGGGAACGGAGGCCGCCGTGCTCGTGGCGATGTACGGGCATCCCGATCGCCCCGGCCTCGTGTTCACCGAGCGCCGGGCGGAGCTGCGCCGGCACGCGGGCGAGATCTCGTTTCCGGGCGGCCGCCAGGACGACCCGGACGAGGATCTGCTGCGCACCGCGCTCCGCGAAGCCGAGGAGGAGATCGGCTTGGCCCCGGATGAGGTCGACGTGATCGGGGCCCTTCCGCCGGTGGGGACGTTCGTCACCGGGTACAAGGTCCACCCCTTCGTCGGCCTGATCGCCGAGGGGATGCGCTTTCGCCCCAACCCGAACGAGGTCGCGGCCGTGCTCCTGTTCGGCATCGACGAGCTTCGAGCAGGCTTCGCGATGCGGCGGCTCGTCAGGAGGGGGATCCCGATCCGCACCCCGACGTACGAGGTCGGCGAGCACATGATCTGGGGCGCCACCGCGCGGATCCTCGGCGGCTTCCTGGAGCGCCTCGAGCCCTCGCGCTAGGCGTCCTTCTCGATCGGAACGCTCACCAGGCTGCCCCATTCCGTCCACGAGCCGTCGTAGTTCACGACGTCGTCGACCCCGAGCAGCTCGTGGAGGACGAACCAGGTGTGGGCGGAGCGCTCGCCGATTCGGCAGTAGGCGATCACCGCGTTGCCGTCCTCCAGCACGCCCTTCGAGGTGTAGAGCTCACGCAGCTCGTCCGCCGACTTGAAGGTCCCGTCCTCGTTGACGGCCTGCGCCCAGGGCACCGAGATCGCGCCGGGAATGTGACCGGAGCGCTGCGCTCCCTCCTGCTCGTAGCCGGCCATCGCGATCAGCTCCCCCGAGTATTCCTGCGGGCTGCGAACGTCGACGAGGGTCGTCCCTGTGTCGAGCGCGTCCATCACCTGCTCGCGCCGGGCGCGGATCGACTCGTCGGGCCCCTGCGCCTGGAAGCTCGCCTCGGGGTAGCTGGGGACCTCGGTCGTCGTCGCTCGATCCTCGGCGATCCACTTCTCGCGCGGGCCGTTGACCAGCTTCACCTTGTCGTGCCCGTAGTAGAGGAAGTACCAATGCGTGTAGGCGGCGAACCAGTTGTTTCGGTCGCCGTAGAGGACCACCGTATGGTCGTTGGAGATCCCACGGCTTCCCATCAGCGCGCCGAAATCCTCGGGCGAGAGGAAGTCACGCCTGACCTGATCCTGGAGATCGTGCTTCCAGTCGAAGCCGATCGCTCCGGGGATGTGGGCCTCGGCGTAGAGCGCCGGGTTCTCGTCCACCTCCACGATCCGGATCGAGTCGTCGTCCAGATGGTCGGCGACCCAATCGGTCTCGACGAGCACGTCGCGGGCGTAGTCCGCCATGTTGCCACCTCCGTGGTCGAATTTGCCCTAATCCTTATCCGAGTTTAGGGTATTAGCCTCGGAACCTGGCCTCGTGGCGGCGCGTTCGGCGCCTCCGCCGCCCCGGCACGCGCGCCGCGTACGGTTGGGGGTGGCGGGAAACGCCCGCCGTGGTTAAGGTCTGATCGATGGGAGAGGAGGGCCAGAAGCCCCCCGGCGCCGCCGGTTCGCGCGAGCGCGCCGATTCGCGGAGCGACGGCTCGCCGGACTCCGAGCCCGACGCTTCGGCCGAGGCCGAGTCGAAGGCATCGGGCGGGCCCGAATCGGACGCGCCCACCAAGTCCGAGTCGAACGGCGCCGACAAGTCGAACGGCCGCGGGAAGGCCGAGAGCCCAGGCTCTCATCCGACCGCCCCCTCGCTCGGACCGAACACGGTGATCGAGCGCGAGCCGGTGGAGGAACGGCTCGCTCGGCACGAGCAGTCCACCGAGGACGCGATGGGCAAGGACAAGCGTCGCCCGGTGGTCGGCCAGAGCTACGGCCCCAGCAAGACGCGACAGCTCACCCTTTACGGGATCTTCCTCGCCGTCGTCGCCGCGATCCTGATCGGCGGAGCCCTCCTCGTCAACGCTCTCGACACGCCGGTCGGGAAGCAGATCCCCCAGAGCGCGCCGTGGGCGCAGCCCAACGCCAAGCAGCACCCGCCCAAACCGCTGCAGTAGGAGGGCGACTGAGAGCGGCGGTCCGGGGCCCAGGGCGGCCTGAACTCACCCGGTCAGGAAGATCTCGATCTTTGGTGCGGGGGCGTAGGTGATTGCCGCCACGTCTCGAATTCCATCGCCGTTCAGACCCCCAACAGCGAACCGTCCGCCATCGCCGTCGAGGATTTGGCCAGCTCAGCTTGTTTTAGCAATCGCGCCCTCCTAGGTCGCAACCGAGGTAACCAAGGGCGGGCTTCGGAGTGAGATCCTGATGCACGACACCCATGTGCCCAAAAATATCGGTGGTGTTCGCGTTGGGCGAATTCGTGTCCTGATACTGGTGAATTAGGAACACCTTCACGTCGCTTCCGACATTTCTGTAGAGCGCGGCCAGGGTGGGACCCTGGTCCGTCTCTGAAACCGCGCTTCCCGCGTTCGAAGCGGTGGAAACGCCGACCTCGGTGACCCAAATCTGCGAGGACTGGTTGTTGTATCCGTCGCGGACGCTACGAAGCTCATTGATCGTCGCAGCTTGAGCGGTCACCCATTGCTGCTGGCTCGCTGCTCCTCTTGGGTAGACGTGCTCGCCAATCCCTGTGAAGTCGGCGGCGCTCCCGCGCTGGTAAAGGGCAGTGAGGAAGTCCGCTTGCGCCATCTTGTTCGGAGAACCTAGCCCCGGCGAGAGCCCGCCAGTGATGACAGGCACGGAGGTCCCGGCATCGCTTGCCCCTAGACGGGCGGCGTGGAGGACGTCTGCGTAGCGGGCGACGTCGGGGATCGTGTTCGGCGCCGAATACCAGAACCGATTGAAGTTCGGCTCGTTCCAGACCTCGATCGCCAAGGCCTGCGGGAACTGGGTAATTGCCTGATGGACGAACTCTCGCCAGTCGCCATCGTGGGTCGGCGCGGGCGGGTATTCACACCCCTCGGTGTATTCGGGACAGCTCTGCCATCCTGGAGCGCGAGCCCAATCCGGCGCCGCCTCCAGGGTCAGCACCGGTGTCTCTCCGGCGCTCAGCATCGCGTCATACGCCGCACGCGGTGCGCTCCAGTCGTAGCTATGGACGCTACCTCGAGGAGGGTCGCGCTCAACGTCCCGCCAGCGAACGATGAGTCGATTGGTCGTCGCGCCGATGCCATTGGGACCCTGGCCGGTCTTGGAGACTTGAGTCGGGTCGGCTACCCAGTCCTGATTAAAGCCCCAGTCAGGGTCCTGGGCTTGGGTGCCGGCCACCCCCCGAAGTCCCAAGGAGAGGGCCAACGCAACGAGCCCAGCGGCCGCAAGGGTCGCCAGCGCTCTAGGAGCGGTCATGGACCCGTTGAAAGCCCGGCGGAATCGACGCCCGAGCAATGAGATACGGAACAGCGCCGGCTCCTTTCTCGGCCGTCCCGCCCTCGCGATTGACTCAGCCGCGCGTCGTTTACCCCCGGCGGGAGCCGTCACACGCCAACCAGCCGATGAGACGCCGCGAGCATCGCCTCGATCCAGGCCTCCGGGTCGGCGGGATCCGCGGCGACCACCTCGACCGGGATCCGCCACCGCTTCGCCGCAGCCCGCACGATCGCGGCACCGCCCTCGAGCTGCTCGCGCGGAACCCGCCCGGCGCCCTCGTAGACGAACCCGCGGACCGGCGTGTCGACGAGCCGCTCGAGAAGCCGCTCGAGGCAGGGACCATGGATCGCCGCGAGCGCCTCGGGCTCGCCTTGCGCCGATCCCAAGAGCCAGAGCACCAGGGTCACGTCGCCGACGTGATCGAGGACCGTGACCGCACGGTCGGGGTCGGCGATGACCGGCTCGACGCCCGCGGCGAGGATCTCCTCGCGGTTGGCGGGATCTCGGGTCGTGCCGCGGACCCTCCAGCCGGCGGCGCGCAGCCGCCTTCCCAGCTCCCGTCCGCGACAGCCGCAGCCGACGATCAGCGCCCGCGCCACGGATCGGATCTAGACGCCCAGCTCGTCCTCGAGCTCGTCGAGCCGATCGTCATAGGAGCGACGCTGTCGCTCCCGGATCTCCTGGTCCTCGCGCGCCATCCGCGACGCGTCGGCCGCGGTGAGGTCGGGCTTTCCCCGGCGGCGTCGCATCTCGTTCTGGGCCGCGATCATCTGCTGGATGTCCTCGCCCTCCAGCTGCGCTTCGTCCTCGTAGGAGCGGGTCGGTCGCCAGTCGACCAAGTCCGCGCCACTGCCCGGGTAGGCCCGGGCGAGGAGGACGAGGACCAGGACGATGAAGCCAACCATGCCCGCGCTTAGGAGAATGAAGTCCATCGACTCGCAAAACACCATAGACGCTCTGATCGTCGACGCGGTGCGGACCCCGATGGGCCGCTACCGTGGCGCGCTCGCTGGAGTCCGGCCGGACGACCTGGCGGCGCACGTGATCTCGAAGGCGGTGGAGCGGACGGGAATCGAGCCCGGTGAGGTACGCGACGTGTACCTCGGAGCCGCGAACCAATCCGGCGAGGACAACCGCGATGCCGCGCGGATGGCCGCACTCCTCGCGGGCCTTCCGGTCGAGGTGCCTGGCGTGACCGTGAATCGGCTCTGCGCGTCCGGCCTCGAGGCGGTCAACCAGGCCTCGCGCGCGCTGCGCCTCGGCGAGGGCGACCTCTACCTCGCGGGGGGCGCCGAGTCGATGAGCCGCGCGCCATGGGTGGTGCCGAAGCCCGAGGCCGGCCTGCCGCGTGGACCGCAGACCATGCACGACACCGCGCTCGGGTGGCGCCTGGTCAACCCGCGGATGGCGGAGCGCTACTCCACCGAGTCCATGGGCGAGACGGCCGAGAACGTGGCCGAGCGCTACGGCGTCTCGCGCGAGGCGCAGGACCGGTTCGCGCTTCGAAGCCACGCCGGCGCGGTGGGCGCGGCGCGCGAAGGGCGGTTCGCGGACGAGATCGTCCCGATCGATGCTCCACCCACCGGGGGCCGGGGGGAGCCGGCGACGATCGAGGCGGACGAGGGGCCCCGCGCCGACACCTCGCTGGAGAAGCTCGCCGCGCTGCGTCCCGCCTTCCGCGAGGGCGGCACGGTCACGGCCGGCAACGCATCGACCCTGAACGACGGCGCCGCGTGTTTGGTGCTGGCCTCGGGCGAACGGGCGAACGCGCTGGACGCCCGGCCGCTGGCGAGGATCGTGGCGGTGGGCGTGGCGGGCGTCGACCCCGCGTATATGGGCATGGGACCGGTGCCGGCGATCCGGCGCGCGCTCGACCTCGCCGGGCTGTCGCTGGACGAGCTCGATCTGATCGAGATCAACGAGGCGTTCGCGGCGCAGGTCCTCGCGTGCATCGAGGAGCTCGGGATCGATCCGGAGCGCCTGAACGTGAACGGCGGGGCGATCGCCCTCGGCCATCCGCTGGGCTGCTCGGGGGCGCGCCTCCTCACGACCCTCGTCTGGGAGATGCGAAGGCGGGGCGCCCGCTACGGGGTCGCCGCCCTCTGCGTCGGGGTCGGCCAGGGAGTCGCGACGGTCGTCGAGAACCCCGAGACCGTCTGAGGGTCGACCGATCGCCCGACTCGCCTCGGGGAATCGGCTGGGGCGAGGCGGGCGCCCAGACACCCGCCGGCCCCAGCGGTTCGTTTGTCAATCAGACAGTCGGCGAAGGCCCGCAGCGAGGCCCATCGCCATCAATCCCGCCAGCATCACGCTGAGCGCTACGAGGGCGAGGACGGGAAGATCCACGGTCACTGTTGGACTATGTGTACCACAAAACGGGGATGTATACGCCACATTCATCCCCGTATTAACGTAGACGCAACGATGGGCACGGCGCAGCCGCGCCCGTTATCAGATCGCTATCCAAGGCCCGCCGTGGCCCGGGACGCGCGCGGGCACCGCCTCGGATAGCCTCGCGCCGGTGACGAGCCGGGACCTCGCGAGCGTGGATGGATCGATCTCGGCCACCCCGGAGGCGACCCTCCCCCTCCCCGACGACGGCCTCTATCGCGGCGACGGCGTGTTCGAGGTGATCCGCCTCTATCGCGGGCGCCCGTTCGCGCTCGGCGAGCACCTCGATCGCCTCGAGCGGTCCGCGGGCGCGATCGAGCTGCCGATCGAGCGCGAGCGGATCGAGCGCGAGCTCGACGCGCTGCTCGAGGCGCTCGGGCCCGAGGACGCGCAGCTTCGCGTGGTCATCACGCGGCGCGGTCGTCGCATCCTGCTCGCGGAGGAGCTCCCCTCCCAGGGCGCCTCGGTGCGCCTCGCCAGCGTCACCTACTCGCCGAGCGTGATCCTTACCGGCGTCAAGTCGCTCTCGTATGGGGCCAACATGCAGGCGACGCGCCTCGCCAAGGGCCGTGGGGCCGACGAGGCGGTGCTCGTGCGGCCTGACGGGATCGTCCTCGAGGCGCCCACCTCGGCGATCTTCTGGGTCTCGCCGGAAGGCGGCCTGCGCACCCCCTCGATTTCGAGCGGCATTCTCGAGTCGATCACTCGCGCTCGAATCGTTCGCGCCCTCCACGTGGATGAGGGGGAGTTCGGGCTCGATGACCTGCTCTCCGCGCCGGAGGCGTTCCTCGCGTCCACCACCCGCGAGGTGCAGCCGGTGGCCGCGATCGACGATCGCGACCTGGAGGCTCCGGGACCGCGGACCGCCGAGGCCGACCAGGCCTTCCAGCGCTCCGTCGAGGCCGGACTGGACTAGCCTCCCGGCGTGGACCTCGACCTCAGCGACGAGCAGCGCCTGATCCAGGAGACCGCCCGCGACTTCGTGGACAGCGAGATCGTGCCGCGGGCACGCGAGAACGACCGCGCGGCGCGCTTCGACCTCGAGCTGGCTCGAAGCCTCGGCGAGATGGGCTATCTCGGCGCGCCCGTCGACGAGGAATACGGCGGTCGCAGTCTCGACTACGTCAGCTACGGCCTCATCGTCGAGGAGGTCGGGCGCGGAGACTCGTCGGCGCGAACGGTGGTCTCGGTGCAGACCTCGCTGGTCTGCGGGTCGATCGAGCGCTGGGGGACGGAGGAGCAGAAGCGCGCCTGGCTTCCCCACCTGTGCGCCGGGGAGGCGTTCGGGTGCTTCGCGCTCACCGAGCCCGACGCCGGGTCGGATCCCTCATCGATGCGAACCCGCGCGGAGCGGGTCGACGGCGGCTGGAAGATCAGCGGCCAGAAGATGTGGATCTCACTCGGGAACGTCGCCGACGTGGCCCTGGTGTTCGCCCAGACCGATCCGTCGCAGCAGCACCGCGGCATCGCCTGCTTCCTCGTTCCCACCTCGGCGTCCGGCTTCTCCACCCAGGAGATCCATGGAAAGCTGGGCCTCCGGGCGTCGGATACCGCCTCGATCGCGCTGGATGAGGTCGAGGTCGCGGAGGACGCGCTCCTCGGGGAGGTGGGCGACGGCTTCAAGGTCGCGATGACCGCCCTCGACGGGGGGCGCTACTCGGTCGCGGCGGGGTGCGTGGGCATCTGCGAGGGCTGCGTCAACGCGTCGGTCGAGTACGCGAAGGACCGCCAGCAGTTCGGGGTGCCGATCGCGAGCTTCCAGCTCGTGCAGGAGATGATCGCCGAGATGGTCGTCAAGCGGGACGCCGCCCGGCTACTCGTCCGCCGCGCCGGGATTGTCAAGGACCAGGGAGGCCCGAGCACGGCGGAGACCTCGATCGCGAAGCTCTACGCCACCGAGGCGGCGGTGGACTGCGCGAATCTCGCGATCCAGGTGCACGGCGGCTCGGGATACGTCGACGACTACCCCGTGGAGCGCTACCTCCGCGACGCCCGGGTGACGACGCTGTACGAGGGCACGTCTCAGATCCAGAAGCTGATCATCGGCCGCGAGGCGACCGGCGTCAACGCGATGACGCCGCCGAGGGCCAAGTGACGCGCCCCTCCCGAGCTACGCCGTCTTCGACGAGCGGCGCCACCCGCCGTGCGCGAGGCCGGCGCTCCGCCCGGGAGACGCGGCTGCGTGGCTGAGCATCTGGAGACCTCGGTCGACGGATCCGTGGCGCTCTGCCGCCTCGACCGCCCCGAGGCCCGAAACGCCCTCTCCCCCGAGCTGATGGAGGAACTGGCGTCGGCCGTCGAGGGCCTCGACGGGGATCCGGAGATCCGCTGCATCGTGATCGCCGGCTCGGATGAGGCGTTCGCGGCGGGCGCCGACATCGGCGCGCTTCGCGAGCGCACCTTCGCGGAGTCGCTTCGCCACCCCGCGGCGGCGTTCTGGCGGCGCCTCGCGGCGTGCAGGACGCCACTCGTCGCCGCGGTCTCGGGGTTCGCCCTGGGCGGGGGATGCGAGCTGGCCCTGCTGTGCGATCTGATCGTCGCCGCGGAGGGCGCGGAGTTCGGCCAGCCCGAGATCACGCTCGGCATCATCCCGGGAGGCGGCGGGACCCAGCGCCTCGCCCGGGTGATCGGAAAGCAGCGGGCGATGGAGCTCGTTCTGACCGGGCGCCGGATCGACGCCCGGGAGGCGGAGCGCCTCGGGCTCGTCAACGTGGTCACGGCCGACGGCGAATGGCTCGAGCGGGCGCTCGAGCTCGCCCAGCGGATCGCGAGGCGACCGCCCATCGCGACGCGGCTCGCCAAGCAGGCGGTGCTGGCCGCCGACGAGACGAGCCTCGGTGCCGGGCTCGAGGCCGAGCGCCGCCTCTACGAGCTGGCGATGGCGACCGAGGACCGGATCGAGGGCATGGACGCCTTCCTCGAGAAGCGCCAGCCGGAGTTCAAGGGCAGGTAGGTCCGCGCCGGACAGGTGCGCCCGCCCCGGGCAGGTAGGTCCGTCCCGAACCGTCGCTGGTCGAGTTGCGACGACAATGTCAATGGAAGTCGACCAGCGATGAAGAGAAGGTAGAAATCGCCGCGTGATCGCACGGGTGGGAGTAGTTGGGGCGGGGACGATGGGCGCGGGGATCGCCCAGCTCGCGTGCCTGGGGCGCTTCGACACCTACCTCCACGATCCCGTCCCCGACGCCCTGCGCGCGGGAGAGGAGCATCTGCGCGCGGGGCTGCTCCGGGGCGCGGATCGCGGACGCTGGAGCCGCGGCGAGGCGGAGGCGGCGTCGGCTCGGCTTCGGGTCGCCTCCCGAATCGAGGATCTCGGCGAGTGCGAGCTGGTGATCGAGGCGGCGCCTGAGGCTCTCGACCTGAAGCGCGAGCTCTTCGCGCGACTGGCCGGAATCTGCGACCGCGAGGCCGTGCTCGCGACCAACACGTCCTCGCTCTCGGTGACCGCGATCGCCGCGGGCGTCGAGGGGCCGGAGCGGGTCTGCGGCATGCACTTCTTCAACCCGCCCGTCGCGATGCGGCTGGTCGAGACGGTCGCCGGCGACGAGACCTCCGAGGACACGCTGGAGGCGGTCACCGAGGTCGCGCGGGCGATGGGTCGCGAGCCGATCCGAGCCGCCGACGCGATCGGCTTCGTGGCCAACCGCGTCGCCCGCCCCTTCACGCTCGAGGCGCTGCGGCTGCTCGGCGAGCGGGTGGCGCCCCACGACCAGATCGACCGGATCGTGCGGATCGGCGGCGGCCTCCGGATGGGCCCGTTCGAGCTCATGGACCTGGTCGGAGTGGATGTCAACTTCGAGGTCGCCAAGTCGTTTTGGGAGCAGAGCTTCCACGAGCCTCGCTGGCAGCCCCACCCGATTCAAGCGCGGATGGTCGCCGCCGGGCGCCTTGGCCGCAAGGCCGGGCGCGGCTATTACGACTACCGAGACGGCCCCCATCGACCCGACGATCCCGAGCGGCCGCCGGCGCAGGCCGAGCCGGCGATCGAGCCGCCCGCGCCCAGCCGGCTCGAGGAACCGGGATTCGCCGCCTTCGATGCCGGGCTGGGCGGCGCCGAGGAGCTCGATCCCACCGGAGCCGGGATCGGGTTCGTCGCCCTCCCAACCCTCGCCAAGGCGAGGCTGGTCGAGCTCTCGCGGGGCCCTGCCGCGAGCGCCGACACTCTCGGCGCCGCGGGACGCCACTTCGCCTCGCTCGGGAAGCACGTCGAGTGCGTGGTCAACGGCGCGCCGGGCCTCGTGCTCGGCAGGATCCTCTGTCAGGTCATCAACGAGGCCCATTTCGCGGTCGGCCAGGGGATCGCGAGCGCCGAGGACGCCGACACCGCGATGCGGCTCGGCTTCAACTGGCCGCGCGGCCCGTTCGAGTGGACCGCCGCGATCGGCGCCGGGCGGGTGCTCAGCGTCCTGGACGCGCTGCGCTCGGAGTTGGGCGAGGAGCGCTATCGCGCAGCGCCGCTGCTCCGGGCAGCCGGCCGCCGACCGCAAGCCACGAGCCCGCGACGATGAGCGCCAGTCCAAGCGCGGCCCCGCCCGTGACCGACTCGCCCAGCAGCGTCACTCCGTAGACGACGGCGAACCCGGGGGCGATGTAGGACACGGTCATCGTGCGCGCCGGGCCCACGCTTCCGATCAGGGCGTAGAAGATGACGAAGCCGGCGCCGGTGGCGAGCAGGCCGAGGGCGGCGAGGGCCGCGACCGGGCCCGCGCCCGGCGCCGAGGAGGGCGCCGTCGCGAGCGCGGGCGCGAGCAGGAGCGCGGCACTCGCCGTCATCACCGTGGCGACGACACCCAGCGCCGGCACGTCGGAGAGCCGATGCTTGACGACGAAGCTCCCGACCGAATATCCGACGCTCGCACCGATCACTGCGAGCCCGCCGAGCAGCGCGGACCCGGAGCCGCCGAGATCGAGCCCGAAGAGTGCCACCACGCCGACGATCCCGATCGCGATCCCGGCGAGACGAAGGCCCTCCGAGCGCTCCTCGCGGTCGACCCGGATCGCGAGGAGCGCGGTGAAGATCGGAGTCGTGGCGACGAGGATCCCGGCGAGCGACGAGGAGATCTCGCGCTCGCCGAGCGGGATCAGGAAGAACGGTCCCGCGACCTGCACCGCCCCGACCAAGGCGACGACGCCGGCGCGGCGCCCGAGTCCCCGCAGGACGCCCTGGGCCGCCGCGATCGGCATCAGCACGGCCGCCGCCAGGGCGACGCGCGCGAACGCGATCGCCTCCGGCGAGAAATCGCGAAGCCCGATCTTGATGAGCATGTAGCTCGCGCCCCAGATCGTCGCGAGCACGAGCAGCAGAAACCAGGAGCGCCTGTCCACCGCCCCCGAGGTTAGCCGCGGGCCCTAGCGCGTCTCGATCACGCCCGAGTCGATGCCGCCGTAGACGAAGGTCGGCACGGCCGGCCACTGCCGCTTCCAGCTCGCGAGCTCCGAGGAGGGGAAGACGTTCAGCCAGCGCGGATCGCGGCGATTCGGGTCGGCGAGGGCCTTCTCCTTGATCATCGAGTCGTACTGGTCGATCGAGTCCTCGAGCGTGTTGGAGTTCAGGATCACCTCGCGGCCGAAGAACTCGGCGGTCCGGCGGACGCCGGGAATCTTCGAGAGGAGCGGGTGCCAGGAGTCGGCGGCGACGCCGTTCTCGGAGGAGACCCAAACACCGTCCTCGGTGTTGATGCAGAGCGAGTGGTTTCCGTCCGTGTGCCCGGGGGTCCAGACCAGGGCCACGCCATTGCCGAGCTCAACGTCGCCGTCGACGAGCACGACGTTGTCGGTGATCAGGTCACGGATCCCGTCCTCGACGTACCAGGCCCACTGCATCGGATGGAGCGCCGCGAACGTGTCCCACTCCCTGCGCTGCGCGATCAGCTTCGCGTTCGGGAAGAGCGGCGGGCGCGGAGCCGCCTCCCCGGGGATCGGCTCGGTGGTCCCGAGCACGAACCGCAGGTCCTGGACGTGCAGGTGGTCGAAGCTGACGTAGTCGACGTCCTCGGGACGCAGGCCCACCTTGGCCAGCGCCTCGTCGGGGTGGTTCCAGATCGTGGCCAGGACCTTGTAGGAGAGGAACTCGCCGAGCCTCTCGATCTGCTGCGCGTAATAAGGCGCCTCCGCGGGGCCTTCGGGCACGGTGGGCTCGTAGGCGAGGGTCCTGAGCTCGCCGTCGAAGTCCTCGAACTGAACCACCTGGAGGCGGTTGATGATGTTGATGAAGGGATTCGGGGCCTTGGCGGCGCCCCCGAAGGCGAACTTGAGCGGATACCCGGCCGATGCGATGTCCACCGTCCGGACGGCGCGCACACGGTTCTCGGGCGTCGCGAAGCGGGCGCGAAACTCGGCCGCGGCCTCCCGGATCGCGGCCGGCCGATTGCCGCGCGGCCAGGTCTCGTTGGCCGCATCGAACTCGTGGAACGGCTTCAGGCCGATCTTTTCGACCTTGACCTTGGGAACCTCGACGACCGCCATCGCGCACCTTTCTAATAGCTCGGATCCGGGCAGCCCCAAGACTAGATGAGTGATTCACCACATCGTCCACGCGGGTGATGCACGGACGGCGGCGGGAGCCGCCCGAATGCCGGGGCGGAGCCCCATTCCGCGCCCCCGGCGGGTAACTTGAGCAAGTGGCGCTCTCCCAGGCAGGCGGCCGTCGCGCCCTCGGCGGGGTCCTCGCGGCCGCGTTCGTGTTCGCGCTCGCCGCGCCGGCCGGCGCGTTCGCGGCGGAACCGCTTCGCCCCGATCTGGTGACGATGCGGCTCGAGCCGGGGGACCTGGTCGTGACCCATGACGGCAAGGAGACGCAGTTGGAGCTCTCGAACCGCCTCGCCAACAAGGGCCGGGGCCCGCTCGAGATCTTCGCGAGCGCGACCTCCAACAACTGCGACGGAAACCCGTCCAACGACGACCGCGACGCCTTCCAACGGGTCTTTCAGGACGCCAACGGAGACGGGGTGTTCGAGCGCGGGACCGATACCGGCTCCCAGGTGATCAAGTTCGGCTGCGACCGCTACGACCCCGCCGCGGGGCAGTGGGACATCTTCGATCTGGCCCGGTACAAGCTCCGGCGGCTACACCACCGCCGGGTGCTGGCCAAGTCGACGAAGGTCGCCTTCTGCACGATCGACGGAGTGCACTCGTTTCCCGGGATGCCCGGGTCCCCCCCGGACCGCTACTACCCGACGCACGGATGCGAGCCGAGCTCCACCCTCGGCGTCTCCGTCGGCTGGGCGGACGAGTACTACTACGGCCTACCCGGCCAGCAGCTCGACGTGACCGGGGTCTCTCCCGGCCGGTACTGCCTGATCTCGACCGGCGACCCGCACAATCTCCTGCGGGAGTCCGACAACGCGAACAACACCCGCAAGACTCCGATCCGCCTGAACCCCGCGAAGCAGACCGCGAGCGCCCTGAAGGGCGGCTGCCGCCTGAGGAGGCGCTGACCCCGGGCCGCTAACGCGCCGCGGAGTCGGAGACGACCTCGACCGGCTCGCCGCCGGGCGCCCAGTGGGCCTCCGGCGACGGCGGCACGTCGCGCAGGTACCACTCCGCGTCGAGCGCGCCCATGCAGCCCGTCCCGGCGGCGGTCACGGCCTGGCGGTAGGTGTGGTCGACGAGGTCGCCGACGCCGAAGACGCCCGGGAGGTTCGTTCGCGTGGAGCCGTCGCGGGTGATCACGTAGCCCCCGTCGTCGATATTCACCTGGTCCCGAACGAGCTCGGACCGCGGCGTGTGGCCGATGGCGATGAAGGCCCCACCGACGTCGATCTCCTCGGCCTCCCCGGTATCGACGTGACGAAGGCGGACGCCCGCGATCCTGCCGTCGTCGCCGGCCACGAACTCCTCCGGCACGTAGGGCGTCTTGAAGGTGATGTTCTCGCGTTGGCGAGCTCGCTCGAGCATGACCTTGGAAGCGCGGAACTCGTCGCGCCGGTGCACGATCACGAGCTCGGACGCGAACTTCGAGATGAAGATCGCGTCCTCCATCGCGGAATCGCCGCCGCCGATCACGACCACTTTCTGGTCCTTGAAGAAGGCGCCGTCGCAGACCCCGCAGGTCGAGACGCCGCGGCCGCCCAGCTCGACCTCGCCCGGGATGCCGAGTCGCTTGGGCTCCGCGCCCATCGCCAGGATCACGGTGCGGGCGCGGTGCTCTTCGTCGCCCACCCAAACCCGGTGGACGCCTTCGCCGTCGTCGGCAAGCTCGATTCGAGTCGCGTCGTCGCTGATGAACCGGGTCCCGAACCGCTCGGCCTGCGCGCGGAACATGTTCATCAGCTCGGGGCCCATGATCCCCTCGGGAAAGCCCGGATAGTTCTCGACGTCCGTCGTGTTCTGGAGCTGCCCGCCCCACTGGAAGCCCTCGATCACGAGCGGCTCGAGTTGAGCGCGCGACGCGTAGACGGCCGCCGTGTAGCCGGCGCAGGCGCCGCCGACGATGATCACGTTCTCGACTCGGTTCTCGTCCACAATGCCCTCCGTCTCGCTAGGGCCCGTTCCGTTTCGTCGGGTCGACCGGCATTTTGTCCCGCCTGACGGACATTATACTTTACTTTCTGAAGTAATGGCCGCCTCGGGCGCGAAACGACCCGTCGGCGCGGCGGTGGGCTGGCGCGCGCGGTCCTCCTCCCAGCGGGCGACGGTGCGCCGGAGCTGGATGAAGGCGACGATCCCGGGTGGGATCGGAAGCCAGAAGGCCAGCAGGCGGTAGGTGAGCACGGCCGCGAAGACCTCGGTGCTCGGGAGCCCGAACAGGACGAAGGTCCCGATCATCCCCGCGTCCACCGCCCCGACCCCGCCGGGGGCGAACGGGATCAGGTTGGCGACCATCCCGACGAAGAAGCCCTGGACCACGACCCCGAGCGGAACGTGAATGTCGTAGGCGTGGAACGAGGCCCAGAGAATGCCGATGTTGGCGGCCCAGAAGCCGATCGCGCCGCTCACGGCCAGGCCGCCCCGGGATGGCCTGCGAACGAAGTCGATCGCCGTCCGGGTGCCGCTGGCCAGGGTCGCCGGAGCCGTGGCGATGCGGTGGGCGAACCTCGCGAACCGGTACCCCTGTGCGAAGCGGTCGAGGCGGCGCTCGAAGTCATCGGGAATCAACGCGATCAGGAGGAAGACGACGATCAGCGTGAACGCGAGTGCGGCCGGGACGATCGTCAGGCCGACCGGGTGCTCCCCGCTGAGCACGCCGACCCGCAGCAGGATCCCGAACACGACCAGAGCGACCATGTACACGGCGTAGAGGAGCACGAGGAAGGCGACCATCCGGCAGGCCGTCTGGCGCCGCTCCATGCCCGCCTTGCGAAGCGCCCAGTAGGTGAGGACGATCCCCCCGGCGCCGCCGGCGGAGAAGAGCCGCGTCGCCGCGAGCCCCGCCATCGTGATCTGGTACGACTCGCGCCACTCGAGGTGGACGATCCGCTCGCCGACGACGCCGCGAAACAGGGCGACGTACGAGAAGAAGGCGAGCACGTCGAACCCAAGCGCGACGACGACCCACGCCGGCGTGGCATCGCCGAGCTTTGCCAGCGAGTCCTGGATCCCGACCACCCTGGGCAGCAGGACGTAGATCGCCGCGATGAGCAGCAGGACGATGACCAGGGTCTGCGCGATCCGCTTGGGGTCGGCGAAGAAGGAGGGCTCCGAGGTCTCGCCCTCCTCCTCAACGAGTCGATCCCGATCGACCGCCTCCAGGTCGCTCCCCATCTCAAGGGATTCTAGGCGGCCGCATCATCAGTTCGCGAGCCGTTCGAGCCGCTGCGCCAGCGCGTTCACGCGCCTCGCCAGCGGATCGGCGAGCGGCTCGCCGCCCCGAACCAGCGCCACGAGCGCCGCGCCCGCGACCAAATCGATCGCGTAGTGCTCGCCGAGGTAGACGAGGGCGAACCCGAGGGTCGCGGCGTACCCCCATCCGGCCACCGCGGGGAACGGCCCGCTCTCCGCCAGCAGGATCGCCGCGAGCACCGAGGTGGCGAAGTGAAGCGAGGGCATCGCCGCCCAGGGATTACCCCCCAGCGAGTCATACAGCCTCGGCCACGCGCGGCCCCAGGTCCGCTCGCCGACCTCAACCATCATCCGCCGGAGCCTCGGGGGCGACGCCTCGGCGACGAGCTTGGCGCCGCCGCGGCCCGCCTCCTCGCTCAGATAGCTCTGCTCCGCGGCCCACCAGGGCGGGGCCGTGGGGATCAGGTGGTAGATCGCGCAGCCGAGATCGAAGGCGGCGGCCATCTGCCTCGCCGCGCGCGCGAACCGCTCCTCGCGCCTGATCAGGATCCAGACCAGGGCGAGGTGGGGCGCGCAGAACCAGGCCCAGTGGACCACCGCGAGCACGCGGTCGAGCGTCGTCACCTCCCCCCGGCGCGAAAAGCGGCGCTGCAGGCGGACGTTCGGCAGCTCGCCGAGGCCCAGCAGCGTGTCGGCCCGAATCGGGTACCTGACTCGCAGACGGCGCCGGAGGCGCTCGGGGTCGTCGAACGGCAGCTCGTGGATGACCGTGAACGCCCACATCTGGAGGCCGAACAGCGCGGCGTCCCGCGCCTTGGTGCGTGGACGGAGGCTGGCGAGCGCGAGCGGGCCGGACGCCGCCGCGGCGACGGTCCCCGCCGCGGGCACGCCCAGCCGGCGGCGGGCAAGCGGAACGGCGAACGCCGCGGCGAGCGCGGCCAGCGCGGCGGCGCGAACCATGGGCTTGAGCGGCGAGTCTCGCGGCGACCGGCGAGGGCGGAAGCTCAAAGCGGGGCGAGTATAGGCTGAGGCCCGGTGGGCGACCGGGGACGATTCGAGGGCCGCACGGTGGCCGTCACCGGGGCCGGAGGCTTCATCGGGAACGCGGTCTGCGCCCACCTGGCGGACGGCGGGGCCATCGTCAGGGGGATCGACCTCGACGCCTCCACCGCGGCCCGGGTGGAGCGAGCTGGGGCGGCGTTCGTGGCGGCAGACGTCCGCGATCGCGACGCGATCGAGCGGGCGCTCGACGGCGCAGACCTGGTCGTCCACGCCGCCGCCCTGATCCACGAGTGGGGCTCGATGGAGGGGTTCGTGCGGGTCAACGTGGGCGGCACCGCGAACGTCCTCGGCGCGGCGGGCGACGCCCGGGTGGTCCACGTGAGCTCGGTCGTCGTCTACGGCTATGACGACCCGTCCGAGCAGGATGAGGACGCGTTCCACCGCGTCCACGGCATTCCCTACATCGACACCAAGTCGGCTTCCGATCGTCTCGCTCGGCGCCTGGGCGCCGTCGTCGTCCGCCCCGGGGACGTCTACGGGCCGGGCTCGATTCCGTGGACCGTTCGGCCGATCGAGATGGCCCGCGCCGGACAGCTCGCGGTGCCGGGACGCGGCGACGGAAGGATGCTGCCCGTCTACATCGACGACCTGTCGGCGGCGATCTCCCTCGCGCTGGAATCGGGCACGGCGGGTTCCGGGTACGCGGTCTGGGACGACACCAGCGAGGTCACGTTCGAGGAGCACTTCAACCGCCTGGCGCGGATGGTCGGCGGCCGAGAGGCCCGCCGCCTCCCGCGCCCGGTGCTGGAGCTCGCGGGCGCGGCGATGGAGCGGGCCGCGAGGTGGCGCGGCAGGTCGCCGGCGTTCAGCTCGCGCACCGCCACGTTCATCGATCGCCGCGGCACGGTCTCGACGGCGAGGTCCCGCACCGAGCTCGGCTGGCAGCCGCGCGTGTCGTACGAGCGAGGGATGCGGCTGACGGAGGACTGGCTGCGCTCCGAGGGCCTCGCCTGAGCCATAGAATGCCCGCGCCTTGGCGCCGCTGCGGACGACCAAAACCGGGCCCTCCGCCTCCTCCGCTTCGCGTCCCGGGACGGTGAGGAAGGCACTCGGCTCGCTCGCCGCCGCCTGCTTTGCGCTGGCCGCCCTCGCCGCCCCGGCCCAGGCGACCATCCTCGGGCCCCGGGCCAGCCACTCGCCGAACGCCCACGACATCCGGGTCTCCTACTGGGTCGCGCTGGTCGTCGCGGCGCTCCTGATCGTCGTCATCCACGCCGCCCTGATCGTCGCGCTCGTTCGTTTCCGCGCGCGCCGTGGACGATCGCCGCGGCGCCTCGGCGCCCGGCCGCGGGCGTTCGTGCGACCGGGGATCCCGCTGGCGGCGATCGCTCTTGGCCTCTTCGTCTTTGGGATCGTGATGGCCTCGAAGACGCGCGACGTGCGCGCGACCGCCACCGGGGGCCTCGGCGCGCAGAGCGACCTGGTCGCGCAGGTCGAGGGGCTCAGCATCCCCCCTGACGCGAAGCCCCTCAACATCAACGTGATCGGCCAGCGGTGGCTGTGGCGCTTCGAGTATCCGGGGGGACGGCCGGGCAACCGGACGTTCTCCTACGGGCAGCTGGTGGTCCCGGTCGACACGACGGTCCTCCTCCACATCACGTCGACGGACGTCACCCACCGCTGGTTCGTGCCCGCGCTCGGCGGCCAGGTCGACGCCGTCCCGGGCCACAGCGCCGAGACCTGGCTCCAGGCCGATCGCGTGGGCACCTACGAGGGGCAGACCACGTCCTACTCCGGCACCTCCTACGCGACGATGCGCGCCTGGGTCAAGGTGGTGAGCCCGAAGCAGTACACGCGGTTCATCCAGCAGAAGCAGAAGCAGCTCGCCGCCGCCCAGAACTTCGTCCAGAAGCAGGTCCAGAAGAAGGCGGCCCCGCCGGAGGCGCTGCCGTGACCCACCCAACCCCGATCGCCCCCGCGCGCCCCGAGGTGGTCAGCGAGCGCCTCCCCACCCGGCGGCAGGCCTGGATCGAGCGCGCCACCAGCACGGACCACAAGTCCGTCGGCCTCATGTACATCGCAACGTCGCTCGCCTTCCTGGCGGTGGCCGCGGCCGAGCTCGTCCTGATCAGAGTCCAGCTGATCGTCCCCGAGAACACCGACATCCGGCCGGAGATCTTCGACCGGATCATCTCGACCTTCGGGGTCACCGCCGTCGTCCTGTTCGCGATTCCGCTGGCGCTGGGGCTGATCGGATACCTGACGCCGCTTCAGATCGGCTCGCGGGGGGTCGCGTTCCCGCGACTCAACCTGCTCTCGTTCTGGCTCTACGTGGGCGGCGCCGTCGCGATCTACGGAAGCTTCCTGTGGCGGCCGTCCGAATCCGGCGTCGCGGCGCTGCCGCCGCTCTCCGAGAAGGTCTTCTCGAACACCCACGGCGTCGACGCCTGGATCGTCGGCACCGCGCTCGCGGTGCTCGGCTTCGTCTGCTTCGCGGTGAACATGGTCGTCACGCTCCACAACGGCCGAGCGCCCGGCATGGCCTGGCGCCGGGTGCCGCTCTTCTCCTGGGCCGCGGGCGTGGCCAGCCACCTGCTCCTGGTGATCGGCCCGGTGATGCTCGCCGCACTGACGATGCTGTTCATCGATCGCCACTACGGCGGCGTCTTCTTCAACCCGGGCGAGGGGGGCGCGCCGCTCCTCTACGAGCATCTCGCTTGGTTCTTCTTCACGGGGGCCTACGCCCTCGTCGTGATCGTCGCCGGCGGGGTGATCTCCGACCTCCTGCCGAGCTTCGCCCGAAAGCCGCTCTTCAGCCACCGGGGGGCCATGGGATCGCTGCTCGCGATCGGGGTCCTCGGTCCGCTGGCCTGGATGCAGAACATGTACTCGGCGCCCATGGGCGCCGGGTTCGAGGTCTTCGCGATGCTGATCGCCCTGGCGCTCGCGATCCCGATCGGGCTGCTGATCTTCAACTGGATCGCCACCGTGTGGGACGGCGCGCTCCACACGCGGGCGGCACCCCTCTTCGCGCTCGGCGCGATCAGCGCGATGACCATCGGCCTCGCCGGAGAGCTGGCCTGGTCGGTCATTCCGGTCGGCTGGCAGATCGACAACACCACGGCCGCTCAGGGGTCGACGATCGCGGTGCTCGTCGGCGGCGGTGTGCTCGGCGGCTTCGCGGCGCTCCACTACTGGTTCCCGAAGCTGAACGGCCGGTTGATGGGCGAGGGGCTCGGGAAGGTCGCCCTGGGGAGCATCCTGGTCGGGCTCTACGTCTACGAGCTGATGTCGTTCTTCGCCGGGGTCAAGGGCCAGCCGGTCGACATCTACAAGTTCTACGGCGGCACGGGCCTCGACGGCTACAACCTCGCCGCCTCGATCGCGGCGTTCGTGATCGTCGTCGGGATCGTGCTCGAGCTCGTCAACGCGGCGTACAGCTTCGGCAACGGCGTCCGGGCGGGCCATGACCCCTGGGGGGCGGCGACGCTCGAATGGTTCACCCCCTCCCCGCCCCCCGCGCACAACTTCGACGTCCTCGTCGACGTCCGCAGCGCTGAGCCGCTGTATGACATCCGCCGCGCGATCGAGGAGCGCACGCGGGCGTGGCGCCCGCGGCGCTCGCCCGGGGACGACGATCTCCCGGCCCCGCGCGAGCCGGTGGCGGCCGAGGCATCCTCCGCCGAGGGGGGCGCCGGCGCCGGAGGGGGCGGCCCCGGCGGTGGCGACGCCGGCGGGGACGGTTCCAGCGGTGCCTCTGTAGCCTGAACCCGATGCCTCGGCTCGCCGTTCGTGGCGAAGCGGACGACCTCGCTCGCTTCCGCCGCCTGCTCATCGCGACCATCGCCGCGACGTTCGCGCTGATCGTCCTGGGCGGGGTCGTACGGGTCAGCGACTCGGGGCTCGGCTGCGGCGCCGCCGGCACCGGCACGCAGGGCTGGCCCCTCTGCGGCGGACGGGTGCTGCCGTTCCTCCAGGAGCACCAGGTGATCGAGTTCAGCCACCGCGCGGTGGCGACGGTCGTGGTGGTCTTGATCGCGGCGCTGGCGATTCAGGCGTTCAGGCGCCTTCGCGACTCGCGCTGGCTGGTCCGGGGGACGGTCGCCGCCGCGGTCCTGGTCGTGGCCCAGGCGGCGCTCGGCGGGCTCACGGTCGAGCACGGTCTCCACTCCGCGCTGGTGGCGGCGCACCTGGGGCTGGCGATGCTCCTCCTCGGGCTGCTGATAACCCTCTACCGGCTCGCTCAGCCGCCCGGACGCCCCTCCGCGGTCGCCGGCTCCCGCGCCGTTCGGGCGAGCGCGGCGGTGGCGACGGTGCTGTTGCTCTGCACGATCGTCGCCGGCGGGTACGTCGCCGGGACCGAGGGAGAGGGGACGCCGGATCAGCCCGCGCTGGGCGCGCATCTCGCGTGCGGGACCGAGTTTCCCACCTGCCTCGGAAGGTTCATGCCATTCCAGTACGGGCGGCTCGTCGACATCCAGCTCACCCACCGCCTGTTCATGTACCTGACCGCCGTTGCCGTGGTCACGATGAGTGCCCTGGCGCTGCGACGGGGGGTTCGCGACCGCGCCTTCTACGTCGCGCCGTTCCTGCTCGTGGGCCAGATCCTGCTGGGAGCGATGAACGTCTGGCTGGGCAAGCACCCAGGGCTGATCGTCGCTCACCTGACCCTCGCGACGGTGCTCTGGGCAACGGTGGTCTACGCCGCCTCGTCGCTCCTTGTAGCGCCGGCTCGGGCGAGGCACCGGGTCGACGGCCAGCAGCCGAGCGAGACGCAGGCGGTCACCGCCTGAGGCGATGGAGAGCGCGACCGACAACCCTCGGCTGGTTCCCGGCGGGGCGACGGACGGAGGCGCGGTGGACCCGGGCGGGACCACCCTCGCGCGGCCTGCGGACGCGCCGATTCGCGGCGGACGAGCGCTCCGCGAGCTCCTGCGCGATTACCTCGCGCTGACGAAGCCGCGGATCATCGGGCTGCTCCTGGTGACGACGGTGACGACGATGTTCGTTGCGGATCCGTCCGGGCCCTCGCTGGCGACGATCCTGTGGACGATGCTCGGGGGCTACCTGGCCGCCGGCGGCGCCGGGGCGATCAACCACTACCTGGATCGTGACCGCGACGCCTTGATGGCGCGCACGTGCGCCCGGCCGCTCGTGGCCGGGCGGATCGAGCCCGCGCACGGACTGGCCTTCGGGCTCTCGCTCGCGGCGCTCGCGACTGTAGAGCTGACGATCGCCGTCAACGCGCTCGCCGCCGCGCTGGCCGTGGCGGGCCTGCTCGGCTACGTGTTCGTCTACACGCTCTGGCTGAAGCCGCTGACGCCGCAGAACATCGTCATCGGCGGGGCCGCCGGAGCGGTGCCGCCGCTCGTCGGCTGGGCCGCGGCGACCGGGGGGCTGAGCGCCGACGCGCTGTATCCGTTCGCGATCGTCTTCCTGTGGACGCCGCCGCACTTCTGGGCGCTCGCTCTGCTGGTGAAGGACGACTACGAGCGCATCGGCATCCCGATGCTGCCGGTCGCGCGGGGAGAGGCGGCCACTCGCCGCCAGATCCTGGTCTACGCGAGCGCGCTGGCGGCCTTCACGGTGATTCCCTACGCCACCGGACTGTTCGGCGGGCTCTACCTCGGCGCCGCCCTGGTGCTCGGCGCGGTCTTCGTCGGGCTCGCGGCAGATCTCGCGGTCCGCCCCTCCCGGGGGGCGGCGGTCCGCCTCCACCTCGCCTCGCTCGCGTACCTGGCGCTTTTGTTCTGCGCGATGGCCGTGGACCATCTGGTCTGATACAACCGCGGGCGTGGACCGGCGGCTCGCGCAGCGGAACCTCACGGCGGGGCTCCTCGCGGGCGGGCTGGCGCTTCTCTTCTTCGGCTTCAGCTTCTTCCTCGCCGTCATGTACATCACTTGACCGACGGCCGCGAGATCCCCCAGCCGACCGAGCTGGTCTACGTCCCCGACCCCTCGTGGGCCCCCGCTCTGATCGCTGTGGGAGCCACTGCCGTCGCGACCGGGTTGTTCGCCGGGTGGCCCTACGCGGTCGTCGGCGCGATCATCGGGCTCGCATCGCTGCGGGCCTGGATTCGAAGCGCGGGCGCCGACGCCGACCGCCTGCCGCGTAGGCAGCGTCCGAGCTCCGCGGTGCTCCCGGCGGTGCCCCTACGCTCCGCGGGCGACGGCCGCACGTCCGAGGAGTCCTAGCGGACGGTCCCCCCGTGACCGGCAGAGGAGCGGCTAGGGCGGAAGGTTCAGCGGCTCTGACTGCGGTGATCGTCGCGGGGGCGCTGGCGCTCGGCGGGTCCGCCGGCGCGACCTCGCGCAAGGTCCTGCGCGGGAGCGTGCCCCCATACGCGACGAGCGCCGCCTGAACGCGCTCCGGCGCTGACGACGTAGCCGCGGCCCCGGGAAGCGCGGCCGGAGTCCCCGCTGAAGCGCGCGCCGCGTCCCGGCTGCGAGGGCTGGGCCGGGAAGACTCGAGCGTCAGGCCGCCGTGGCCTCGTTCTCGGGCGAGGTCATCCCGGAGGTCGCCCCTTCGGAGGTCCACACCCGGACGATGTCTCGCATCGAGAGGATGCCCCTCAGCTCACCGGTCTCGACCACCACGAGGTGGCGGATGTGGCGCTTGGCCATCTCCATCGCAGCCCGCTCGAGGCTCCACTCGGGCGCCGCCGTGATCAGCGTGTCGCTCATGTGGTCGCCCACCCGCTCGGAGTCGGGGTCCTCCCCCCGGCCGAGCGAGTTGAGGATGTCGCGCTCGGAGATGATCCTTGGACCGGGGTACTCGTCGTCGATCACGACCGCGGCGCCCACGGACTTCTCCGTCATCAGCTTCGCGGCCTCGCGGAGGGTGTGCCCCGGACCGACGGTGAGGACCACCTTCGACATGCCTTCGCGTACTTCCATCCGGCCTCCCCGGTCGACGCAAGTGCGTATTGAGGCAACCCTATCGAAGCCTCCCGACCCCGACGATCCCGAATCCGGCGCCGCATGCCGACGATAGGATTCCGGCCCCGTGGCGAGAGGTAGGCTCATCGCATCGCGCGCCGTGCGGCGGGCGGCGCTCGTCGCTCTGGGGGTGGCCGTGGTCGCCGTCTCCGGCTGCGGCACGGCGGAGAACGGCAGCTTCGACCGCGGGCGCCAGCTCTTCGTCGCCAAGTGCGGCACCTGCCACACGCTGAAGCAGGCGGCCACCACGGGGACCCAGGGCCCGGACCTCGACGCCGCGTTCGCGCAGGCGCGGGCCTCCGGCATGGACCCCGACACGGTCGCCGGCGTCGTCAGGGCTCAGGTCGACAACCCCCGGCCGACCACCGCCGATCCGAACGTGTCGATGCCACCGCACCTGGTCACGGGCGACGACCTCTCGGACGTCGCCAACTACGTCGCGCACGTCGCCGGGGTGCCCGGGATCCAGCCCCCGACCTTCGCGGGCGGGCCCGGCGGTCAGGTCTTCGGACAGAACGGCTGCGGGAGCTGCCACACGCTGAAGGCCGCCGGCACCACGGGGACGGTGGGGCCCGACCTGGACAAGGTCCTACCGGGGATGAGCGCTGCACAGGTCAAGCAGTCGATCGTCGACCCGAACGCGAAGATCACCCCGGGCTTCCCGCCGAACACGATGCCCCAGACCTTCGGGCAGACGATCAACCCGAAGGACCTGAAGACCCTGATCAACTTCCTGCTCAGCTCGACCAACAAGGGAGCGGGGCCCGCCGGACAGGGCAAGTAGGGCTGGGTCCAGGAAGGGGGGCCGGGTAGGAGAGGCCTCCGCCCGCTTGAGGGCCGCCTCAGGCGGGGGACTGCGTTGCGCTCGAGGTATCGCGCGCCTCCGCCTCGAGGTCGACGACCACGTGGGTGATCGGCAGTGGGATCTCCTCGCGCGCCCGCTCCACCACCCCGCCCTCCAGCCATCCCGATCGGTCGGGCGGATGAGTCGAGATGATCACCTCGTCCGCCGCGAACGTTCGGAGCGCGTCCTCGATCGAGGCGTTTGGCTCGTGGTGGTCGCCGACCAGCCCGCGGGCGTCGATCCCGGCGGCGTCCATTCGCCTCAGCGACTCGTCTAGGCGGGTCCTCGCGTCCTCGAGCGCCCGATCCACGTCGGACGCCCAGTGCTCGAGCGCCGAGCTGGTCAGGGCGGGGACCACGACGAGGATCTCGCTGCGCCTGCCGCTGCCACGGTTGCGGATCTCCTCAAGCAGGGCGGCGCCCCCGACCGTCTCGTTCGCCACCACCAGGACCCGGTAGACGGGGTCCCCGCGGTGAGCGATCTCGGCCTCGTGCGGAAGGTGCCCCTGCGCCCTTCGCGAGAGCGCCCACAGCCCGGCGACCACCTCGACGGCGAGGAGGATGGCCCCGAACAGCGGCCTCGTGAGGAGCGTGAGCCCGATGACCGCCGCGGCGCCGACACCGATCACCACGACCGCGCGAAACACGTCCGTCTCCGAGCGCAGCGGGTTGTGCATCTCGACCCCTTTCGCAGTACTCGGGTGAATTATGGACCCCGCGATTCATCGCGGGTCGAGTTCCGTTGTCATTTGTCGTCGCAACTCGACCAGCGATGGGTGCGAGCCCGATGGGCGCGGTCGCCGGCTAGAGGATGTAGACGGTCGTGAAGACGATGATCCACATCACGTCGACGAAGTGCCAGTAGATCCCGGGCACCTCGACGCCGAGGTGCTTCTTCGGCTCGGAGGTGTAGTGGCCGCGCCAGGCGCGGATGTTGGCGAAGGCCAGCAGCATCAGGCCGACGGTGACGTGCGCTCCGTGGAGGCCGGTGAGCCCGTAGAAGATCGAGCCGAAGGCGGTGTCGCGGGCGCTGAAGCCGATGTGAACGTACTCGTTCATCTGGATGAAGAGGAAGGTGAATCCGAGGAGCCAGGTGGCGGCGAGGCCCATGATCATGCCCCGCCGGTTGCCGCGGCGGATCGACTCGAGAGCCCAGTGGACCGTGAAGCTCGAGGAGATCAGGATCGCCGTGTTGACCCCGGCGACGGCCTTCGGGATCTCCAGCCCCTCGGGCGGCCAAGGCCCGGTGCTGGCCACGACCCGGAGGAAGAAGTAGGAGGCGAAGAACGCCCCGAAGAGCATCGTCTCCGAGACGATGAAGAGCAGGATGCCGAGGGTCTGACGGTCGATGCGCGAGCTCGCGTGGGCCTCGGGCGGCCCGTGGTGCTCGTGCTCGGCGGTGGCGCCGATCGCTGCCGATTCCATCACTCACCCCCCTCGCTCACCGCGACCGGCGCTTCCTCGGCCTCGGGGGTCGACGCGGCGGACACGTCGCCGCCGGACTCGACGTGCTCCACCGGCTTGTCGGTGAGCCCCCGGACCCTGTCCACGAGCCCCTCTTGAAGCCACTTCGACTGCTCGCCGGCCAGGGTCGAGATGAGGATCTCGTCGATCCGATAGTGCTCGATCGCGTTTCGCACCGCGGCGAGCGGCTCCGGGCTCATCGGCTGGCCCGTGGCGTCGATGTCCGAGCGATAGAGCTCGGCCAGCGTCCGGGCGAGCCGCTCGCAGGTCTCCTCGCGCGTGGCCTGGCCCGACGGCGGGCTGATGATCGTGTAGCGGTGCGGCTGCTCGGCGGCCCTTCCCTTGAGGCGCGAGATCAGGTCCTCGCTCGCCACGGTGCGGGTGGCGACGACCAGGGTGTGCGTCACGTCCCACCTGACCGCGTCGTCCTCGATCCGCACCGGGATGTGGGTGATCGGGACCTCGAACCGCTTCTTCGCCCACTCCACCAGGTCCTTGCGGGTGAACCCGAACCGCGTGTCATAGAGGCACGAGAGCAGCACCTCCTGCGGGGCGAAGGCGCGGATCGCGTCGTCGAGGGCGAGCGCCGGGTCGGGATCCATGACCGCGCCGACCGAGTCGACCCCGAACTCGCGAAGCACCGCCTGCGTCACCTCGACCCGGCTTTGGGCCGCCTCGCGGACCTCGTCTCGATCGACGATCTGTCCGGCGAGCGGCTGGTTCTGCGGGGCGACGAGGGCGATCTCACCCACCCCCTTCTCCACCCGACCCCGGATCGTCTCGAGCAGCCTCCGGCCGCCGGCCACCTCGTTCAGGAACGCCAGCACGCAGCCCCGCCCATCGGCGGAGGCGTCGGCGCCGCGCCCCTCGGCCGTATCGGTTGGACGGGCGGCCTGGCTCACGGGCTCCGTGCTCCGGCGGCTCCGGCGACCGCGGGCGTCGGAGCGCCGACCTCGGCCTCCGCGGGGCCGACGATCGCGTGACGCGCGCCCGGGACGCCGAACTCATACGGGCCTCCGACCACGCGCGGGATCTGGTCGAAGTTGAACACCGGGGGCGGCGACGAGACGAGCCACTCGATCGTCTTCGAGCGCCAGGGGTTGTCGCCCGCCAGCGGCCCCCACTTCCAGCTGACGATCATGTTGTAGAGGAAGATCAGCTGAGCGGCGCCGAGCAGGAACGCGAAGCAGGAGATGGCGAGGTTCCAGTTCCCGAACTGCGCCGAGTAGTCGGCGACCCGCCGCGGCATGCCCTCCATCCCGATCCAGTGCATGGGGACGAAGGTGCCCAGCATGCCGACCAGGGTCAGGTAGAAGTGAAGCCGGCCGAGCCGCTCGTCGTACATCCGGCCGGTCATCTTCGGGAACCAGTGGTAGATGCCGGCGAAGATCGTGAACACCGATCCGCCGAAGAGCACGAAGTGGATGTGGGCGACGACGAAGTACGTGTCGGAGACGTGGATGTCGATCGGCACCATCCCCAGCATCACGCCGCTGATCCCCCCGATCACGAACGTGACGATGAAGCCGAGCGCGAACAGCATCGCCGTCGAGCGCAGGTGGAGCACGCTGCCGAAGAGCGTCCCCAGCCAGGAGAAGATCTTGATCCCCGTCGGGACGGCGATCAGGAGCGTGGTGATCATCATCGGGATGCGCAGCCAGCTGAACATCCCGGAGACGAACATGTGGTGGGCCCAGACCGTGTAGCTCAGGACCACGATCCCGATCAGCGCCAGCGCCATCAGCCGGTAGCCGAAGATCGGCTTGCGGGCGTGGGTGGTGATGACCTCCGAGATGATCCCGAAGCCCGGCAACATCATGATGTAGACCGCCGGGTGCGAGTAGAACCAGAAGATGTGCTGGTAGCTCAGGACGTCCCCGCCGTTCAGGGCCTGGAAGAAGTTCGTGTGGAGCGCCCGGTCGAAGAGGACCATGAACTGGACGCCGGCGATGAACGGCGTCGCCGCCACGACCAGCAGCGAGGTCGACATGTTCGCCCACACCAGCAGCGGCATGCGCCAGAAGTTCATCCCCGGCGCGCGCATGGTGATGATCGTGACCAGGAAGTTAAGCGCCGTGGCCACCGATGAGGCGCCGGCGAACTGGACCCCCAGGTTGAAGAACGACTGGCCTAATGGCGCACCGGTCGACAGCGGGGCGTAGCCGGTCCAGCCGGCGTCGAAGCCGCCGCCGGGGCACAGGAAGCTGCCGACGAACATGATCCCCGCGATCGGGAGCATCCAGAAGCTCAGCGCGTTGAGCCGCGGGAAGGCCATGTCCGGCGCGCCGATCATCAGCGGCAGGACGTAGTTCGCGATCCCGGCGAAGATCGGGATCACGAAGACGAAGATCATGATCGCCGCGTGGGCGGAGAACAGGCTGTTGAACGTCCCCGGCTCGACGATCTGGGTGCCGGGCTGGGCGAGCTCGGCGCGCATGATCATCGCCATCAGCCCGCCGATGAAGAAGAAGACGAAGGTCGTGCAGATGTACTGGATCCCGATCACCTTGTGATCGGTGTTGAACTTGAAGTAGTCGCGCCACGAGGAGGCGCCGTGGTCTTTGTGCTCGAGCTCCGCCGGGTAGGTCGGCCTGCCGGCGGCCCAGCGGAACCAGTAGTCAAAGGCGCCGAGGCCGATGAAAAACCCGAACGGCGCCGTGATGGCAGGCACGATCACCTGCGGGTAGCCGGTCTGCTCCGTCTGGAAGGCGGGCAGCCCCGAGAGCTTTCGCAGGAGGACGACGAGGCCAAGGCCGAAGGCGGCGGCGAGCACGGTGCCCACGGCGCCCCGGCCGAGGCCAGGCTTCTTCAGAGCCGCTACCAAGTCCTACCTCCGGCGGAGAAGCCTACCCAGTCGACTCGCTCTCCCTCTCTGCGTCGCGCGGTCAATCCGTCGTCTCCTCGGACGGGGCGCCGGTGGCGGACCCGGTGGGGGTCCCGGGGACGGCCTTCACGCGCGGCTGCTTCTTGAGCCAGGCGTTGAATTGGTCCTCCGGCACGACCTTGACTAGGGCGCGCATCGTCGAGTGCCCGTAGCCGCAGAGCTCGGTGCAGACGACGTTGTAGGTGCCGTCACGGTCGGGGGTCACCTCGACGGTGTTGTCGACGTCGTTGCCACCGGGGCCGGAGGGCACGAGGTCGCGCTTGATCCGCCACTCCGGGACCCAGAACGAGTGGATCACGTCGAGCGAGGTGAGATGCAGCTCGAGCTGACGGCCGTCCGGGACCTCGAGCACCTTCGAGCTCACCACCTTGTCCCCGCTGCCGACGGGGTAGTTGAAGGTCCACTCGTACTGCTGCGCCGTCACGTTGATGGGGAGCGCGTCAGACGCCTTCGTCTCGATCTTGCCGAGGACGACCCAGCTGTAGATCGCGCCGAAGAGGACGATCACGGTCGGGATCACGGTCCACGTGATCTCGAGCTTCGTGTTGCCGTGAATCGGCTCGCCGTCGGACTCGTCGCCCGGCTTCGCCCGGTACTTCCAGATGCAGTAGCCGAGCATCACGAGGACGATCGCGAAGACGAACGACGAGAGGACGATCATCACGTTCAGGAGCGTGTCGATCTTGTTCGCCTGGCTCGAGCCCTGGGTCCCGTCCCAGTGGATCTGCGTCATCGGGACCGCGATGATCGCGGTCAGCACGAGGATCGCGGCGATGATCCTGGTCAGCGTGGCGCGGGTCACCGCGCGGCATTCTATTCCCGCGCCGAGCGCCCCCGGCCGCTCCTGGCAGCTTCCGGACAACCGCCTTGTGCCGCTCGGCGCAAGCTCAGTCGTCGGGTACAGGCGGGAGCTCGTCGAGCCGGCCGCTCGATGCCGCGATGACGCCGTGCGCCACGCCCTCCCAGCTCCAGGTCCGAGCCGCCGTGTCGACCAGCGCAGCGCGGGCGCGCTCGCGGACAGGCTCCTCGAGGGTGAGCCAGGCGTTGAGGCGCGTCGCGACCGCCTCGACGGCGCGCTCGTCGAGCGGAAAAGAGACGAGCTCGCGGGCGGCGGCCGGAAGGGCCTCCACGAGGGTGCCGCTCACCTCCGCGGCGCCCGAGTGAGCCGCCGACACCGGGAGGACGCCCGCCGCCGCGGCCTCGGCGGCGACCATCCCGAACGCCTCCGGGAACGTGCTCGGGAAGACGAGCGCGTCGGCCGCCGGGACGAGGCGCCCGACCTCCTCGTGCTCCAGCCGCCCGGTGAACGCGACGCTGCCCGCGGCCTCCAGCGCCGCCGCCCCGAATCCCGCCGGCGGATCGGCGAGGAACGAGCCGAGCATGCGCAACGGCCTCTCCTCGCCGCCCTCGAGCGCCCAGCCGCGCGCGGCGATCTCGCGAGCGCCGTCGAGCTCGCCTGTCGAGAGCGCCCCCCACAGCCGCTCGAGGCCGTCGGCGTACTCACCGAATCCGACCACGAGCAGTCGGGCGCCGGGGTTGGCCCGGTGAACGAGCGGCCAGGCGGCGAGGAGCAGATCGACGCCCTTGGAGACGATGAGCTTCGAGACGATGACGACCCGGGGACCGGCCGCGGTGGCGAAGTTCTCGATCGCGTCGGCAGCCCGATTCACGTCCCGTTCCCAACCGCTGGGGGCCGCGGGTCCTGTCGCGGCGCCTTCCCCGCCCAGCCGCAACTCGGCCGCGAACTCCGTCATCCGCTTCGTCGCCTCGGCCCCCCTGGGAAGGGGAGAGAAGAGGTTCGTGTCGACGCCCGGGGGGCCGAGCCGGGTCTTGGCTGGCAGGTCTGGGTCGTCGAGCGCCGCCCAGAGGCTCTCGGCCGTGTGGCGTGAGCCCACCAGGACGCCGCGCGCGGCCTCCATCCCGTCCCTCGCGTACGGCAGGAAGCGCTCGGGGTGCCGCTTGACCGTGTACTCGAGCGCCGAGCCGTGGATCTTCGCCGCGAACTCGAGCCCGGCGCGCGCCAGGATGACCGGCCCCATCACGAGATGGTTGGCGAGCGCCGCATCGACGCCGCCGAGCGCTGCGACGACCCCTCGGACGGCGCCGACGTTGGCATCGAGGTAGGCGGCGAGCTCA
>DATGAF010000085.1:0-5703 GCA_035313645.1 Solirubrobacterales bacterium
CCCTGAGGCGTTCACCCCGGACAACGAGTTCTGCCTCGGCGAGACTGGGGTCGCCGGGCTCTTCATCGCTGCCGGCTTCTGCGCCCACGGGCTGGCCGGCGCCGGAGGGATCGGCAAGGTGATGGCCGAGTGGATCGCCGAAGGCGAGCCCAGCCTCGATCTCTGGGAGATGGACGTCCGTCGCTTCGGCGCCCAATACCGCTCGCCGTCCTATACCCACGCCCGAGTCAAGGAGACCTACGAGACCTATTACGACATCCGCTATCCGAACCACGAGCGCAGCGCGGCGAGGCCGCTGCGCGTTTCTCCCGCAACCGCTTGGCATCGTGAGCGCGGGGCAGCGTTCGGCGAGAAGTCAGGTTGGGAGCGGGTCAACTGGTACGAATCGAATGCCGAGTCGGGGGACGAGTCGTTGCGTCCGCGGGGCTGGGCCGGCAAGCACTGGTCCCCGGCGATCGGCGCCGAGCACGAGGCCACCCGGAATGGGGTGGCAATCTTCGACGAGAGCTCGTTCGCGAAGATGGAAATCGAGGGACCCGGGGCAGCCGAGCTCCTCGAGCGCCTGTGTGACAACCGGGTAGCCCGCGAGCCGCAGAAGATCACCTACACGCAGATGCTCAACCGCCGCGGCGGGATCGAATGCGACTTCACCGTTGCGCGCCTCGCCGACGATCGCTTCTCGATCGTCACCGGCACGGCCTTCGGCAACCACGATCGCGAATGGATCCGCCGCCACATTCCCAGCGACAGCAGCGTCCAGGTCCACGACACGACTTCGCAGTCGGCCTGCTTCGGGATCTGGGGGCCGCGGGCACGCGAAGTGCTGCAGCCGCTTACCCCGGCAGACCTCGGCAACGAGGAGTTCCCATACATGTCGTTGCGCGAGATCACCGTCGGGCACGTGCCCGTGTGGGCGCTCCGCGTCACTTATGTCGGCGAGCTCGGCTGGGAGCTCTACTGCCCCGCCGAGTACGGGCTCGGGCTCTGGCGCGCGATCTGGGAGGCGGGGGAGCCCCACGGGATCGTCGGCGGCGGCTACCGGGCGATCGACTCGATGCGCCTCGAGAAGGGCTACCGGGTCTGGGGAGCCGACATCACCCCAGACGAGACGCCATATGAGGGCGGGGTGGGCTTCTGCGTGAAGCTCGACAAGGAGGGCGGGTTCATTGGCCGGGAGGCGCTCCTGGAGGCGAAGGATCGTGGCCCTCGCGCTCGGCTTGCCTGCCTGTTGCTCTCGGATCCGCGCTCGGTGGCGCTCGGCAACGAGCCGGTGCAGATCGACGGCAAGATCCGCGGTCGCGTCACGACGGGCGGCTACGGCTACACCCTCGGCCGCTCGATTGCCTACGCGTACGTGCCTCCCGAGCACGCCGACCCGGGCACCGCTGTGGCGGTCGAGATCTTCGGGCGCTGGATCGAAGGGGAGGTTGCGAGCGAGCCCCTCTTCGACCCGGGGGGCAAGCGGATTCGTGCTGACGCGACCGCGGGAGGGGAAGCCGGTGCCCGCTGAGATGTTGCTGGGCATCGACGAGGGCGCCCGGTGGGCGTCCGCTGGCTAGATCAGCCCGGCGAGGATGTGCTCGGTGCCCTCGATGTGCTCGCGCATGAGGCGCACCGCCGGGGCGCCCTGATGCCTTCGCAGCAGCGTGACGAGGCGTCGGTGCTGAGCGTTCGAGTGGGTCAGCACCTGCTCGGGGTGGGCGATCAGGGCGACCAGGTCGCTGACCTGCCCCTGGACCTCGGTCATCGCGGTCACCAGGCGCGGCGACCTGGCCGCCTCGGCGACCCCGATGTGGAAGCGGATGTCGGCCCGGCGATAGTCCTCGAAGTCGTCCGCGTGCGCCATGCGCTCCGCCAGCTCCTCGAGGCGCTCGAGGCGCCCGCGATCACCGCGTTCGGCGGCGAGGATCGTCGCCCCGGTCTCGATCGCCACCCGGTAGTCCAGCACCGCCCAGGCCGCCTCGCCGAGTGGCTTTCCGTTCTTCTCGGCAAGCGGGGGGCGGTCGGCGACGAACGTGCCTCCGCTGCGGCCTCGCAGCGAGACGAGGTGCCCGCTCTGGACCAGGGTCGTCAACGCCTGGCGCAGCGTCGAGCGCGAGATCCCGAGCCGCTCGGCGAGGCTTCGCTCGGCGGGCAGGCGGCTGCCGGCGGGCAGCAGACCAAGCCGGATCGCCGTGCCGAGCCTCTCCACGGTCTCCTCGAAGGTGGTCGGTGGGCGGACCGGCTTGAAGACCGCCTCCAGCGCGGCGTCCGGCGGCATGGGGCAACGGTAGCGCCGCTGGGGCGACGATGGCGCACGTCGGCGGCGATAACGTGCGCGCCGTGAACGACTGGTTCGACGCGTGGCAGGCCGAGCTCCACGGCCATCGCGTCATCTACCGGATCGCGGGCGCCGGGCCCGCGGTGGTCCTGATCCACGGGATGGTCAACTCCTCCGCCCACTGGGAGGACGTGGCGCTCCGCCTCGCCGACGATTACACGGTCGTCGCGCCCGACCTGATCGGCCACGGCGACTCGGCGACCCCCCGCGGCGACTACTCGCTCGGCGCGCACGCGGCGGTGGTCCGGGACCTGCTCGCCGTGATCGGCATCGATCGAGCCACGGTCGTCGGACACTCGCTCGGCGGCGGCGTCGCGATGCAGTTCTTCTACCAGTTCCCCCAGCGCGTCGAGCGCCTTGCCCTCGTCTCGAGCGGCGGGCTGGGCCGTGAGGTGAGCCCGCTGCTCCGCGGGGCCGCGGTTCCCGGAGCCTCGCTCCTGCTCAGGATCGCAGCCCATCGCCGTTTCCTCGACGCTGTCTGGGACGGAGGCGCGCGGATGCGCGCCCGGGGCTCGGGAACGGGCATCTATCTCCAGGCCATCGCCCGGGCGCTCCGCCCGCTCGAGCGCGAGGGCGCCCGGACGGCGTTCCTGCAGACGCTCCGATCGGTGATCGACGTCCACGGCCAGCGTGTCAGCGCGCGCGATCGGCTCTACCTGCTCCGCGGGTTCCCCACCCTGATCGTCTGGGGCGAGCGCGACAACACCATCCCCGTCGCTCACGGTCGCGCGGCTCACCTGGCGATCCCGGACAGCAGCTTCGCCACGCTTCCCCGGGCGGCCCACTTCCCCCATCTCGAGGACCCCGAGGGGCTGGCGGGCGCGCTCCGCGACTTCCTGGAGACGACCGAGCCGGCGCGGATCGACGACGCGGACTGGGGAGCCGTGCTGGCTCCGCGCACCAAGCGGACGAGGCGGTACGAGGGCGTCGCCGCCTAGGAGCGACCGCCCCGGAGCCGGCAAGGCCCCCTTTAGGAAGCGCAAAAGTCGCCTTCAGCTCCCGTTCAGCAGGCGAGCGTACGTTTCCCGCTCACGAGCCCGGTAGTCGAGGAAACGCTCACCCGCCCACTCGGGGCAGCGGGTGCCCTGGAGCTGCCGCGTTGGCGACAGCTGCTGCGGGAGCATGCCGGCGCGATCGCCCTCGTGACGATCACCGCGGCCGCCGCGGCGATCCGGTTCGCGACGCTCGGGCAGCAGAGCTTCGACCACGATGAGGCGGTCACCGCCTGGCGGGTGCTGCACCCGAGCCTCGGCGCCACGCTCAACGTGACCGCGCATCTCGAGCGGACCCCGCCGCTCTATTACTTCCTGGCCTGGCTTTGGTCGAAGGCGATGGGGACCGGCCAGGTCGACCTGCGGGTGCTGTCGGCGACCTTCGGCACGCTCACCGTCCCGGTCGCCTTCCTGGCCGGACGCGAGCTGGCCTCCCGCCGAGCCGGGCTCGTCGCGGCCGCCCTGGTCGCGGTCAACCCCTTCCTGGTCTGGTACTCGCAGGAGGCGCGCGCGTACGCCCTCCTGGTCCTGCTCACGGTGCTCGGCCTCTACCTGTTCTCGCGCGCGCTCCGGGCGCCGAGCGAGCGAAACCTGACTCTGTGGGCGATCGCGTCGGCGTTGGCGCTCTGCACCCACTACTTCGCGGTATTCGTGGTCGCCCCGGAGACGATCTGGCTGATCGCCGTGACCCGCCCGCGGCGCCGGGCGCTGGCGGCCACCGGCATGGTCGGGGCAGTCGGCCTGGCGCTGCTTCCGCTCGCCGTCCTCCAGGAGGGCGCCGGGCGGCTGAATGGCTTCCGCGCGACCCCGGTGCTCGAGCGCGGCCTGCAGACCGCCGTCCACTTCGCGTCAAGCGTGGAGCCACAGGTCCTCGCCCGAGGCTGGATCGGGGCGCTTCAGCTGATCGCCGGAATCGGGGAGGCGGCCCTCGGAGTCGCGGCGATCGCGCTCCTGTGGCGAGCCGCCGACCGGACCGAGCGACGCGGCGCCGCGGTCGCCGCCGGGATCGGCGGCGCGGCCTTCGGGGTGCCGATCGCGCTCGGGTTGGCCGGGTTCGACTACGTCGACTCGCGAAACATGATCGGCGCGCTCGCACCGCTTCTGGTCGCCGCCGGGATCGCCTGCGGGGCGAGACGGGCGGGAAGGGCGGGGCTCGCCGTCGCCGCGGGCGCGTGCGCCCTCTCCGCGGCGGTCCTGGTCGCCGTTTCCTTGAGCCCGGCGATGCAAAGGCCGGACTGGCGCCAGGTGGCCAGGGCGGTGGGGCCCTCGCCCGGCGCGCGGGTCCTCGTGGTGCCGCGGCTCGGCCAGGATCCGCTCGCCTACTACCTCCGTGCCGACGACTTCAAGCTCGGCGCGGACCCGGTGTTCACGCGTCGAGTCGATGCGGTCAGCCGCGGCCCCCACGTTCGGCCACCGGACGCGCGGTTCAGGCTCGTCGCCTCGCGGGCGCTTCACGGACAGCTGTGGCTCGAGCGCTTCCGCTCGCCGCACCCGGTCCTCGTCACCCCCTCGGCGGTCTTTCGGATGGGGCTCGCAGTCCAGCACTCGACCGCGCTCCTCACCGGCCGAACCTTCGCCGCGGCAGGCATCTCCCCGGCCCTGCGCGTGCCCGGACTGATCCGCGTCTTCTGAGGCGACCCAGCCGGGGCCCGCGGGCGCTCGACGGCGCCGCTCGCGGGCCGGGCTGGAGCGCCGCGCCTGGGCGCCCAGCTAGCATGGCGCCCCGAGCGGGCGCACGATCAGGAGGACGATGTCGCTCACAGTCGGAACCGGGCCCCTCGCGCCGCGCGCCGCGGGCGCCTTCAATCTCGAGGTTCCAAGACGGGAGGGCCTGCTCTACCTCGAGCCTTCCCCGCGTCGTATCCGCGCGGAATTCGCGGGACAGACCGTCGTCGACGCCCGTCACGGCAGCCTCCTCCACGAGCACGGCCGGCTCGCCGTCTACTACTTCCCGCGCGACGAGGTCCGGATGGATCTTCTCGAGCCGTCCGACCGCCGCACCTCTTCGAGCGCGATGGGCGAGGCGCGATGGTGGTCGCTTCGAGTCGGGGATCGGGTGGCCGCCGACGCGGCCTGGGCTTATCCGGAACCGCCCGCCGGGGCCGAGGCCCTGGCCGGGTTGATCGGATTCGAATGGAACGCGATGGATCGCTGGTACGAGGAGGACGAGGAGGCGATCGTCCACGCCCGCGACCCGTATCACCGCGTGGACGTGCTCGAGACCTCGCGCCACGTCAAGGTGAGCGTCGGCGGCGAGCTCCTCGCGGAGACCCGTCGGGCAAGAGTCCTGTTCGAGACCGCCCTCCCGCCCCGCTGGTACATCCCCGCGGAGGACGTACGCGATTCCCTCCTGGTCTCGAGCGAGAAGCGGACCGGCTGCGCCTACAAGCG
>DATGAF010000086.1:0-2129 GCA_035313645.1 Solirubrobacterales bacterium
GTACGCTATCCCGACGCTGCGCATGCATGACGCCGAGAGACCATCGGTAAGCCGTGTGCTCGAAATGGGCACGCACGGTTTGAAAGGGGGATGCTGGAAACGGGCCCGCTAGTCGGTACCGCGCCAGTGTTCTACCAATGAAGATCGGCCTGATCGGCCTCGCGAAGACCGGGAAGACCACGCTCTTCAATCTGCTGACCGGCTCCACCGTCGCCACCGCGCGCTACGACACGGGCCGCGCCGAGCTCCACACGGGCGTCGCGCGCGTGCCCGACCCGCGCGTGGACCGGCTCAGCGCGCTCTTCAAGCCGAAGAAGACCACCTACGCGAGCTTCGAGGTCGTGGACCTTGCGGGCATCGCCAAAGGGGAACGCGGCGGCCTCGAGATCAAAGAGTTCAGGAACGCGGACGCGCTCCTCCATGTCGTCCGCGCCTTCCCCGACGAGGTCGCGGGCCTGCCGGATCCCCGGCGCGACATCCTGGATCTCGAGACCGAGCTGATCCTGGCCGACCTGGAGGTGGTGGACCGGAGGCTCGAGCGGCTCGAGGCCTCACTCCGGAAGCAGAGGAAGGAGGTCGAGGCGAGGGAGCAGGAGATCCTGCGACGCCTGAAGGCGGATCTCGAGACCGAGATCCCGCTCCGCGCCATGGCGCTCTCGCCCGAAGAGGCCAAGGCGATCCGGGGGTTCACGTTCCTCTCCGAGAAGCCGATCCTCCACTGCCTGAACCTCGACGAGAAAGCGCTCGCCGATGGGCCTCGGGTGGGGGAGAAGTACGGGCTCGGGGAAATCGGGGCGCGGCCACGGACCCGAGTCGGCTGGGTGTCGGCGATCATCGAAACCGAGGTCGCCCAGCTCGCCGGCCCCGAGCAGCAGGCCTTCCTGGCCGATCTGGGCCTCAAGGAGCCTGCGATCCACAGAGTCCTAAGTGATTGTTATACCTTGCTCGGCTTGATCTCCTTCTTCACGGTCGGCGAGGACGAGGTGCGGGCCTGGCCGATTCCCGAGGGCACCCGGGCGCTGGACGCCGCGGGCACGGTCCACTCGGACATTGCCCGCGGGTTCATCCGGGCCGAGGTCAATAGCTATGACGATCTCGTCGCCGCGAATGGGTCCTTCGCCGACCTCCGATCCCGGGGCCAGCTCCGACTCGAGGGGAAGGACTATATCGTCCGGGACGGCGAGGTCTGCCACTTCCGCTTCAACGTCGCGAAGTGACGCGACTTAATCCTCGGAGGGGGCCTCGACGGCCCCCTCCGAGCCTCCCCCAGACCGGGTTGCGCGGGCGGAAGCCCGCGCTCGAACGGCGGCTACTCAGAGGCGCGCTGTCGGAGCAATCGTGTTCGACCGCCGGCTCCGCCGGCGCAACCGGCTTGCCGGCGAGGCCGCCGCGGGTGACCGTTGGGGGGTGTCGGGGGGAGCGGCGTCGCTCCCCCCGACTTTAACTAGGTGGTGACGCCGGGGATCTTCTTGAGCGGCCCCCCGAGCGCCTGCACGACCGCCGCGACGTTGGCATCCGGCGTGTCGTTCGGCAGGACGCAGCCGGGTCCCACGATCAGCCCGACCCCGCCCGTCTGAGCGATCGCGTCGAGCGCCTCCGCGCGGGCCTGCTCGGGGGTCCCGTCCCGCAGCGTCTTCCACTGGTCGAGGCCGCCGATGACGGCGCCCCCGGTCTTGGCCTTGCCCTCGGCGAGGGAGGGCGGTGTGGCGCGATCGTCCCAGTTCCAGGCGTGGCCCGGCAGCGTTGCCAGACGGTCGAACAGGAGCCGGTCACCGTGACCGTGGACGATCGTGAGGACCGACTTGCCGCGCACCGACTCGAGGACGCGACGATCGTAGGGCTCGCCGAAGCGCGCGTAGTCCTCCTCGGTGCTCACGCTCCGGCTCGCCGCTTGGATCGAGTAGAAGATGCCCGAGACGCCCTCGGCGAGCGCCAGCGCGGCGAATCGGACCACCGTCTCGGTGATCGCCTCGAGGGCGCCCGTGACGAGCGTCGGGTGCTCCGAGAGGTCGTGCGTGAGCCGCGTGCCCGAGAGCTTCCGCGCGAGCGAGAGCGGCGAGAAGAGCGTGGGCAGGACCGGCGCGTCGCCGACACGCCGGTCGAAGCCCATCCGCACGATGGTCTCGAGC
>DATGAF010000087.1:0-9149 GCA_035313645.1 Solirubrobacterales bacterium
GGGGTGCTCGTCGGCGAGGTTGAAGGCGACCAGCGGCAGCGTCTCCTCTTCTTTGCCGACTACCTCGAACTTGCCGGTGCCCTCGATGTCCCGGGCCAGTGACTCGGCGTTTCGCTGCATCACCTCCATGACCCAGCGATATCCGGCCTTTCCGAAGCGCACGAAGTTGTAGTACTGGGCGATGACCATCGCGGAGCTGGTCGAGAAGTTGAGCGTGAACGTGGCGTCGGTCTTGCCGAGGTAGTTCTCATAGAAGACGAGGTCCTCTGCCAGGTCGGACTTCTCGCGGAAGACAAGCCAGCCGATGCCGGGATAGACGAGGCCGAACTTGTGGCCGGAGGCGTTGATCGAGCGCACCTGCTCGAGCCGGAAATCCCACTCGGAGTGCGGGTAGAGGAACGGCCAGACGAAGGCGCCGCTGGCGCCGTCGATGTGGAGAGGGACGTCGAGGCCCTTCTTGTCCTTGAGCTCGACCAGGAAGTCGTTGATGCCCGCCACGTCATCGGTGTGCCCTGTGAACGTGGTGCCGACGACCGCCGCGACGCCGATCGTGTTCTCATCGACGTGCGGCTCGACGTCCTCCGGGCCGATCGTGTACTTCCCGGGCTGCAGCGGCACGATCCGCGGCTCGACGTCGAAATAGCGGCAGAACTTCTCCCAGACGACGTGGACGTCGCCGCCGAAGACGAGGTTGGGTGAGGCGGTGGGCTTGCCGTCGGCCTCGCGGCGCTGGCGCCACTTCCACTTCAGGGACAGCGCCCCGAGCATGATCGCCTCCGAGGAGCCCTGCGTGCTCGTGCCGGTGGTCTCGCCGGGCGCGTGAAAGAGCTCGGCCAGCATGCGGATGCATCGCTGCTGGATCTCGAACGTCTGGGGGTACTCGGCGTGGTCGATGAAGTTCCGGTGCAGGTTCTCGTCGATCACGACCCGCGCCTCCGGCTCCATCCACGTGGTGACGAATGTGGCGAGATTCCGCTCCGGGATGCCCTCGACGGCGAGCTCCTGCTGAACCAGGCGCATCGCTGCGATCGGCAGCAGCGGGTCCTCGGGGATCGCATGGTCGGGGGCGCCCTCCGTGGCCCACACGCCGATCTGCCCAGACTGGGGGAAGTTCAAGATCTCACTCAACTGCGTCCTCCTTCTCGGTCCGGGCGACCTGAAGCGCCCTGCTGAAGCAGATCAAATCACGCCGGCCTCAACCGCCTGAGGAGGCGCGCCGCGGACAGTCCGTCTAGGTCGGGATCTCCGCGCCGAACATCTCCGGCAGCCGGCCGGCGAGGCCATAGTCGCCCTCGATCACCAGGGCCCCCTCGAGGAGCAGCTTCGGGGGGAACGCCTCGCGGGCCGCCATCCGGACGAAGTCGGGGACGCTCGTGCGGATCGTGAGGGCCGGATCGGTGGCCGGGCCGCGGCGCGCGGTCGCCCGCTGACCCGAGATCCGCACCGTCCAGCGCCGCAGGCCGTCGCGCCCCCGGAGCTCGTAGGCGATCTCGCCCTCGAACCCACGCGCCTTCGCGGGGCGGAACGCCCGCTCCATCGCCTTGAAGATCGCCGGCAGGCCCGGGCCCCGGTCGAAGAGGCGGTAGAGCTGGCGGTCGGTCCGACCGCGGACGATGGCCGCGAGGCCTGCCTCGCCGGCGCGGGCGACGACGTCTCGGGCCCCCGCGCGGTCGGGGCGGACGCCGTCCTTGCCCGCCGAGGCGATCATCGGCCGCGCCGCGGCGGGCTCTCCGTCGGGCTTGACCACGTAGTCGAGGTCGCCGCTTCGCGCAGGTGTCCGCCGGGCGAGCGCCCGCTCCACCGCTTCGCCGAGGCGCTCCGCCTTGTCGCGCTCGCGCTCCTCGGCGTGCTCGGCGAAGCGCGGCAGGATCTCGGCGCCGAACAGCTCGAGGCTCTCGCAGATGTGCTCGTGGCGGTTGTCGCCGGCCTGGGAGACGAAGATCACCTGGTCGACGCCCGCGGCCTCGTAGCGCTCGATCAGCCCGGCGATCTGGTCGGGAGTGCCGATCGCCCCGCGGAGGCTCCCGAGACCCTGCTGGAGGAGCTTCACGCCGAGCGGGGCGTCGTCGGCGGTGACGATCTCTCGCGCGAAGCCGACCTCGTCGCGGCGCTCTACGAACTCCCGCCACACGTGGCCGCGGCCGGGGCGGTGGTGGCCGAAGGCGTAGTAGTAGGCGAGGGAGAAGCCGAAGAAGTGGGCGCCGTCGATGCCGCGCTCGATCGCCGTCTCCTCGTCGCGGTGGCACATCATCGGCAGCACCACGGCGACGTTGGGGTTGACGGCGAACCCCGCCGGGACGCAGCGGTCCGAGGCGAGCGTCTCGTAGTAGGAGTCGACCCATTCCTTCGCGGCCTCGGGCTCGACGAAGGAGAACGAGAGCGCCCCGAGCCCGTTCTCGGCCGCGGTCAGAATCGTCTCGCGGCGGCTGCACGCGACCCACAGCGGCGGATGGGGCCGCTGCCTCGGCTTCGGGATCACGTTCCGCGGAGGCATCGAGACCCAGCGGCCGTCGTAGCCGGCGAAGGGCTCCTCGACGAACATCCGGGTGATCGCGTCGAGCGCCTCCTGCCACTGCTCGCGCTTGGTCTCGCGCTCGATCCCGAAGCCGCCAAGCTCGAGCTGCGAGCTGCCCTCGCCGGTCCCGAACTCCACCCGACCCTCGGAGATCAGGTCCAGGGTCGCGACGCGCTCAGCGACGCGCGCGGGATGGTTCACGCCCGGCGGCACCTGGATGATGCCGTGGCCAAGGCGGATCCTGCTGGTGCGCTGGCTCGCCGCGGCGAGGAAGACCTCGGGCGCGCTCGAGTGGGAGTACTCCTCGAGGAAGTGGTGCTCGACCTCCCACACGCAGTCGAACCCCAGCCGATCGGCGAGCTCCACCTGCTCGAGCGCGTCGGCGAGCAGGCGACCCTCGTCGATCTCCGCGCCTGTCCGTGGGAGCTGGTGCTCGTAGAAGAGCCCGAACCTCACGCCGGGCAACATATTGGGGGAGGCGTGCGATCCTTGCGCGGATGCTCCACCACGTCTCGCTCGAGGTGGCGCCGGATGACGTCGAGCGCTCCACCGAGTTCTTCGAGCTGGTCGGCTTCGAGCGCGTTCGGGCGCCCGACTCGATCGCCCCGTTCGTGACCTGGCTCGAGCGCCACGGCACCCAGATCCACTTCATCCACACCCCCGAGCCGACGACGCCCTCGCTCGGCCACCCGGCGATCGTCGCCTCCGACCTCGAGACGACGGCGGGCCGCCTTCGCGACGCCGGGTTCGAGGTCGAGGAGGCCGACGAGCTGTGGGGCGAGCGGCGGGCGTTCGCGCTCATGCCCGGCGGCCAGCGGGTGGAGCTCATGGCCGCGCCGCCCCCGGCGACCGTTTCGTAGCGGCGTATGCTCACCTCGTGACCGGCTTCCCAACCGTGCGGGTGGCGGCGATCCAGGCGACGCCGGTGATCCTCGACGCGGAGGCCACGGTGGACAAGGCCTGCCGCCTGCTCGGCGAGGCGGCGGCTCAGGGGGTCCAGCTCGCCGCCTTCCCCGAGGCCTTCGTGCCCCTCTACCCGTCGGGCTCGTGGGCGCACGACGCGGGGTCGTTCAGCGGCTGGGACGAGCTCTGGGAGCGGCTATGGGAGAACTCCGTCGACGTTCCCGGCCCGTTGACGAGGCGGATCGCCGAGGCGTGCGCGGAGCACGACATCCACTGCGCGATCGGCGTCAACGAGCGCGAGTCGGAGCGCCCGGGCTCGCTCTACAACACGCTGCTCCTGTTCGGGCCGGGCGGGTTGCTCGCCAAGCACCGCAAGCTGATGCCGACGATGCACGAACGCCTCTTCCACGCGGTCGGGGCGGGCGACGACCTCGCGGTGACCGAGACCCCGCTCGGGCGCATCGGCGGGCTGATCTGCTGGGAGAACCGAATGCCCCTCGCTCGCTACGCGCTCTATCGCGGTGGCCCGCAGATCTGGGTGGCGCCGACAGCCGACGATGCCGAGAGCTGGCTCGCGAGCATGCGGCACATCGCGATCGAGTCGGGCGCCTTCGTCGTCTCGGCTCCGCAGTTCATCCCGGCGAGCGCCTTCCCGGATGACTTCCCCGTCTCGTTGCCCGAGGGCAAGGAGGTGTTCGGGAACGGCGGCTCGGCGATCGTCGAGCCCGACGAGGGCGAGGTGATCGCCGGACCCCTCTACGGGGAGGAGGGGATGGTCGTCGCCGACTGCGACCTGAAGGTGGGCCTCCACGCCAAGCGCTGGTTCGACTCGGTCGGCCACTACGGCCGCGAGGAGGTGCTCGCCCGCCTGGTGGTCGAGCCCGAGCCCGACGGAACGCCGGCTGCGCCTCGGCCCACCGAGCCGGTGGACGGCGCGCAGCGAGAGCCCTGAGCCGTCCGGCGCGCCCGCCGGAGCCCTGACTACGATCAGGCTCCCTTGCGGTATCCGGTCGAGAGCTTCACCCCCGAGGAGGAATCGCTCCTCCGCCCCCACTTCACCAACCTCGATCTTCCGGTGTTCTGCCTCGTCAACCTGCCGGAAACCGTCAAGGGAGCCCTATTCGCCCGCTACTCGCGCTACCCGGGGACCCTTCGGCGCCTCTTCCTGGAGGAGTTCGCCGCGGACGTCCCCGACGCGGGACGGCCGTTCGACGGTGTCGAGGGCGAGCGCGCCGCCGGCCTCTATGAGCGCGTGTTCATGGGCTACGGCGACGACTCGATCGGCCAGGTCGGCGGCGCGCACCTCGCCTGCGAGTGGGCATCGAACGTCCTCACGAAGGTCCTTCAGCGGGGACGGCTGGCGGCCTACCTGGAGCAGTCGACCCGCTACATCCCCTACGACCAGCCGATGCCCGGCGACGTCGGCGGCTACCGCTACTACCGTGACGAGCGGCTCGGCGAGCCGTACGGCAGGGCGATCGACGAGCTCTTCGAGATCTACTCGCGAAGCCTCCAGACGGTCCAGTCGTGGGCCGCGGAGCGCTGGCCGCGCGGCGAGCAGCCAGAGGCGGCGTGGCGGCGGTCGATCCGGGCCAAGGCCCTCGATCTCCTCCGCGGCCTCCTCCCCGCCGCGACCCTCAGCCACGTCGGGATCTTCGCCTCCGGGCAGGCGTACGAGCAGCTCCTGCTCCGCCTCGCCGCGTCGCCGCTCCCGGAGGCCAGGGAGTACGGCGAGATGATCCTGGGCGAGCTCGCCAAGGTGATCCCGAGCTTCGTCGCCCGGGTCGGGCGACCCGACCGCGGCGGGGAGTGGATCGCCTACCTTCGCGAGCGGCGCGAGGCCACGGAGCGGGCCGTCGCCCGGCTCGGCCTCGACCGTCCGACCCCCTCGGACGCCCCGTCGGTCGAGCTGGTCCACGTCGACGGAGGCGAGGAGGACCTCCTCGCGGCCTCGCTGTTCGAGTCGGCGGCTCTCACCGAGCCCGAGCTCCGGCGGCGCATCGACGCGCTCGACCCGCTGGAGCGCACCGAGCTCCTCGCCGAGCTGGCCGGCGAGCGAAGGAACCGCCGTCACCGCCCGGGCCGAGGGTGGGAGGCCATCCGTTACCGGTTCGAGATCGTCTCCGACTACGGGGCCTTCCGCGACCTACAGCGCCACCGGATGCTCACCTGCCAGTGGCAGGGGCTCACCCCCCACCTCGGAGCGGGGATCCCCGACGAGGTCCGCGAGGCGGGGGTCGGGGGCGAATACGAGCGGGCGCTGGCGATCTCGGCCGCGGAGTTCGAGCGACTCGAGTCCGAGGGGCTCGCGGACGCGGCGCCGTACGCCCTCTGCCTCGGCTACCGGATCCGGTACGTGCTCGACCTGAACGCCCGCGAGGCGATGCACGTGATCGAGCTGCGGTCCGGCCGGGAGGGCCACCCCACGTATCGCGCGGTCGCGCAGGCGATGTACGAGAGGATCGCCGCCGTCCATCCCGCGATCGCCGGCGCGATGGTCCACGTGGACTCCTCGCGCGAGCCGCGCCTGGAGCGCATCCTCAGCGAGATCCGCACCCACCGAAAGCGACTCGCGGCGACCCCGGGCTAGCTGCGGCGCTTCCGCTTTCTCTTCTCGGGCTGCTGTCCCGTCCGTCCCGACCCCTCGTCCGGCTGGGGCGCGACCTCGCTCCCCCTGCCCTCGATCGAGTCGCCCGCGGCACTCGGGGGGGCCGGCGCCTCCTCGCCCGGCCGCGGCCAGGGAATCGCCTCGCCGGCCTCCCAGGCCGGGGGCCGGCCGCCCGGCACCCGGCCCAGGAACAGGAGGCCGAGGTACACGAACCAGGCCAGGATCGCGAGCACCGCGTAGGCCGGAATCAGGATGAGCGCGGCCCCGAGCGCCATCCCCAGGCTGCCGAACCCCCTGGTGAGAAGCCCAGTCCGTGTCGCCTGGAGCCCGGTGTAGATCATCGCCACGATCATCGCGATCACCGCGGGAACGAGGAGCTGCGCGCCCACCTTGCCGGTCCCCGAGTCGTCGGAGAGCTTTTGCGCGAGGGCGTCGCCCGGAGCCCCACCCGCGTCCTCGTCGACGTCCACCTGCTGGCTGGAGAGCTGGCTCTGGAGCCTCGACTCGACGCTCGAGTCGTAGTGGACGGTCGCGAAGGTGCCGTCGGTGGTCTCCTCGTCGAGGGAGTTCGAGTCCGTGTAGGTCCTCACCTTCTCGATCGACTGCGGATCCTTCGTCAGCTCGCGCTCGAACGCGGTGTAGGAGCGGGTCTGGATCTGCGGCGACTGCCGCACGAAGTCGGAGGCGATCTGGTTGAAGGAGATCCCCTGGGCGATCGTCGACGCGGCGAAGAGGACAGGGGCGAGGACGACGAAGCCGATCAGCGGCTTCTGCACGCGCGGGCTTCGCGCCGCCGCGGCCTGAAAGAGGTAGGCGAGCGGGATCGCGACCGCCATGAAGGCCACCGCGCGGACGACGGAGAGGGCCAGGAGCGGGCCGGCGTGGTCGTGGATCTTCGGAAGCTGCTCGGCTGCCGAGTCGCCCGAGGCGAGCTTCGCGGTGACGATGAAGCTCGCGAGGTAGAGCGGCAGCGGGAGGAGCGCCGCGATCGCCGCCGGGACGGCCCAGCGGCGCTCGCGCTCGAGGATCGGCTCGCGGGCCAAAGTCCGCGTATGTTAAGGGCGTGCCCGAGTTCGCCGTGACCGCGATCGGCCGCGACCGACCTGGGATCGTCGCCGCGATCAGCGGCGCGCTGCTCGAGCTCGAGGGCAACATCGAGGACTCGCAGATGTCGATCCTGCGCGGGCACTTCGCGGTCGTGCTCCTGGTCAAGCTGCCGGACTCGCTCGGCGCGGGCGAGCTCGATCGAAGGCTCGGACGCGTCCGGGAGAACCTCGACCTGGAGGCGATCGCGGTCAACGCCGTCGACGATCTCGACGTCGCCGCCACGCGGCCCTCCCACGTGATCACCGTCTACGGCGCCGACCATCCCGGGATCGTCAACGCCGTCAGCACCGCGCTCGCCGGTCGCGCCGTGAACATCACCGGGCTCGAGACACGGCTCGCCGGGCCCCCGGAGTCCCCGCTCTACGTGATGATCATCGAGGCGGCCCTCGGCGAGGTCCCCGAAGAGGAGCTTCGCGGGGAGCTTCGCGAGGTGGCCGAGAACGCCGGAGTCGAGGTCGCCGTCAGGGAGCTCGAGGCCGAGGCGCTCTAGTGGACGCCCGGCCGACGCCTCGCCGCGCGAAGGCCGGCTGACCTTGGCCGTCCGCGAGGTCCTGGTCTATCCCCATCCGGCGCTGAAGGAGGTCGCGGCTCCGGTCCAGGCCGACGCGGCGGACGCGGTCGGACGCGATCTCCTCGACACGATGCGCTCGTTCGAGCGCTGCGTCGGGCTCGCCGCGCCGCAGATCGGGATCCCCTCGCGGGTGATCGTGATCGACGTGCGCGGGCACCCCAAGGCGGAGACCGACAACGGCCTGCTCGTGCTCGCGAACCCGCGGATCGCCGAGAGCGAGGGCTCCGAGGTCGCCCGGGAGGGCTGCCTGTCGATCCCGGACCTGACCGCGAACGTGCGCCGCGCGAGTCGCATCGTGGTCGAGCACGCGGGAGGGTCGCTCGAGAGCCTGGGATTCGAGGCGCGATGCGTGCAGCATGAGCTCGACCACCTCGACGGGGTCCTCTTCCTCGACCGGGTCGAGTCGCTGGTGGACGACGTGTTCCGCCGCCGGGTCTACGCGGGAGGCCCGGCCGCCGAGAGCGCGTCGGCGGGCCCGGCCGGGTGAGCGACGCGCCCCCGAGCCCCGGCTAGTCGACCGTCTCGAGGCCGCTCCGCCGCGGTGCCCGTCGCGGCGGATCGAGCTCGAGCGACCCGCCGGCGGGACGGATCGGGTAGTAGTCGCGATCCTCGCCGCCGAGAAGCCGCGAGGCGCGCTCGCCGGTGTCGAGCATCAGGTCGAGGATCGGCGCGGCGAGGCCGATCGCGGCGTCGAACCGATCGCGCCAGATCCGCTGTCGAGGCGTGGTCGGCATCGCTCCTAGCCTCGCTCGTGGAAGAAGAACCCGGGCAACGCGCCCTCGATCACCTCCTGGGTCATGCGCTGCGCCACCTCCAGGTTGCCGGTCCTGACCGCGATGTCGTCGAGGGTCACGATCCCGGCGAGGATCCCGAGGGAGTCCACCACCGGAAGCCGCCGGATCCGATGCTGGACCATCAGCGCCGCCGCCTCCTCGAGGTCCATGTCGGGCTCCCCGGTGATCAGCGGCGTCGACGCGAGCTCGCCGACGGACTCCGAGGGGGAGCGGTCATCGGCCAGCGAGCGGATCGTCAGGTCGCGGTCGGTGACCATCGCCGTGGGCTCGCCCTCCGGATCGCACAGGACGACCGACCCGACGTTGTGATCGCGCATGAGCTGGGCCACGTCGCGCACCTCGGCGTAGAGCTCGGCCGTGATCACCGCGCTGGTCATGATGTCGCGGAGCTGCATCGGGCAAGAACTTATACCGGCGAATAGCATCCGGGCGTGGCAGCGGCCGCCGAGCAGACCGGGCCAGTCGCCGTCTACGGCGCGACCGGCTACACGGGCCGCCTGGTCGCCGCCGAGCTTCGGCGGCGAGGCGCCCACCTCGTTCTCGCCGGCCGCAACCGCGCCAAGCTCGAGATCCTGGCGGAGGACCTGGGAGGCGAGCTGGCGGTCGGGGCCGCGTCCCTCGACGACGATCAGGCGCTCCGAGACGTGCTCG
>DATGAF010000088.1:0-8882 GCA_035313645.1 Solirubrobacterales bacterium
TAGACCCACACGACCGAGCCTTCGACCGTCGCCCCTCCCTTGGCGCGCCCCTTGGTCCTCGCCACCACCACGACGTGGTTGTCGTCGGCGCCGAGGACCTTCTCCGGGGTGGCGCTGAACTGCTCGAAGCTGCTCCCCAGCTTGGCGAGGAAGTCGCGAAAGCCGTCGGGCCCGCTGTAGGTGCCGCCCCAGGGAAGCGTCTCCGGCAATCGGGTCTCGGCGGAAGGGGCGATCGCGTCGAGCACCGCGTCGATGTCGCCGCGCCCGAACGCGTCCCACGCGCCCTGCACCACGTCCACGTTGTCCTGGGCCATGCTCCTCCTTCCGCTCCGAGCCGCTCGGCGCACCCTATTGCGGATGCGCGCTGAGCGTCAACCTCGTGGCCTGCGGACTGCGGATTGACTCAGGTTGGGCGCTCGCGGGATAATTCGAACGTGGACCGAGTGCTCGCAGCTCGGGTGGGACTGGCGGCCGTGACGATCGGGGTGAGCGTGACTGCCGCGGCCGCGGTGGCCGCCGACCCCGGCAAGGAGTGTGGGGGACGGCCTGCGACGATCTCGGGAGCCTCGGGTGACGATTTTCTTCGCGGCACGAGCGGGCGGGACATAATCGTGGCGGGCGGGGGGAACGACGTCGTCCTCGGGCGCGGGGGAAACGACCTCGTTTGCCTCGGCGCGGGAGGCGACCTGTTCAGGGGAGGCCCAGGCGAGGATCGCGGTCCCGGTGGACCGGGGGCAGATGCCATGCGCGGAGGCGCCGGCAATGACGTCCTTGTCGGCAGCCGTGGACCCGACTCGCTGTCCGGCAACCGGGGGCCCGACGACCTGGTTGGACAGGGGGGAGACGACCTGATCAGAGCCCAGAAGGATCCACACAAGAGCTTTCTCAGCGGCGGCGCGGGAGACGACCGGATCTTCGGCGGGGATGCCGTCCAGGGTGGGAAAGGCAAGGACGCCATCCATGCCGGCGGTGAGCCCGATGTGATCAACGGCGGACGCGGAGACGATTTCGCGTCCGGGAACGGCGGTGAGGACCGGTTGCAGGGCCACCACGGCGACGACGAGCTCCGCGGCGGTGAAGGAGACGACCAGCTGGCGGGCGGCTCGAGCGACGATCGTCTATTCGGAGCGGCGGGCGACGATCGCTTGAACGGCGGTGCAGGTACCGACGTTTGTGACCAGGGAAGCGGCGCCGGACCAGCCTTTAACTGCGAGCTCTGACAGAGCCCAAGCCGGCGCCCGGATTCGAACCGGGGACCCCTTCATTACGAGTGAAGTGCTCTGGCCAACTGAGCTACGCCGGCGCCGCGCTCAGTTTAGGCGTCGTCCGCCGGGTGGCTCCCCGTAGGACCCCCACCGCCCGAACCGTCCTGCCAGCCTATTTGTCGACTTTCGGACGCCACCGGTGCATAAGGCGCCAAGTCATGGAGAAACGGACCAGCTCGAGGACGGCGCGGCCGCCGCGCTCGTCTTCACGGCCCGCTGGGCCTACGCCGCCTCCGCGAGGCGGTAGCCGACGCCGCGGACCGTGACGACGAGCTCGGGGTCCTGGGGGTCGCGCTCGATCTTCTGTCGCAGGTTCGAGATGTGGACGTCGCAGGCGCGGACGTCGCCGGAGAACTCCGACTGCCACAGCTCCTCCATGATCTCGAGCCGGCTGAAGACCTGTCCCGGGCGCTCGGCGAGCAGGCGCAGGACCTGGAACTCGGACCGCGTGAGGTTCACCGGGACGCCGCGGACCGTGACCAGGTGCCGGGCGAGGTCGATTCTCACCGGCCCGGCGTCGATCGTCTTGCCCTCGCGCACCGAGGAGGTCCGGTCGAGCTCGCGGCGACGGAGCTGGGCGCGGACCCGGCCGAGGAGCTCGCGAACCGAGAACGGCTTGGTGACGTAGTCGTCCGCGCCGACCTCGAGGCCGACCACCTTGTCCACCTCGGCGTCCTTGGCCGTCAGGAGGATGATCGGTACCGGGCTTCGCGCCCGCACCTCCCGGCAGATGTCCAGCCCGCTCCGCCCGGGCATCATGATGTCGAGGATCAGGAGGTCGAAGTTGGGCGCGTCGTTGCCGATCTTGTGGTCAGCGTCGTCGCCGTCCTCGGCCAGCGTCACGTCGAAGCCCTCCTGCTCGAGGGCGTAGCCGACCGCATCGCGGACCGAGGGCTCGTCGTCGGCGATCAGGATCTTGCCGTCGGACATCTCAGGCGACCGGGGTCGGGGCGGGCTTCGCGGACGGAAGGCGGACCCAGAACGTGCTGCCGACGCCGAGCTCGGATTCCACGCCGATCTCTCCCCCCATAACGCCAACCATCCGCCTGGCGATCGAGAGGCCAAGCCCGAAGCCCTCCTGCTCGAGGGCTCCCGAGCCGCGGTAGAAGCGCTCGAAGACGCGTCCGACCTCGTCGGCGGCGATCCCCGTGCCCGTGTCGATGACCTCGATCAAGACCTGGTCGCTCTCCTCGCGGCGCGCACGGAGGGTAACGGCGCCGGGCGGCCGGGTGTTCTTCAGCGCGTTCGTCAGCAGGCCGATCAGCACCTGGCGCAGGAGCACCGGGTCGCCCTCTGCCGCGAGGTCCGGCTCCACCTCGAGACCCACGTCGATCCCGTCGGGCGGTGCGACCGCCTGGCTCGCCTCCTCGACGACGATGGGCACGTCGAATGCCTCGCTCCTCGCCTCGCCGATCGCCTCGATCCGGGCCAGCGTCAGCAGCGAGTCCGTGATGCGGCTCACCCGCTCGGCGTCATCCGAGAGACGCGAGAGGAAGTGCTCGCGAGCCTGCGGGTCGTCCTTGGCGCCCGCGCGGAGCACCTCGATGGCGCCGGAGATCCCGGCGATCGGATTGCGAAGCTCGTGAGCGGCGTTGGAGACGAACTCGCGCTCGGCGACCTCGCGGCGAAGGGCGACCGTCCGGTCGCGGACGACCGCGAGGACGGCGTTCTCGGCGCTGAGCTTGCGGGCTCCGATCGCGAACACCCGGTCGCCCACGCGCATCGCGTCGTGCTCGACGGAGCCGCGTTGCGAGGCCCGTCGAAGCCACGGCTCGAGCCCGCCGATCGCCATCCGGTCGGGCCCCACGAGGGACTCCGCCGCGGGGTTCGAGAACCGCACCTCGCCGTCGGGCCCGACCACCATCACCGCGTCGTCGAGGGCGTCGAAGATCGCCGACAGGCGGTCACGCTCCGACGAGAGCGCGCCGAACGTCTCGCGCAGCGCGATCCTCATGGTCTCCAGCGCGACCCCGAGGTCGGCGATCTCGTCGCGCCCCCCGGTCCCCTCGAGCGGCTCATCGAGCCGTCCCTCCGTGATGCGGGCGGCGGTCGAGGCGAGCCGCTTCAGCCGCGAGGTGATCGCGGTCGCGATCAGGAACCCGGTGACGATCGCGACGGCGAGCGCGACGCCGGCGGCCGTCAGGCGGTGTCCGCTGAGCGCGGCGATGGCCCGTGAGATCGCCTCCGGTCGCTCGGCGCGAACGACCAGGGCGCCACCGAGGTGACCGGCACGAAAGATCGGGACGGCGACGACCGTGACCCCGTTCGGAAGCTGGTTCACCGAGCGCTGTCCGTGGAGCGCCGAAGTGAGGTCCTCAGACCTGCCCGGAACTTCGCCCACCCGGTTGCCGCGCGAGCCGGCCGGCGTGATCAGGTGGCGATTCGCGTCGTAGACCCAGGCGGAGAACCCGGGATCGGTGACCGAATCCAGTTGACTCGCGGCGGCGGCCGGCGCGTGGGCGCCGATCCGGTCGGCCATGCGCACCGCGCGGCCGATGGTGATGTCGGCGGCGCGCTCGCTCGCGGCCTGGTCGCTCGACCCCGTGATCAGGATGTACGAGAACCCGGCGGCGATCAGAGCGACGGCGGCGAAGCCGATCGTCAGATACAGGCGAACGCCGAACGGTCGCTTGGCGCGGGCGGTCGGCGCCGACTCACCGATCGCGGTTGTGCCGCTCACAATGTGAGGAGTCTAAGACGCCCTTAACAGGGCTTCCACGCGAAATAGGAGCGCCTCGAGCGCCAGCTCCTCGCCGACGTTAACGTCGAGCCGCCGGCGGGTGTCCATCACCAGCTCCGCCGCGCGTCGCGGGCGGCGCGGATCGAGGCCTTCGGAGGCGCTTCGAAGCCGGTCTCGGAGATCCTCGTTCAACACCGCCGCCTCCGCCCCCTCGCCCACCGCGGCGAGGTCGCGCAGCCAGGCCGAGAGCAGCGCCAGCCCCAGGTCAAGGGCCTCGGTGCGAGCGCGACGGGCCGCCCGCCTGCCCGCCTCGTCGGCCTCGCGGGCGCGCCGGCGCGCCTCGACCCCCGCCGGAGCGCCTTCGCCCGGGGGGTCGGACAGCCGGCTCCGGGTCGCCTCGCCGGCCCGCTCTCCGGCCGCCTCGGCAGCGTCGAGGAGGGAGCCCCACGGCGCCGTCGCCAACTCCCCGGTGAGCGCGGCGTCGACGCAGCGTACGGCGCCGGCGCGGAGCTCGCGCCCCTCGGCGCCGAGCAGAAACGCCGCCCGCTCGGGATCGCCGCCCGCGAGGCGTGCCGCGGCCAGTCGCTCCCCCGGCCCCTCGCCCAGGTCGAGCTCGGCCAGCCGCGCCTCGACCTCCCGATCGGGGAGCGGCGCGAAGCGCACCGGCTGGCAGCGCGAGCGGACCGTCTCCAGCAGGAGCTCCGGATCGGCGCTGATCAGAAGCAGGTGGACGAAGGACGCGGGCTCCTCCAGCGTCTTCAAGAGCGCGTTCTGGCTCTCGTCGGCCATCGCGTCTGCGGCCTCGATCACGAAGACCCGCCGCTCGCCCTCGAATGGGCGATACGCGGCCGCGCCGATCACCCGGCCACGGATCTCGTCGACCAGATGCTGGGTTCCGTGCGGCGCCAGCCAGACCAGGTCGGGATGGGGCGAGGGGTCAGCGAGCGCCCGCCGCCGGGCATCCTCGGGCTCGGGAGCGCCCGCGGCCAGGAGCTCGGCGGCGAACGCGCGCGCCGCCGCGCGCTTGCCCGAGCCGGGCGGCCCGGCGAGGAGGTAGGCGTGCACCGGCGATGCGAGCGCGGCGAGGAGCGCCGCGCGCGCTGCGGGCTGTCCCTCTGTGGCCGTGCGAAGCGCGGGCGGCAGCTCCTTGGCCGTCGCCGTCACCGCCGCTCCCCTCCCACCTGCGAGGAGCGGCTTGCGACCGCCTCCATCACCTGCCGGTGCACCTCGTCCGGCGTGCCCTCGGCCTCGATCGCGACGATCCGCTCCCGGTGGCGCGAGGCGAGCTCGTCGTAGGCGGCGGCGACGGCTCTCTGGAACGAGATCCCCTCTCCCTCGAATCGATCGGACCCGTCGGCGTGCCCCTCGGCGAGCCGCTGCTGGCCCCGATCGGCGGCCCGCTGGGGGTCAATCCGAAGCAGCACCGTGAGGTCGGGCTCGCAGCCGGCGATGGCGACGGCGTTGAGGCGCTCGACCGTCTCGACGCCGAGTCCCCGCGCGGCGCCCTGGTAGGCGACGGTGGAGTCGATGAAGCGGTCCGAGACGACATCGCCGCCCCCCTCGAGCGCGGGACGGATCACCCGCGCGCAGAGCTCGGCGCGCGCGGCGCAGAAGAGGAGCAGCTCCGCCCTGGGGTCGAGCTCGGTAGCCGGGTCCTTGAGGAGGTCGCGGATCCGCTCGCCCGCCTCGGTCCCCCCGGGCTCCCGCAGGCGCAGCGTTCGCGGCCCGAGCGCCTCGGCGAGCAGCGCCGCCTGGGTCGTCTTCCCCGAGCGGTCGATCCCCTCGAGCGTGACGAACACGAAGCTAACCGGTGCGCGCTCGGCCCACGGTCAACCGCCCCGCTCGAGCCTCGCGCTCACCGTCTAGCCCTGGGAGCGGGCGCGCTTCGTACGGGCGGTGCCGGGCGAGGGCTTTCGGCGGCGCGTCCGGCGAGCGCCTCCCTTGCCGTCCCGCGAGCTCGCGGGGCTCGCGCCCGCCTCGCCATCGGCGGCGGCGCCGTTCCCGCCCCGGGCCGCCTCGCGCGCGGCTCGAGCGCGGTCGCGCTCCTCGCGCTTTTGGCGCATCTCGACCATCGAGGGGCACTCGTCGTTCAGGCAGAGCTTCCAGGGCCGGCCGCGGAAGCCCTTCACGGTGAGCCGGGGCATCTCGCCGCAGATCGAGCAGCGCTCCTCCAGCCGCCACAGGTCGTAGCCGCGCCCGGGAAGCGGCCCGCTCACCCGGCAGGAGTCGGGCGACTCGGGGTTGTCGCGGTCCCACCCCTCGCAACCGTACATCCGCTTGCCGCCCTTCAGCTCGATGATCCGGAGGCGATTCGGCGACCCGTCCTCGTGCTTTCGCCCCGCCTCCTCGCACACCTTGCAGGGCCCGAGGAACTTGTCCTCGTCCATCCCGGCCCAGATCTGCTTGGCGAGGTCCTCGCGCTTTTCCTGGAGGTCCGACGTCGTCGAGTGGAGCATCTCGCGACTGATCCGAAGAACCTCGTCCTTGGAAGTCTTGCCGGCCACGATCTCGTCCATGTCCTGCTCGAGCTCGGCGGTCATCTCCGGCGTCGCCATCCTCGGCACGTATTGGTGGAACGCCTTGTACATGGCGATCCCGGTCTCCGAGGGCTCGGGCGGGTTCCGGAACACGTATCCGCGGTCATAGAGCTTCTGGATGATGTCCGCGCGGGTGGCCTTTGTGCCGAGGCCGCGCTCCTCCATCATCTCCACCAGCTTGCCCTGGCTGATCCGCGCCGGCGGCTGGGTCTCCTTGTCCACCATCCACGGCTCGCCGTCGAGCTCGAGCTCCTGTCCCTCCTCGAGCTTCGGGATCTCCTCGTCCGCCCCCCGGGCGTAGGTGTATATCGAGGCGTACCCCGGGTCGACGACCACCGAGCCGCGCACGAAGTAGCTCTCGGAGCCGGCCTCGATGTCCGCGCGGGTCGACTCGGTGACCATCGGCGGCGCGAACGTGGCGAGGAAGCGGCGGGCGACGAGCTCATAGACCCGCTGCTTGGGTCCGTCGAGAGCTCCCGGGTGGACGGCCTGGGTTGGGTAGATCGGCGGATGGTCGGTGGTCTCCTTGCGCCCCCTGGTCGGGGTCAGGTCGCCGTCGAGAAGGAACGCCGCGATCGCGAACTCCGGGATCCGGACGAGCGACGCGACCAGCTCGCGGCTGTTCAGGGATCGCGGGTAGACGGTGTTGTCGGTGCGGGGATAGGAGATGAAGCCGTCCATGTAGAGGTCCTCGGCGAGCTGCATCGCCCGCGACGGCGTGATCCCCAGGCGGCTCGACGCGTCGGTGGTGAACGCGGTGGTGTTGTACGGCGTGGGCGGCTTTCGCGAGTTTCGCTTCGAGCTCACCTCCTTGACCACCCCGGGGCTCCTCGTCCGCGCAACGGCGGCCTCGGCCTCGCGCCTCTCCCAGAACCTGTCCGTGGCGTGGTGGGCCTCGAACGACTCCTCCGGGTGCTGGAAGCGCGCGAACACCTCCCAGTACGGCTTCGGGAGGTGGGCGCGGCGCTCGAGCTCGCGCTCGACGACCAGCGCCAGGGTCGGGCTCTGCACCCGCCCCACCGAGAGGAAGTTCGAGCCGAAGCGGCGGGTGGCGAGCGACACCGCTCGAGTGAGCGTCGCCCCCCAGATCAGGTCGATGTCCTGCCGCGTCGCCCCCGCGTAGGCGAGCTCGTACGAGAGGTCGTCGAGCTCGTTGAAGGCTCGCTCGATCTCGTCCTTGGTGAGCGCCGAGTAGCGCGCCCGCTTGATCGGCGGGCGGCCGGCCAGCGGGTCGTCGCCCCCTCCGCGTCCCGCTCCGTCGACCACCGCGGGATTGGCCTCCAGGATCTGCTCGAGGGCCTCGAGCCCGATCAACTCGCCCTCGCGGTCGTAGTCGGTCGCGATCACGATCGAGTCGGCGTCCTTCGCCACCTTGCGGACGGCCTTGACCACGTTCTTGTCGGTCGGCTCCTTGACGAGCTCGGCGTCGATCAGCTCGTGAAGATCGGTCTCCTGCCAGTTCGAGTAGCCATCGGGGAACGCGGGGTTCATGACGTGGCCCTTGAGGCCGATCGCCATGTGCTCGCCGTCGCCGTCCGACCAGGTGTAGTGCGGGACCTTGTAGGCCGAATCGGCCTTCGCGGACCCGCCGCTCAGGATGTCGGCGATCTTCTTGGCTGAGTTGTTCTTCTCGGTGACTATCAGGCGCATTTGCCGCCTCCGGCAGCAACTGTTCGAGGCGGAGGACGATGCTCCCCCAACCGGACGGCGAGGGTAGCAGGGGGGTTTCGCGGCTCCGGGAGGCCGTCACCCCGCGGCCGCGACGCCTGGTGCATGCGTTCGCGCGGCGCGTTTGTCGCGCTATGGGCGAATAACGTGCCACTCGATCGCCAGGACGCGCCCCCCTTGCCAGCGGGGGCACCGGCGGGGTAGGGTCGTGCGGGGTGCACAAGAAGGGGGGACCTGTTGTCTTCGTCCTCGCCGCGCTGACCGTCCTGATCGCGGCGTCCTCCGCCCACGCCACCTTCCCCGGCACCAACGGCCGGATCGCCTTCTCGCAGGCCGATCTGATCCCGCCGATCGGCGGTGAGTCCGGCGATCTGTCGGCGCACTCCCAGGTGTTCACGATCCAGCCGGACGGCAGCGGCCTGACCCAGCTGACGCACGTCGCAAGCGATCAGGGTGCCGGTGCGCCCGACTGGTCGCCGGACGGGCAGCAGATCGTCTACGAGAGCAACGAGTCGGGCAGCTTCGCGATCTGGTCGATGGACGCGGACGGGGGAAACCAGACCCGGCTCACGGACGAGCCCGGGTTCGAGGACTTTCTGCCGAGCTGGTCGCCGGATGGCCACCAGATCCTCTTCAGCCGCTGCGCCGAGCCGTTCGGGCCGGGCTTCATCACCTCCTGCGACATCGACTCGATGAACAAGAACGGCGGGGGCCTCAAGACCATCCTCAGCG
>DATGAF010000089.1:0-17787 GCA_035313645.1 Solirubrobacterales bacterium
CTGACGCCGATGTAGGGATACGACTTGTCGTCGCGGAGCCGGATGTTGAATCGCGGCCGGTGACGCTTGATGAACTGCTGCTCGGCGAGCAGCGCTTCGGCCTCGGTCTCCGTGACCAGGAAATCGATCGACCCGACCTGATGGATGAAGTCGAGCCCGCCGCGGTGCGGTCCGGAGAAGTGGGAGGCGACGCGCTTGCGGATCGAGAGCGCCTTGCCGACGTAGAGCACCCCGCCGTCGACGTCCTTGAACAGGTAGACGCCGGGCTGGTCGGGAAGCCGCCGGCGCTGCTGCTCGAGGCTCTCGGGCCCCTCGCCGCCCTTGTTCCCTTCCTTCGCCATCACCAGGAAGGCTAGATGAGCGATCCCACGTCTCCGTGGCGCGTTCCTAGCGCATAGAGCGAGCTTCGCGCCACAAGGCCATCTTCTACGCTCCCGCCACCGACCCCGAGATTGGAGCGCCAATGACCACAGCCACCACGGACAGCCCGCCCGAGCTGAAGACCCTTCGCCTCGAGATCGACGGCGAGATCGGCACCCTGACGCTCGACCGCCCGAAGGTCCTGAACGCGATGAGCCCGGAGCTGATCGGCGAGCTCGTGACGGCGGCCGCGTGGCTGGCCGACCGGGCCAGGCTGCGGGCGCTGGTGGTCACCGGCTCCGGCCGCGCCTTCTCCGCGGGCGGCGATGTCACTTGGTTCAAGCGCGGGCTCGAGGAGTCGGGCGAGTACCTGTCGGCGGACGTGCGGCGGGGGGCCGACGTCCTTCACCAGGCGATCGTCGATTTCCGGCGCATCCCGTATCCGGTGATCGCCGCCGTCAACGGGGTCGCCGCCGGGGCCGGCTTCTCGCTGGCGCTGATGTGCGATACCCGAATCGCGTCGGAGGAGGCTGCGTTCGTCTGCGCCTACGGGCGGATCGGCGCCTCTCCGGACGGCGGCATGACCTACTTCCTGCCCCGCGTCGTCGGACCGGCCCGGGCGCTGGAGCTGCTGCTGCACGACCCGCTGCTGAGCGCGGAGCAGGCGCGCGAGGAGGGCATCGTCGCCGAGCTCACCCCCGCTGACCGGCTGATGGACAGGGCCCGCGAGCTGGCCGAGGAGCTCGCCACGACGGCGCCGCACTACGTCCGGATGTCGAAGCTCCTGATCGGGAGCAGCCTCCAGAACACGCTCGCCGATCACCTTCAGCTCGAGCGCCACGGGATCGCCGACAGCATGGCCACCGAGGACCTTCGCGAGGGCGTTACTGCGTTCCTGGACGGGCGCCAGGCCGAGTTCAGCGGCCGCTAGGCGCCGAGCGCTTGGCACCGGGCGACGCCTATAGACTCACGGCGCCGCCAAGCAATGGGAGGTCCACGGTGAAAAAGCTCGTCTCGATATCGGCCCTCGCGATCCTCGCGTCGCTCGCGCTGGGCGCGTGCGGCAGCAGCAGCAGCAGCAGCAGCACGACCGCCTCGACGACGAGCACGACGACGGGCGCCGCCGCCGGAGGGGGCGCCAGCTCGACCGTGAAGCTCTCGGCCGACTCCTCGAATATCGCCTACACGACCACGTCGCTGTCGGCCAAGGCCGGCAACCTGACGATCGACTTCACCAACCCGAACTCGAGCCTTCCCCACGACGTGTGCGTGCAGAGCTCGAGCGGACAGCAGCTGGGATGCTCGGACCAGGTAATGGGCGGCTCGACCTCGCTGAACGTGCAGAACCTGAAGCCGGGGAGCTACACGTTCTACTGCAGCGTCGACTCGCACGAGCAGGCCGGGATGAAGGGCACGCTGAGCGTCAAGTAGCGCCGGCCTGGGGGCCCGGCGGGCCCCCCGCGTCAGGTAGTCAGCCGATCAGCGCCCGGCCGACGCTCTCGGCCACGCAGACGGGCTTGTCCTGGCCCTCGCCCTCGATCGTGAACTTGGTGACCACGTGCCACCAGCCCTGGCCGAGCTCCTCGACGGAGAGCACCTCGGCGCGCGCCCGTACCCGGCTCCCAGTGGGGACCGCCGCCGGGAACCGGACCCGGTCGAACCCGTAGTTGATCCCGATCTTCACGCCGCGGTTTCGGATCAGCTGCGAGCGGAAGTGGTCGACCAGAGACAGGGTGAGGTTGCCGTGGGCGACCGTGGTCCCGTAGGGGCTCTCGCGCGCGGCGCGCTCGCGATCGACGTGGATCCACTGATGGTCGCGCGAGACGTCGGCGAACTTGTCCACGTCCTCCTGCGTGATCTCGACCCAATCCGTCGGACCGAGCTCTCGCCCGACGAGCTCCCGGAGCTCCTCGATTCCCTCGACGCTGACCGGCTCCATCCGCGGTCAGCTTAGTGACTCGGGGTCGTTTTCTTGATGGGTGCACGGGTAGGTCGCAGGGAACGTGCAAGCGAGGCGGAGGAGGTCACGAAAAAGGAGCTAGACGGATGCGCCAAATGCCGCCGATCGTCCTGAGGTGATCGGCCGGACAGGGCGCACATCACCCCCCTCAGGACGTATCCGATGTCAATTCAAGGAGGAAGAGATGCAGGCGATGATGCGGAGCACCAGGATGCGATTCGCGGCATTGGTGACGAGCGGGGCGCTGGCGATCGGGCTGGCCGCCGCGCCGGCGGCCTCGGCCCAGCAGTCGGGCCTCGTGAACGTCGACATCCACAACGTCCTGAACAACAACGACGTGGCGGTGGCGGCGAATGTCCCCATTCAGGCTGCGGCCGGCATATGTGGCGTCAGCGTGAACGTCCTGAGCACGCAGCTGCCGCAAGGACCGTTCACGTGCCCGGCTCGGACCGGGAACCAAAGCGTCACCGTCTCTCAGATCCAGTAGCCGAAGCAGTAGCGGCGCGCCCAGCAGGCAGTGCAGTTCGTCTGGGTGAATGTCATGGCGCGAGTGGGCCCGGGCTGCATGGGCCCGGGCCCACTGAGCGCCACCCGGCTGGCCTGGGGTGACAATCGGTCCATCAGCCGGCGCGGCAGAGTGCGAAGCGCCTGTGTTCCTTGCGGCCAGAGCGTTTAGCTTCGTTTAGATCGGACGCGCTAGGCTGCCGATTCTGGTGGGACAGGCACTCCCTGCCGGCTCGCCGAGCCGCGAGCACCCCTTCTGGCGCGAGAGCGTGACTCCCTACGCTCGGCCGCACCTCGGCCGCGGCATGCGCGACCTCGCCACGTCGGTGGTCCCGTTCCTGGCGCTGTGGACGGTCATGTACCTGGCGCTGGACGTCTCCTACCTGCTCGTCCTGGCGCTCGCTCCGCTCACGGCCGGATTCCTGCTTCGCATCTACATCCTCTTCCACGACTGTGCTCACGGCTCGTTCCTTCCCAAGCGCCGCGCCAACACTTGGCTGGGCGCGGTTTTGGCGGTGCTCGTGTTTACGCCGTTTCAGAGCTGGCGGCACAGCCACGCGGTCCACCACGCCACCGCCGGGGATCTCGATCGTCGCGGCACCGGCGACGTCCCCACGATGACGGTCCGCGAGTACCACGCCTCGCCGAGGCTTCGGCGGTTCGGCTACCGGCTGTTTCGCAATCCGCTGGTGATGTTCGGGGTCGGCCCGATCTACTCGATGCTGCTGGCGCCCCGCTGGGCGTCCCCCTCGTCCCGCCCCCGGATCCTGCGCAGCGTCTACGGGACCGATCTCGCCCTGCTTGTATTGCTCGGGGGTCTCTGTTGGGTTCTCGGCTGGCGCGAGCTGCTGCTCATCCAGGGGCCTGTCGCGCTGCTTGCAGGTAGCGTCGGCGTCTGGCTCTTCTACGTCCAGCACCAGTTCGAGGACACCTACTGGCAAAGCGCCGAGCGCTGGACCTACGCCGATGCCGCGCTGCGGGGGAGCTCCTATCTGAGGCTGCCCAGGGCGCTCCAGTTCTTCACCGGCAACATCGGCCTCCATCATGTCCACCACCTGAGCACGAAGATCCCGAACTACAACCTTCAACGCGCCCACGACGAGAACCCGATCTTCCACGGCGTGCCGACGCTCTCGCTCTGGGATGGTCTGCGAGCGATTCGCCTCAAGCTCTGGGACGAGGACTCGCGGCGCCTGGTCACCTGGGCCGAGGCGCGGGCGATCGCGACGGCAGCTGACATTTCATAGGGCGCTCCCGCACCGATCGAAAAGCCATGGCCGATCGCGACGCTCTGGAGTTCACCTACTCTCTCATCGATCGCATCTTCCGGCTCAGCCTCGGAGAGCTGGCGGACTTCAGCGGAGCCAAGTACGACGGTGACTTCTCGCTCAGCCTCGAGGAGGCTCAGCGGCGAAAGCACGTGTACGTCGCTGAACAGATCGGGATCGGCCCCCGACGGCGGGTGCTCGACCTCGGCTGCGGCTGGGGACCGCTGCTCGACTTCATCCGGACCCTAGGCGGCACCGGGGTGGGCGTCACGCTGTCCTCCGCGCAGGCGGCGGCTTGCCGGCGGCACGGCCTCGACGTCAAGCTCCACGACGCGCGGCAGGTCGACCGCGATACGTTCGGCCCGTTCGACGCCGTGGCGAGCCTCGGCGCCTTCGAGCATTTCTGCTCTCCGCAGGACTACCGCGCCGGGCGGCAAGAGGAGACCTATCGCGGTCTCTTCGCCCGCACCGCGAGCGTGCTGCCCGACGGGGGGCGCTTCTACCTGCAGACGATGGTCTTCGGACGGAACATGATCCCGCTCGACCGGATCGACATCCATGCCCCCCCGGACTCCGATGCCTGGTACCTGGCGCTTATGGGCCGCCAGTTTCCCGGCTCCTGGCTTCCCCTCGGTCAGGAGCAGATCGTCCGCAGCGCGGAGCCGCACTTTCGCCTCGTGTCGAGCGGCAGCGGCCGACTCGACTACATCGAGACGATCCGCCAGTGGCGGGAGCGATTTGCCGCGCCGAGCCTCAAGAAGACGCTGCTGAAGCTCCGGCTTCTGCCGCGGTGGCTCACGAGCGCCGACTTCCGGCTCGCCTTCACCTCAGGGGTGAGCGCGAACAGCGTCTGCTTCCAGCGAGAGCTGCTCGATCACTATCGGCTCGTCTTCGAGAAGACCGTATGAGTGAAGGCACGGCTGCCCTCAGCGCTCGACCCGTGGCCGGACCTCGATTAGGAGCCGCCGCTTGGACGAAGAGCGAAGCGCTGCGTTGACTCAACGGCGCTGTCGCAACGCGCGGAACCCTCAATCACGCTGTCGGCAGTCGCAGCGAGCCAAGGTTGGCGCCGCCTTCCGTGTGGTAGGACAACACCGGATGACGGTCGAGGAAGCCCCAGGATTCACCCAATCGTTTGGGGGCAGCTGAGCAGCGGTGGCTGGCGAGGCGGCGGTGAGGAAGCACGTTTTGATCCTGGGGGCCGGATTCGCGGGCCTGGAGTTGGCAGCGCAGCTGTCGGAATCACTCGGGGACGAGGTCCGGGTCACGCTGCTCGACCAAAGCGATTCGTTCAGCTTCGGGTTCTCGAAGCTGGACGTCATGCTCGGTCGGAGAGCCGCAGAGGACCTACGGCTCTACTACCGCGACATCTCGCTGGAGGGAGTCGAGTTCCGTCGTGAACGCGTGACCTCGATCGACCCGGACCAGCGCCGAGTCACGACGGACGCAGGGTCATATAAAGCCGACGTCCTCGTCGTCGCGCTCGGAGCGGACTACGACTTCGCCGCCACCCCCGGCTTCCAGCAAGGCGGGTACGAGTACTACTCGATCGCGGGGGCTGAGCGCCTGCGCGACGCGCTCCCCGACTTCGATTCGGGCACGATCCTGATCGGGATCCTGGGCCACCCGTTCAAGTGCCCGCCCGCTCCGTTCGAGGGCGCGCTCCTGCTGCACGATCACTACCTGGAGCGGGGCATCAGGGAGGCCGTAGAGATCCGGGTGATCGGCCCGATGGCAGCGCCCGTTCCCGTGACGAGGGAGGTCTCGCAGGCCTTCCTCGATGCCCTGGGGGAGCGCGGGATCGAGTATGTCCCCAAGCAGCTGGTGACGAGCATTGATAACGGGCAGGCCCGGCTCGCGAGCGGCGGAAGCGTGCCCTATGACCACTTCATCGGCATCCCCGCCCACCGCGTTCCAGAAGTGGTCGAGAGTTCGGGGCTCGCCGCGGACGGCTGGGTGCCGGTGGACCGGGCGAACCTGGCGACACGGTTCCCGGGCGTCTATGCGATGGGGGACGTGGCAGGCCTGCCGATGGCCAAGGCAGGCGTATTCGCCGAGGCCGCCGCCCGGGTCGTGGCGGAGGACATCATCGCCGCGCTCCGGGGCGGCGCGCCGCCCGCGCCCTACGAGGGCGCCGGCAACTGCTACATCGAGTTCGGCGGCGGGCTGGTCGGCAAGGTCGAGGCCAACTTCCTCGGGGGACCGGCTCCGACGGCAGAGCTGGTCGGACCCTCGCGGGAGTTCGCCGCGGAGAAGGAGGAGTTCGGCTCGATCCGGCGAGCGCGCTGGTTCGGCTCGGCGCCATAAGCGTCGGTTGGAGCGCTGCTTCGCGCGACGAGGAGCAGCTGGTGCGGTTGGCGACTACCCGGCGCCGGTGACGCTCAGTCCACCAACCGCACCTCGAGCGTCGGCGCGACCAGCTCGCCCGCTCCGCCCATGAGGCCGAGGATGCGGGCGACGTAGGCCTGGGTCTCGGGGATGTCGGGCACGCAGTGGCAGGCGGCCACCGGCCCGGGTCCGGCGTTGTAGGCGGCGAGCGCCAGCGAGACCGAGCCGCCGAACTCATTCAGGAGATCCGACATCAGGTGCGCCTGGGCGTCAATTGCCGCCGGGGCGTCGAAGGGGTCGTGGAGGCCGTAGGAGGCGGCGGCGCCCGGCATGAACTGGGCGATCCCCTGAGCGCCGGCGGAGGAGACCGCGAACGGGTTGAAGTTTGACTCCGCCATCAGCTGCGCGGCCAACAGCCCCGCCGAGACGTTCCAGCGCGCCGCCGCCCGCTCGATCGGTCTGCGAAAGCGGGCGGGCACGAAGGACGGTAGCCCGGCGCCGGGGCCGGGTTCCCCGGCGGCCGCCGAGCCCACGGCGTTGCCGGCGGCCGAGCAGGGCGCCGGGCCGCGGGTGTAGCCGAAATGCCAGGGCTCCCAGGGGTAGCGCTTCAGGAAGCCGAACCGGCGGGCGTGAGCGTAGAGCCAGGAATACGCGGACGGCGGGCCGAGGTCGAGCTCAGTCGCGCAGCGATGGAGCGAGGTGCCCGGCGGGGCAACCCAGCGCGGATCGGGATGGGCCGCGAACAGCCGCGCCTGCTCGGCGTCGGAGCGATAGGCGGAGTTGATGACGAGCGAGATCCCCGCGCGGCGGGCGGCCGCCGCCATGCGGTCGAACGCCGCGGCCACATCCGGGCGCATGGGCTTGCCCTGCCTGTAGGCGAGCGGTCCGGAGTACCCGCCGCCCGACGCCATCGCGGGCTGATCGCCGCCGGACGCCGGGGAAGCCTCCGCCTCCGCCCGCATGGGCCGCTCCGACGCGACTCGGACGCTCACCCGGACGGGCGCGAAGGAGCCGGCGTCCGGGAAGGAGATCCGAATCCGGGAGGGGTCGAGCCCGTTGCGGATCGCGGCCTCGCGGGCAGCCACGGTCGCTCGCCCCAGGTACGCCCGCTTGTCCAGATGATCCCGGTCCGAAGACCCGTCACTCGACCGAGCGGGGATGAACAGGCGCGCGAAGTCGTCGCGAAGCGAGCGGGCGCCGGAGAGGGCGGCGAGATCGGCGGCGCGCTGGGTTCTCGCGGCGCCGGTCACGGCGCCCCCGAGCGCCACCAGCACCCCCGTGGCGACGAGGATCGCGAAGACCGCGCCGAGGGTGATCAGCAGGGCCTGGCCGCGCTCGGCCGGCCCGGCCGGGGTGCGGGAGCCGAGCGCGCCGGCAATCCGGCAGATTCGCGACGCCGCGGCGCCGCCGGCCTCGAGGCCCGCGAGCGCGCGCCGGGATGCAACCCTGCCTAGACCGCGCGGCGCGACGCGAACGGGAAGTCGGCGCTCTCGCAGCTCGATCACGGCGATCGCCGTCAGTGCCCGCTCGGCTGGAAGGTCCGCACGGAGCAGGGCCCCCGCGGGCCGGAGCTTGGGCTCGGCGAGCGCGGCGCGCCACATGGACGCCGGCAGATGTGCCACCGCCGTGGGCGCCCGGGAGCCATGCGGGGGAAACGGGGTCTCGACCGCCGACTCGAGCGCCCGCCGGAGGTCGCGGACCACGACCTCCTCGCCACCCTCGGGGAGCCCGAGCCAGCACAGGCGCCCGCGTGCCGCGACCCACTCGAATCCCGCGTGCCGAAGGGATTCCTCGAGGGCCCGCGCCTCAGCGGAGGCCAACATGGTCGGGCCGCGCCCGCGCGTGGCGCCCGCCTCGACCAGAAGCGTGCCGCCCTCGGAGCGGGCGAGCGCCACCCCCAGGGCGGCGGCCACTGCGACCCCACCGCTCGCCTCGCCGAGGCTGGTGGCCAGGACCAGGCGCGGGAGGGGTCGCGGACCGCGCGCATGCGGCGGACTGGCGGAACGCGAACCTGTCCGGCTCAGAGGACGGACGGGGCTCATCGGTCATCCGGCGGGCGGACCCATGCGGAGGAGGTCACCTCGAGGCGGCGCGCGAGCGCCGCGAGCGGCGAAGGAGGCCGCAGGCGCACCGTCAGCCGGCCCCCGTCGACCCCGACGTCGACCCGGTTCCTGGCCCAGCCGGGCAGCGCCTCTCGAACGGCGGGCGCCACGGGCCGGCGCGCCGCGAGGGCCATCGCACCCGCCTCGGCGGCGCCGTCGGCGAGGGTGAGCGAGTACCCGGTGGCGAGGAGCTGGAGGGCGACGAAGGCTGCGAGCAGCAGCGCCGGCACCGCCGCGATGAGCTCGACCGTCGCCTGGCCGCGCTCACCTCGAACCTGCATCTCCCACCCCGAACCCGGCTCGGGCGGTCAGCGGCACGCGAGGGAGCCCGGGGACCAGCGACGGCGCTCGGACCCGGACCGAGACGTCGTCGTTCGCCCGCACCCTCGCGTCCTCGCGGAGCACGGGGGGAAGCGAGGCGCGGGACGCGCGCTCGGCGTGTCCGCCGACGAATGCGGCGCGGGCCCCCGCCCGAGCCGCCGCACCCGCGCTCCAGAGCGAGTACCCGACGAGCGCGAACTGCGCGGCCAGCGCAACGAGCAGGACGAGCGCCGGAATCGCGGCGATCAGCTCGACCGAGGCCTGGCCGCTCTGCCCTCGTCGCCGCACCATGGCCCGAAGCTAGGCGGGCGCAAGTGGCCCCTGGCGCCCGGATCGTGCCGAATGAGTCCAGGGCGGGTGCTGAAAGGGTGACGAGGCGCTCGACCCCGACTCGATCGGCTCGCGCGATCGACCACGCCATCGGGGGTCGATCGCAGCCGCGTGCTGCGCCGGCTACCGGGTCGCTAGTAGCTGTGTGCCTCGGTCCAGACGCGAAGGATCGCGATCACCGAGAGGGCGATGAGCCCGATCCACACGAGCGTGCCGCCGGCGGACGCGAGCAGCTCGTCGGCCGCGGCGATCATCAGAACGATCAAGCCGACGGCCCCGAACAGCACGGCGCGCTGACCGTCGGGGAGGGTGGTGATCGTCAGCCGGTTGTTGCGATAGCCCTGGTATCCGGCGAATCCGATCGTCGCCAGGAACGCTAGACCCAGCACGGTGAGCACGGCGTGCGCCGCCCGCCCCCCGCCGGGGACGAACGCCACCGGCACCGCGAGCAGGGCGATGATCGCGACGTTCCGGACAACCCTCACCCGGCGGATGCTAGCGGCGGACGAGGGGTGTGACGCGGGCAGAGAGGCCGGGTGGGGTGAGCAGCTCACGAGCGAGGGGTGACCGACGTGGGGAGCTGGGTACGGTGAGCCGCCCAAGGCATGGGGGGTGCCTGCCGTTGTCGTCGTTATGCGGGGGTAAATGCTTGTCCCCCCTCAGGGCGAGGGGCGGGCGCTACTTCGAGCTCATGACGATGATCCCGACCGTCACGGCGGCCGCGGCGGCGAGAAGCGCGAGGACGGCGAGGAGCCCGAAAGCGGCGGCGGCGAGGCGCCGGTTGTCGCCGCTCATGTCCACGAACCCGGCCACCCCGAAGATGGCCAGCGAGAAGACGAACGTCACGCCGATGGCGGCGATCGCCGCCGAGATCACCGTTCTCAAGAGCGCCTGGGTGTCGACGATCGTGGCCAGCATGCGGAGCTAGGGAGCGGGAACCGGGACACCGCGCCGGACTCGGCGCGCGAACGCCGCCGCGACGAGCGCCAGGCCGAGGGCGGCGACGAGGGCCGGCCCGAGGGACCCAGTGCCGAAGACCCTGGTCACCTCGTAGGCGGCTGCCCCGATCGCGGCGGCGGCCGGAAGGGTGAGCAGCCAGGCGACGACGATGTTGCCCGCGACCCCCCAGCGGACGGCGGAGAGCCGCTTCCCCGCTCCCGCGCCCATCACCCCGCCGCTGATCACGTGGGTGGTCGAAAGCGGGAACCCGTAGTGCGAGGACGCGAGGATCACCGCCGCGCCCGCTCCCTGGGCGGAGAATCCCTGCGCGGGGTCCATCTTGATGATCCTGCTGCCCATCGTGCGGATGATCCGCCAGCCGCCGGAATAGGTGCCGAGCGCGATCGCGCTGGCGGCGGTGACGATCACCCAGGTCGGGGGATTGGAGCCGGCCGCCAGGTTGCCGTTCGCGATCAGCGCCAGGGTGATCACCCCCATCGTCTTCTGGGCGTCATTGGTGCCGTGAGCCAGCGCCAGCAGCCCGCCCGAGACGACCTGCCCCAGTCGGTAGCCGCGCATCACCGGCCCGGGCCGCAGGCGGCCGACGATCCGGTAGCAGATGAGGATCGCCAGGCCCCCGAGCGAGAACGCGAGGACCGGCGCGATCACGGCCGGGACCAGGACCTTTCCGAGGATGCCCTCGCCGAGGACCGCGTTGGCCCCCCCGGCGGCGAACGCCGCCCCGACGACGCCGCCGATCAGCGCGTGCGAGGAGCTCGACGGCAGACCGTAGTACCAGGTGATCAGGTTCCAGGAGATCGCTCCGATCAGGCCCGCGAACACGACCGTCGGAGTGATCGCCTCCGCGGAGACGACGTCCTGGGCGATCGTCGCGGCGACCGCGATCGAGATGAACGCCCCGGCGAAGTTGAAGGCCGCGGCGTAGGCGACCGCGAGGCGCGGCGCCATCGCGCGGGTGGAGATCGAGGTGGCGACGACGTTGGCGGTGTCGTGGAACCCGTTCGTGAAGTCGAACGCCAGTGCGGTCCCGACCACGATGACCAGGATGACGTCGTTATGCATTCACGAGTTCTTGATCACGATGCCCTCGAGGATGTGGGCCGCGGTCTCGGTCGCGTCGATCGCTCGCTCGAGCACGGTGAAGATGTCCTTCCACCGGATCACGACCATCGGGTCGATGCCGTTCGCGAACAGCGCCGCGACCGCGTCGCGGTAGAGGCGGTCGCCGTCGTTCTCGAGCCGGTGGATCTCGATCCAGTGCTGCTCGAGGTCCTTGAAGCCCCTCAGGTTCGCGAGCACGGCGGCGAGCTCCTCGCAGCACTTGACCAGGACGCCGGCCATCGCCTGCGCCTGCTCCACCGGGGCCTCGATCTTGTACAGGCCCATGAAATCGGCGGTCTCCTCGATGAAGTCGACGATGTCGTCGACCTGCGTGGCGAGACCGTAGATGTCCTCGCCGTCGATCGGGGTGACGAACATCGTGTTGGTGCGCTGGATGATGTCGTGGGTGATGCGATCGCCTTCCTGCTCCGCGAGCAGGATCTCCCGCGCCAGCCCCGCGTCGTCCGGCCAGGTCTCGAGCATCTCCTTGAGCATGCGCGCGGCGCGCAGGGTGTTCTGACCCGCCTGGTTGAAGAGATCGAAGAAGACCCGATCGCGCGGAACGAGGCTCGGGAGCGGCACCGATCGCAAGCTACCAGTCGTCGAGGATGTCGGCGATCCGCTCCGCCGCACTCCCATCCCAGAGATCGGGGCGCGCCGGCCCCCTCCCGCCGGCGCCCCCCTCGCGATCGGCGGTCCCGGCCCGCAGCAAGTCCGGAATCTGCTCTATTCGAGCGGGGTCGAGGCCGAGCAGCGTGTTCGTCCCCGATCGGATCGTCACCGGCCGCTCGGTGTTGTCTCGCAGGGTGAAGCAGGGAACCCCGAGGTATGTCGTCTCCTCCTGGATCCCCCCCGAGTCCGTGAGCACCGCCCGGGCATCCGCCTCCAGCGAGAGGAAGTCGAGGTAGCCGACCGGGTCGATGAGGGTGACGTTCTCGTAGCCGGTCTCGGCGAGCATGCGTCGGGTGCGCGGGTGGACCGGGAAGACGACCGCCATCTCCCGCCCGACCCGCGACAGCGACGTCATCGCCTCGGCGAGCAGATGGCCGTCGACCAGCGCCGGCCGGTGCAGGGTCACCAGCAGATAGCCGCCCGGCTCGAGCCCCACCGTCGCCGCGGTGGCCCGGTCGCGAATCCGGTCCTCGAGCGCGACGAGGGTGTCGATCATGGTGTTCCCCACGAACTTCATCCGCTCGTCGGCGATCCCCTCGGCGCGCAGGTTGGCGATCGCCTCGTCGCAGTGAAGGAAGCACAGGGACGAGAGGTGGTCCGCGGCGATCCGGTTGGTCTCCTCCGGCATCGAGCGGTCGAAGCTCCGCAGCCCGGACTCGACGTGCGCGACCTCGATCCCGAGCTTCGCCGCGCAGAGAGCCGCTCCCAGGGTGGAGTTGACGTCCCCGGGCACGATGACCAGGTCAGCGCGCTCCGCCTCGAGCACCGGCTCCAGCCGCTCGAGGACGCGTGCGATCTGCTCACCGTGGGTCCCGGACCCGACCCCGAGGACGTGGTCGGGCTCCGGCACTCCGAGCTCCTCGAGGAAGATCTCCGACATCAGCCGGTCGTAGTGCTGTCCGGTGTGGACGATCGACGCGGGCCAGTCGGGGAACCGCGCTCGCAGCGCGGCGATCACCGGCGCCATCTTCACCAGGTTCGGCCTGGTGCCGAATACGTGCACGATCCGCATTGCGGCGCGGAGCGTACGAGAAGCGGTGAGGGAGGGGGGAAACGCGGTTCCGGCCCGCCCAGCGTGAGTCTCGACCTGGTCGGCTCTAGGCCGACAAACTCGACACTCGACGGCCGCCCTGCCCCACCCGCTACTTGTTGACGAGCGCGTCGATGCGCTTGGCCAGCTCGAAGTCGTTGCCGGTCAGCCCGCCCTCGGCATGCGTCGTGATGGAGACGCCGACCTTGTCCCAGGAGATGGTGAGGTCGGGGTGGTGGCCCATCTCCTCGGCCGGCTCGACGATCCGCCGAACGAAATCGACCGAGCCGACGAAGTCGTCGAGCGTGAACTCCTTGATGATCGTCTCGCCGTCGCGCTTCCAGCCGTCGAGCTCGCCGAGCTTCGACTCGATCTCGCCGTCGGACAGTGTCGCCATGAACGGCAGCTTAGTTGCTCCTCCCGCTCGGTAGCCCTGGCATAGTCGTTCCATGCGGATCGCGAGCCTGGTTCCGTCGGCGACCGAAGCGCTCTTCGCGCTCGGGGCGGGCGCTGAGGTCGTGGCGGTCACCCACGAGTGCGACCACCCCGCCGAGGCGCTCCGGCTCCCGCGCCTGACCCGCAGCGTGATTCCCCCCGGTCTGGAGCCGGCCGAGGTCGATGCCCGCGTCCGCGAGGTCACCGGTCGCGGCGACGCGCTCTATGAGCTCGATGAACCGGCCCTGGCGCGGCTCGCGCCCGACCTGATCGTCACCCAGGCCCTGTGCGCCGTCTGCGCCGTCTCCTACGAGGACGTCCGCGCCGTCGCCGCTCGGCTCGAGTCGTGCCCGGACGTCATCTCCCTCGATCCCAAGACCCTCGGCGAGGTGCTCGACGACCTGGTGCGGCTGGGCGTCGCGATCGGCGACCCGGCCGCCGGCGAGCGGCTCCGCGCCCGCCTCGAGCGCCGGCTGGAGCGAGTTCGCGCCGCGGTCGTCGGCGCGCCCCGACCCCGCGTCGCCGCGCTCGAATGGCTCGATCCCCCCTACGCGGGCGGTCACTGGGTCCCCGAGATGATCGACTTGGCGGGCGGCACCAGCGCGGCCGGCGAGGCGGGGCGGGACTCGCGGGCGCTGAGCTGGGACGAGCTTGCCGCCAACGGGCCCGAGGTCGCCGTCGTGATGCCGTGCGGGCTCTACGCGGAGGAGGCCGCGAAGCAGGCCCTGGCGCGCGGGGATGCGATCGCCCGCCTCGGCGCCGAGCGGGTCGTGGCGGTGGATGCCGCATCCTCGTTCTCGCGCCCGGGTCCTCGATTGGTCGACGGCGTCGAGCTCCTAGCGCACGTCCTGCACCCGGCGCGTGCGCGCGCACCCGCGGGGCTGGCCTTTCGAGACCTGACCGAGGAGCTGGGACGCGCTTCCACCGCGCCGAGCAGTCCCTCGAGATAGCCGCGCCGCGGCAGGTTCGGCGAGGGCGAGCGGCGAGCGTCCTAGGCGACGGCGAGGGCTCCGGCGACGCTGATCGCGGCCAGCGCCAGCATCCCGAGCGCCTCGATCGGCACCGGGCGGCGAGCCCTGTGCTCGGACACGTTGATCAGGACCCCCGCGATGGCCCCGGCGACGAGGCCGCCGAGGTGACCCCCGATGCTGATTCCCGGCACCCCGAACGTGAACGCCAGGTTGATGATCACGTAGAAGCCGATCTGCGACGCGAGCTGCTCCAGGCCGCGGTGGCGGGCGACGACGAACGCCGCCGACATCAGGCCGAAGATCGCACCCGAGGCGCCCACGGTCGTCTCGTTCGGGGTCACCAGGAGCGCCCCGAACGAGCCCGCGAGAAGTGAGACGAAGTAGACGCCGAGGAACCGCGCGGTGCCGATCCCCGGCTCGAGCAGGCTGCCGAGGATGAACAGGGCGAACATGTTCAGCGCGATGTGGATCGGGCCGGCATGCAGGAAGCCCGCCGTGACGATTCGCCACCAATCCCCGTCGGCGACCGCCGGCCCGTTGAGCCCGAAGTCGTGGATCACCTTGCCGCCGCCCTCCAGGGAGCCGGCGCTCCCACCGCCCACGAGCTCGGCCACGAAGGCGGCGACGTTGATCGCGATCAGCGCGTAGGTGGCCGGCGCCGAGCCCGTCCGAAGCCCCGACGCGATGCCGCGCACCCGGGTGCGCTGACGCGCGCACTCCGGGCACCGCATGCCGACCGGGGTCACGGTCATGCAGTCCGGGCAGATCGGCCGCTCGCAGTTCGAGCAGCGCACGTTGGTCTCGCGACCGGGATGCCGGTAGCACTCCGCCATGGCGGCTGAATCTACCCACCGGGGCCGCCCGGGCTAGTTAAGTGGAATCCGCGCGATGGGGCGCGAGGTCGGCTGCCTGCTCCCCCCGCGAGGCTCGGCCGTGACCATCACCGCGTCGGCGCCCTCGGCGCCGGGCACGGCGGCGGCGGCCGAGTGACCGGGCCCGGGCTGGAAAACGCTCGACGGCTGGACCGTTCCGCCGCGCTGCACCCACGCCTCGTACACCCTGCCCCCGGACAGCCGGGGAACGTGGGACATCCGCAGGATCGCGGTTCCGTCCGATCGCTCGAGCGTCGCGGCGAGCTCCGATCCGGGGGTGGCGCGGACGGTCGTCACCGAGCCTGGGGCGTTCGAGCCGTCCGCATCGTGGAGCAGGTATCCGCCGGCCGCCCCCGCGACCAGGAAGGCGCCCGCCGCGGCGGCGGTCGCGGGTCGCCAGGCGAGCGCCGCCCAACGTCTTCGGCGCGGCTCGGGGCTCGCGCGAGTGCGGCGCGCCTCGCCGCGGACGGCGCTCATCAGCCGGCGCCGAAGCCGCGGCGGCGGCTCGAGCTGCGTCACGGTCCGAGGCAGGAGGTCGACCGCCGGCTGGAGCCACCGGAGGTGTCGCCGGCAGGAGTCGCATCGGTCGAGATGGTCCCGAACCTCGGCAGCTTCGGGGTCCGGGAGGGCGCCCAGGGCATAGGGGGCGAGGTCCTCGCGGTAACGATCGTGAGTGCTCTGCTCCTCCCCGGTCACAGATAGCGCTCCCGTGCGTCCTCATCCGGAATCCCCTCCGCGAGCGTCGCCCTGATCTTCTCCAACCCGAGGCGCATCCGGCCCTTGATCGTGCCGAGGGGGGCTCCCATCATCTCGGCGATCTCGGCGTGGCTGAAGCCGCCGAAGTAGGCGAGCTGGATCACCCTCGACTGGTCCTCGGGCAACAACCTGAGCGCCTCACGCAGGCGACCCGCGGTTTCGCGACGGATCGCCTCGGCCTCGGTCCGCTCGCCCGACGGCTGCCGCTCGAGCGCGATCTCGTCGTCGAGGTCGAGCCTGGGCGCGGGCCGGGCGGCTCGCCGCATCGCATCGATCGATCGGTTTCGCACGATGCCGAGTGCCCACGAACGGACGCTCCCGCGCGCCGGGTCGTAGCGGGCCGTCGAGCGCCAGATCGACAGGAAGGCGTCCTGGGTCACGTCCTCGGCCATGCCCGGCTCGCCGACGATCCGGTGAGCGAGGGAGTAGGCCGCGCCGCCGTGGCGTTCGTAGAAGACCTCGAACGCGTCGGGGTCCTTGTCGTCGACCAACGTCATCAGGTCCTCGTCGGCGAGACGCTCGAGGGCGGGGCTTGGCTTGGCTCTCATGACCCGATTGATCCGGTGTCGTCGGTTGAGCGCATAGGGAGCGCGGACACGGACGACTACGTGGCATCCGGCCGGCCGGATCAGTCCGTCGGCCGGATCATCATTCGACAAGTCAATCGGGCCAAGGAGGATCGATGCAAGCGTCAAGCCCCGCCAAGCTCTACGCGACCCTCGTGGGCGCGGTCCTCACCATCGCCGGCATCATCGGGTTCTTCTACAACGCCCACTTCGGCTCGGGATCGGACGTCTTCGGCTCCGATACGACCGTCAAGGTCTTCGGAATCCTGGCGGTGAACGGGTGGCACAACGTCGTTCACCTGGTCACCGGCCTGCTGGGACTCCTCGCCGCGGGCTACTTCGCCCGCCAATACGCACTCGGGCTCGGCCTCGTCTACCTGGTGGTGGCGATCTGGGGGTTCATCATCGGCAGCGGCGACTCGATCCTCAGCATCATCCCCGTGAACACGCCCGACAACGTCCTGCACCTGCTCCTCGGGCTCGTCGGCCTCGCCGCCGGGGCGGCCAGCCCGACCACGGAGGCCCCCGCCACCCCCGCGCCCGCCTGACGTCGTTCAGCCGGGGCGGACCTGCCTGAGGACGCTCTCGGCCGCGGCGCGAATGCCGCCCGGGCGGCGCCGGCGGCGCATGCTGACCACGACCAGGGCCCCGCCCGCCACCGTCCCGGCCGCGACCGCGGCCACGGGGCGCACCCAGTTGCGGGGATCGCGCAGTGCCTCGAGCTCGCCCTCGGAGAGCTCCTCTGCCCAGCTCGAGAGCTCGGCGGCGGCCTGCTCCGTGATCGCCGTCAGCGTGTTCTCGACCCGGCTCGCCAGGTCGTCCGGCGGCTCGATCGGACGCAGCGCGTCGGAGAGCAGCGCCTCGAGGTTGCGCCTCGAGCTGTGCTCGCTCATCCTGCCCACCTCCCGGCGACCGCCATCACTCCTCCATCTCCTCCTCGAGCTGTCTGATGGCGCGATGGATCAGCACCTTCGTCGCCCCATCGGTGCGGCCGAGCGACCGCGCGATCTCGCGGTTGGACATCCCGAGCGCGAACCGCATGATCAACGCGTCCCGCCGGTCGTCGGGGAGCTCGCCGAGCCGGTCCATCACCAGCCGGAGCTCCTCTCGCCCGGCCACGATCCGCTCCGTGTCGTGGGGCTGCGAGGGGGGCTCGATCGCGTCGAGCGCGGCCTCGGGGCGCCGCGCCCGATCGCGGTGGTAGTTCGACGCCAGGTTGTGCGCGATCCGGATCAGCCACGGCCGCAGGGG
>DATGAF010000090.1:0-12470 GCA_035313645.1 Solirubrobacterales bacterium
GGTGAGGATCATCATGTTCCCCACCTGCTCGAACAGGCTCTTGGCGGGCAGGAACGCCCTATCGGCAACCGTTCGGACCATCTATCTCAACGACACCGGCCTGTTTCGGACCTGAAGCTCCTCACCATCATCATCTCCTCCGCACGCCCGCACATGCCACGGGCGGCCGACTAAATGTATTCCATGAAAGCGCCACCCGCCACCCCCAACCGTCACGGCCTCGGGAGCCCCGACCGGGCGCCCGCGGGCCGATTTCACGCGCACTTTGCGCTCGATTCAGGGCCTCGGACGACGGATTCGACCCCTGGCGGAAGCGGGGGATCGCTCAGCTGGCAGGTGGTATGTTCCTCGCGCCTTGGAGGAGAGCGGCACAAGGCCCGGGATCCGGCGACTCCGGGGCTTCGGAGCAGGGATCGCGGCCACGATCGCCCTTCTCGCCGCCGGGTTGGGCCTCACCGCGTGCGGCGGAGGCCAGCGACAGGACGTCACCGAGCCGTCGGGCGACTTCCCGGTCCAGGTCGCGAAGAAGAAGTTCCCCACCCACCAGGGCCTCGCCCAGACCAGCGACCTCGAGCTGGCGATCAAGAACTCCGGCAAGGAGACGATCCCCGATCTGGCGGTGACGATCTACACAGGCGAGATCAAGGCCGGCGTCTCTTCCACCGGATCCGGTCAGGGCTCCTTCAACGTGCGCATCGACGATCCCAGCCTCGCCGACCCCAACCGACCGGTCTGGATCCTCGAGAACGACTACCCGAAGCTGCTCACCCCGGGGGTGACCGCCAAGAACCTCGACGAGGCGCCGACCGCGGGCGCGGCGGCGGCGCAGACCGACACGTTCCAGTTCGGCGCCGTCGAGCCCGGGCAGAGCAAGGACATCGTCTGGAGGGTGACGCCGGTGCGCGCCGGCACCTACACGATCCACTACCAGGTGGCGGCGGGGCTGGAGGGAAAGGCCAAGGCCGTCGCCCCTGCCGGGGGACCGGTGAAGGGCGACTTCGTGGTCACGATCTCCAGCAAGCCACCGCAGACCTGCGTCAACGGCGCCGGCAAGGTGGTCACCAACTGTGGGCCCTAGATGAGTGATTCCACGAATCGTCTAGCGCGCGTGTAGGAGCCACCGGACGGGCGGGCTGAAGCGGGCAGCGATCGGGATCTCGGCGGTCGCCCTGATCGCCGGGTGCGGGGGCGGGGGCTCCTCGAGCTCGACCGGCTCGGCCGGACAGCGCGCGCCGGTCGCCCCGGGGGAGAACGGGCACCGACCGGCCGCCGGGAGCGGAAACGGCGGGGTCCAGCTCGAGAAGGTCGGCGACTTCGACCAGCCCGTCTACGTGACCCAACCGCCGGGAGACCACCGCAACCTCTTCGTGGTCCAGCAGACAGGGGCGATCGAGGTGCTGCGTGACGGTCGGAAGCTCGACCGACCCTTCCTCGATTTGAGCCGCCGGGTCTCGTGCTGCGGGGAGCAGGGGCTCCTCTCGATGGCGTTCGCGCCCGACTACCGGCGATCCGGCCTCTTCTACGTCGACTACACGGACACCGCCGGCGATACCCGGGTCGTGGAGTTCCGCCGCTCCCGAGCCGATTCGCTTCGCGCCGACCCGCGAAGCCGCCGGGTCGTGCTTCGCGTTCACCAGCCGTTTTCCAACCACAACGGGGGCCTCCTCCTCTTCGGCCCGGGCCGGCTCCTGTACGTCGGCCTCGGAGACGGGGGCCCGGAGGGCGACCCACGCCGAAACGGCCAGGACCTCTCGACCCTGCTGGGCAAGATCCTCCGGATCGACCCCCGGCCCTCCGGCGGGCGCCCCTACACGGTGCCGCGCTCCAACCCGTTCACGGGCCGACCCGGGGCCCGGCCGGAGATCTACTCGTACGGCCTGCGCAACCCGTGGCGCTTCTCCTTCGACTCGCGCACCGGAGCCTTGGCGATCGGCGACGTGGGGGGGTCCCGCTTCGAGGAGGTCGACCTGGTCCGTCGCGGGGCCGGGAGCGGCGCCAACTTCGGTTGGTCGGCGTACGAGGGCTTCGCCCGCTACAACGCCGACCAGCAGGCACCGAACGAGGTGCCTCCCGTGCTGGTCTACAGCCACGACGCGGGCTGCTCCATCACGGGCGGCTACGTCGTTCGCGACCGCTCGCTGCCCTCGCTGTACGGGCGCTACCTGTACGGCGACTTCTGCTCCGGTCAGCTTCGGAGCTTCACCGCGCGCCCCGGGCGGCGAGCCCAGGACGACCGGGCGCTCGGGATTCAGGTGCCCTCGCTGAGCTCGTTCGGCGTCGATGATGCCGGGCACTTATACGCGACCTCGCTCGAGGGGCCGGTGTACCGGCTCGCGTCGGTGAAGCCCTGACCGGCCGGCGCGGATCGGCAGTCAAACAGGCCGCTCCGCGTAAGGTTTCGGGGCGGTGCTAGGCAGGCGGGTCAGTCGAGGGAGGGCGCTAGCGGCTGCGGTCGCCGTCGGACTGCTGGCTTTCTGCCTCGCGCCGGTCGGCGGCGGCGCCCAGGAGAAGGCGGGGCTCGCCCTTACGGAACTCGGCAACTTCGACTCACCCACCTACGTCGACAACGCCCCCGGCGCTAGCCGCCTCCTGTTCGTGGTCGAGCAGCCAGGCCGGATCGAGGTCGTCCGTCGGGGCCGGGAGCTCTCCCATCCGTTCCTGGACATCCACCGCCGGGTCGGCTTCGACGGCGCCGAGCGGGGACTGCTCTCGGTCGCGTTCGCTCCGAACTACCGAAGGTCGCGTCGCTTCTACGTCTACTTCACGAACGCGGACGGCAACAACGAGGTCGATGAGTTCAAGCGCTCCAGGAGGTCGGCGACCCGTGCTCGCCCCTCCACGAGACGCCGGGTGCTCCTGATCCCGCACCCAGCCGAGAGCAACCACAACGGCGGCCAGCTCCAGTTCGGCCCCGACGGGTTCCTCTACATCGGGACCGGCGACGGCGGTTGCGCGGACGACTGCCACGACAACGCCAGGCACCTGGACGTCCTCCTCGGCAAGCTCCTCCGCATCGACCCGCGCCGCCACGGCCATCACCCCTACACCGTTCCCCGCGGCAATCCTTATGTCGGCAAACCGGGGCGCGACGAGATCTACTCGTACGGGCTGCGCAACCCGTGGCGGTTCTCGTTCGACTCCGCCAACGGGGACGTCGCGATCGGCGACGTCGGCCAGGGGGCGGTCGAGGAGGTGGACTACACGACTCGCGGCGCCGCCAAGGCGGCCAACTTCGGCTGGCCCGAATGGGAGGGTGACCAGCTCGACGACCCGGGTCGCCCCGGCCCGGACGCCCCGACCTTCCCGATCTTCACCTACACGCATGCCGCCACGGGAGGCTGCGCGATCATCGGCGGCTACGTCGTGCACTCCGCGTCCCTCGGCCAGCTGAACGGGCGCTATCTGTACAGCGATCTGTGCACGGGCGACATCCGAAGCTTCATCCCCGACACCGGCGGCGCCAGCAACGACCAGGACACCGGGCTGGGGGTCTCGAGCACGACCTCGTTCGGGGAGGGTGTCGGCGGCCGGATCTACGTCGCCTCCCGGGACGGGCCGGTGTACCGCCTTGTGGAGGGACCCTGAGCCGCAGGGGCGCAGTCCGCCCGGCGGCGCGTACTGGCTGGCCGTCGCCTCGTGGGTATTCGCGCTCGTGGCCGCGGCGGCGTTGGGCCTCGCCGACACGGCCTCGCGGGGCAGCGACCGCCCGGCTCGCCAGAAGGCTGGCGACGGCCACGGCGGGGTGGCGAAGCGAAGGATCGGGAGCTTCGCGGCGCCCATGTACGTGACCCATGCCCCGGGCGCGCCGCGGCTCCTCTACGTCGTCGAGCGGGCCGGGAGGGTGCGCGTCGCCGAGAGGGGCCACGTCCGCCGCCGGCCCTTCCTCGACATCCATCGCCGGGTCTCGACGCAGGGCGAGCGCGGCCTGCTCTCGATCGCCTTCGACCCGCGGTATCGGAGTAACCACCTCGTCTACGCCTACTACACGAACGGCAAGGGGAACATCGAGGTCGACGCGTTTCACACCGCGTCGCACGCCCGCGTGCGCGAGCGCTCACGCCGTCGGGTGATCGTCATCCCACATCCCGGCGCGTCGAACCACAACGGCGGCACCCTCGCCTTCGGCCCTGACCGCATGCTCTATCTGGCGCCGGGCGACGGCGGCGCGGAGGGCGATCCGCACCAGAACGCTCAGAGCAAGCACGAGCTGCTCGGCAAGCTGCTGCGCATCGACCCGCACAGGCGCGGCTCCAAGCCGTACACGGTTCCCCGCGGAAACCCGTACGTCGGCAAGCGCGGCGGGAACGAGATCTACGCGCTCGGGCTCCGCAACCCGTTCCGGTTCTCATTCGACCGCGGCAGGATCGTGATCGGCGACGTCGGCCAAGACAGCTGGGAGGAGGTCGACTACGAGCGCCGCAAGAGCCTGCGCGGCGCGAACTTCGGTTGGAACCGCTTCGAGGGCCGTCACGTCTTTCGCGCCGCCACGCACGTCCCGCGGCGGCACTACGAGCCGCCGATCTTCGAGTACTCGCACACGGGCTCCAACTGCGAGTCGGCGGGCGGGTGCGCGACCACGGGGGGCGTCGTGGTCCACGCCCATGGCCTTCGAAGCCTCCGCGGTCGCTACCTGTACGCGGACTTCTACCGGGGCCAGCTACGGAGCTTCGTCCCCGGGCGCCGCCGCGCCCGCCGCGACCGGGCCCTCGGGGTCCACGTCGACCACCCCACCTCGTTCGGCGAGGGCGCCGGGGGCAAGGTCTACGTCACCTCGCTCGACGGTCCGGTCTATCGACTCGTGCACAGGTAGCCGCTCCTCGCACCTCGGCGCCGCAGTAGAGTCCGATTCGGATGGAAGGCGCCACCGCGAGCCACACCGCTGCGGAGCCGACGGCGCACGACGGGGACTCCCCGCGGCGCGAGACGATCGAGCTTCACCGCCCGGTGGACGGCTCGACGATCCGCGCGGTGCCGATCGACCCGCCGGATCGGGTCGCCGAGGCGGTCGCGCGGGTTCGCGCCGCCCAACCGGAGTGGGAGGCGATCGGGATTCCTGGTCGGCGACGCTGGCTCGCGCGCCTTCGCGACTGGATGATCGACAACGAGGGCCACCTGGCCGACGTCATGCAGGAAGAGACCGGAAAGGTCCGCGCCGAGGCCGAGCTCGAGGCTCCGTTCATCTGCGGAACGATCAACTACTACGCCCGTCACGGGGCGGAGTTCCTCGCCGAGGAGACGCCCACCCCCCACATGCTGCCGCTGAGGGTGAAGCGGCTGCGGATCGTCTACCGCCCGTATCCGGTGGTGGGGGTGATCAGCCCCTGGAACTTCCCGATCATCCTCGCCTTCGACGACGCGATCCCCGCCCTCGTCGCGGGATGTGCGGTGGTGATCAAGCCGTCGGAGTTCACGCCGCTCTCGGTGATGGAGATCGTCCGGGCGTGGAAGGAGGAGATCGGCGGCCCCGACGTGCTCGAGGTCGTGAATGGAGTCGGCGAGACCGGTGGGGCCCTCGTCGACGAGGTGGACTTCGTGCAGTTCACGGGCTCGGACCGAACCGGCAAGGTGGTGATGAAGCGGGCGGCGGACACGTTGACCCCCGTCAGCCTCGAGCTGGGCGGCAAGGATCCGCTGATCGTGCTCGCGGACGCCGACCTCGACCGCGCGGTCAACGCCACGACGACCGGCGCCCTCGCCAACACGGGCCAGATCTGCATGGCGATCGAGCGCGTCTACGTTGAGGAGCCGGTCTACGACGAGTACGTCGAGCGGCTCACTCAGGCGGTCGGCCGGGTCAGGCAGGGCGATGACGGGCGCTCGTTCAAGGCCGACGTCGGCGCGATGACCACTCCGGCGCAGGCGGAGGTCGTGGCCGATCACGTCGAGGATGCCCGCGGCAAGGGAGCGCGGGTCCTCACCGGCGGCAACCGCCGCGACGGCCCGGGCGACTGGTACGAGCCGACGGTGATCGCCGACGCGGACCATTCGATGAAGGTGATGACCGAGGAGACCTTCGGGCCGGTGATCCCCGTGATGAAGGTGAAGGACGCCGACGACGCGGTGCGGCTCGCGAACGACACCCGCTACGGGCTCTCGGCCTCGGTCTTCGCGGGATCGAGCCGCCGGGGCGAGGAGATCGCGCGGCGGCTCGAGGCGGGGGCGGTGAACGTCAACGACGTGCTCACGAACTACTACGCGCTCGGCGTGCCGATGGGCGGCTGGAAGGAGTCCGGAATCGGGTTCCGCCACGGCTCCTACGGGATCAAGAAGTTCGTGCGTCCGGAGTCGATCGTCTCCCCGCGGGTGAAGCAGGGGAAGTCCGATCCGCTCTGGTTCCCCTACACGGCGGCGAAGCGCCGCTCGATCGCCAGGGTCTTCCGGCTCATGAACGCCCGCGGCATCCGCCGGCGCCTGGGGCTCTAGGGCCGGGCCTCGACCCCCCGCGGGCGACGCGCCGGCGCCGGCCCGCCGGGGTAGCCTCGGTCGAGATGGATGACGTGCTGGAGAGCCGGACCCGCGAGCTGGCCGAGGAGCTCTGGCGGAGGGAGCCGGGCGCCTGGCACCACCCCTTCGTGGCGCTCGGCCGGAGATCCCTGGGAAGCCTGGACCAGCGTCCGGCGCTTCGCTCGGCGCTGTTTCGGTTCATCGACGTCGCCCCCGCCTGCCGCGGGCCGCGAGAGCGCGGCGCCCATCTGCGCGCGTTCCTGCGCGAGGTCGAGGACGACCGGGTCCCGGCCCTCCTCCGACCGCTGCGGGCCCGATCGGCACCCACGCCGCTCCTGGCGCTCTACGGTCTCGGCACCGGGCCCGCGACCGCCCTGATCGCCCGACAGTTCATCGCCGGGCGCAGCGTCAGCGCCGCCACCCGCAACCTTCGCCTGATGTGGCGGCAGGGACAATCCTTCGCGCTCGACCTGCTCGGCGAGGCAACGGTGACCGAGGCCGAGGCCGAGGCCTACTTCGAGCGCTGCGCCGAGACGCTTCGCACCCTGAGCGAGGTCACGAGCGGCTGGACGGCCCAGCCGCTCCTGGACGGCGACCAGCACGGCGCGCTGCCGCGAGCGAACCTGTCGATCAAACTCACCGCGCTGACGCCGATGCTCCGGCCCCTGGCGCCGGAGCTCGGCGCCGGCGACGCCGCCCGGCGGCTTCGCCCGCTCCTCCGCCTCGCGCGCGACGCGCACGCCCACGTCCACCTCGACATGGAGGACTACGACAGCCGCGAGACCCTGCTCATGGCGTTGGAGGAGGTCCTCTCGGGCCGGGAGTTCGAGGACGGCCCCTCGGTCGGGGTGGTCGTCCAGGCGTACCTTCGCGACGCGGAGGAGTCGCTCGAGCGGGTCATCGGCTCGGCCGCGCTCGCCGACCGCAGCCCACCGCCGACGATCCGCCTCGTCAAGGGCGCCTACTGGGATCACGAGCGAGTGGTGGCGACCCAGCGCGGGTGGGAGCCCCCGGTGTGGGGCGAGAAGCGCCAAAGCGACGCGTGCTTCGAGCGCCTGAGCCGGCGGTTGATCGAGGTTCGGGGGGCGGTGCGTCCCGCGATCGCAACCCACAACCTGCGCTCGCTGGCCCACGCGGCCGCCTTCCTCGAGCAGCGCGGCGGCGACCGCGGGGAGATCGAGTTCCAGGTCCTCCGCGGGCTCGGCGACGAGATCGCGGCGGGGCTCGGGCGCCTCGGCTACCGGGTGCGCGTCTACACCCCGATCGGCGACCTGGTCGCGGGCATGGCCTACCTCGTGCGTCGCCTGCTCGAGAACTCATCGAGCCAGGGCTTCCTGCTGCGGCAGCGCCACCATTCGCTCGAGGAGCTGCTGGAGGCGCCGGGGTGAGCTTTCGAAACCATCCGCTCCTCGAGCTTCGCCGAGCTGAGGTCCGGGACCGGCTGACGGAGGCGCTCGGGGCACTCGACCGCGAGCTCCCGCTGCGACCCGAGGTCGTGCTCGCCGGAAAGGGTGCCGCCGGCGACGATCGGGCCTCCTCCGACCCGTGCGAGCCCGATCGCGAGGTCGCACGCCTTCGCTGGGCCGACGCCGAGGAGGCGGAGCGGGCGCTCGAGCTGGCGCTGGAGTCCGAGTGGCCGCGGCGTCCCCTGGGAAGTCGGGCTGGAGTCCTCGAGCGCGCCGCGGCGCTGCTCGTCGAGCGGCGTGATCGCCTCGCCGCGCTGATCGTGCGCGAGGTCGGAAAGCCCTGGGAGGACGCGGACGCCGAGGTCTGCGAGGCGATCGACTTCCTGCGCCTCTACGCCGAGGCGGCGGGCGCCGCGGCGGGGGAGCTGGCGCACGCGCCGGGGGAGCGCAACGTGCTCCGGCTGCGCCCCCGCGGCCCCACCGCGGTGATCAGCCCTTGGAACTTCCCGCTGTCGATCCCCTGCGGCATGGTGGCGGCGGCGCTCGTGATGGGCAACCCGGTCCTGTTCAAGCCCGCCGAGCAGAGCCCGGCCTGTGGCTGGGAGCTCGTGCGGGTGCTCCTCGACGCGGGCGCCGACCCCGCGGCGCTCGCGTTCCTTCCGGGTGCGGCCGAGCTCGGACGGTGGCTGGTCGCCGAGCCGCGGGTGGCGACGATCGCCTTCACCGGGTCCGCCGCGGTCGGGCTCGAGATCCAGCGCCGGGCCCACGCCGCGGAGGGGCAGCGCCAGATCAAGCGGATCGTCGCCGAGCTGGGGGGCAAGAACTGCGTGCTGGTCGACTCCGACGTCGACCTCGACGAGGCGGTCCCGGCGATCGTCCGCTCGGCGTACGGCTACGCGGGCCAGAAGTGCTCGGCGGCGGCGCGGGCGCTCGTCCACGAGGCGATCGCCGACCGCCTCGTGGACCGACTCTCCGGAGCGGTCGAGCTGCTTCGGGTGGGGCCGGCGGGAGACTTCGCCACGGAGGTGCCGGCGCTGATCGATACCGACGCCATGTCCCGCTATCGCGGCTACGCCGACCTCTGCGAGGACGCCGAGCTGGCCCGCGCCCCGGCGCCCGAGGGCGGCCAGTTCGTGACCCCGCTCCTCGTCGACGGCGACCGCCTGGCGGAGGACTCGCCGGTGCTTCGAGAGGAGATCTTCGGCCCCCTGCTGACGGTCGAGCGGGTGCGCGACCTGGATCACGCGGCGGCCCGCGTCGCGGCCCTTCCCCAGGCCCTCACGGCCGGGATCTTCTGCCGCCAGCCGGACCGGATCGAGCGGCTGGTCGAGCTCCTGCCGGCCGGGGTGGTCTACGTGGACCGGGCGATCACGGGCGCGATGGTCGCCCGCCAGCCGTTCGGCGGCAACCGCCTATCGGGGACCGGAGCTCGGGCGGGCGGGCGTGACTACGTCCGCCACTTCGCGGACGAGCAGGTCGTCTCGACGAACGTCGTCCGCCACGGCGTCGTCTTGTAGGCGTCCGGCCGGAGGCCGGGAGCCCGGTCGCTACGCGCCGGCTCCCGCCTCCGCCAGCTCGCGCTGGAGACGGTCGGCCTGCTCGCGATACCAGTCGGCGACGGCCCGAAGCCAGGCCGCCTCAGCGCGCGTGCGAATCGCCACGTAATCGCCGAACTCGGCGCCGGCCAGGTCGACCGCCTCCGCCACGCTCACGCTCGAGCGTCGCCTGCCGAGCCGCCTCCACCGAACCCGGTCGTGGTCGCTCGAGCCGTCGAGCATCAGCCGCGAGCCATCGCTCAGCTCGAGACGCTGCGGGTCGCCTCCGAGCAGCTCGGTGCCCCGAATGTGCCGCGGGTCGCCGCCGGGCGGCTCTCTGCCTCGAATCCGATCCTCGGCCATCTCACGTCCCCCTTTCGCCCGTCGCTCACGGGCTCCGCTTGCGCCAAGGGTTCACGCTAGCAAGCATCGGGTGAGCATTCGGTAAAGAGTTCGTAACGATCCTCCCGCCGCGGCCGCGGCCGCGGCAGCGGCAGGCGGCTCAGGCGGGGACGAGCCCCTCGCGAAGCTGCTTCGCCGCCCGGACCATGTTGCGGAGGGCCGGCTCGATCTCCTCCCAGGTCCGGGTCTTGAGGCCGCAGTCGGGGTTCACCCAGAGCTGCTCGGGGCGCAGGACTCGGGCCGCCGCCCGCAGTAGCTCGGCCATCTCCTCCGCCGGAGGCACCCGGGGCGAGTGGATGTCGTACACGCCCGGGCCGATGTCCTGGGCGTAGCCGGTGCGCTCCCAGTCGTGCAGAAGCTCCATCCGCGAGCGCGCCGCCTCGATCAGGGTGACGTCGGCGTCCATCTGCTGGATCTGCTCCATGATGTCGCCGAAGTCCGAGTAGCACATGTGGGTCTGGACCTGGGTCTCGTCGCGGACCGCCGAGGTGGCGACGCGGAAGCAGTACACCGCCGACTCGAGGTACTCGTTCCAGCGCTCGGCGCGCAGGGGCAGGCCCTCGCGGATCGCCGGCTCGTCCACCTGGATCACCTTGATCTCCTCGGCCTCGAGATCGGCGACCTCGTCGCGGATCGCGAGCGCGAGCTGCTCGCACGTCTCCGCGCGCGGCTGGTCGTCACGGACGAACGACCACTGGAGCATCGTCACGGGTCCGGTGAGCATCCCCTTCACCGGCTTCTCGGCGAGCGATTGGGCGAAGGCGATCCAGTCGGTGGTCATCGGGCGCGGCCGGCGCACGTCGCCGTAGATGATCGGCGGCCGCACGTACCGCGAGCCGTAGGACTGCACCCACGCGTTCTGGGTGAACACGTAGCCCTCCATCTGCTCGGCGAAGTACTGGACCATGTCGTTGCGCTCGGGCTCGCCGTGAACCAGGACGTCGAGCCCGACCTCCTCCTGGAAGCGGATCACGCGCTCGACCTCGGCGCGCATCCGGCGCACGTACTCGGCCTCGTCGATCCGGCCGTCGCGAAGCTCGGCCCGCGCCTGGCGGATCTCGGCGGTCTGCGGGTAGGAGCCGATCGTCGTCGTCGGGAAGAGCGGCAGATCGAGCCGGGACCGCTGCGCCTCCCGCCGCAGCTCGAACGGGCTCTCGCGGCGGGCGTCGGCGTCGGTCAGGGCGGCGACGCGCTCGCGGACCTCAGGGTTGCTGGTCCTGTGCGAGTCCCGGCGGCCGTCCAGGGCACGATCGTTTGCATCGAGCTCGCCGGCGATCGCCGCACGGCCCTCACCGAGCCCGCGCGCCAGCGTCACGACCTCGCCGACCTTCTGCTTGGCGAACGCCATCCACGAGCGAAGGTCGTCCTCGAGCACCTCAGATGCGGGCTCGGCATCGAGGTCCAGGGGCGCATGAAGCAGGGAGCACGAGGTGGATACGACGAGCTGCGCGCACCGGTCGCGCAGCCCCCCGAGCAGGTCGAGGCTGTGCTCGAGCTCGTTGATCCACACGTTGCGACCGTCCACGATCCCGGCGAACAGCCATTGATCGTCGAGGCCCCCCTCGTCGGCGATCAGCTCGACGTTCCTGGGCCCCCGGTGAAAGTCGAGGCCGACGCCCTCGATCGGCAGGTCCCGGAGCACTCCGTAGGCGTCGCCCGCGTGGTCGAAGTAGGTCTTGACGCAGATCCGGGTCCGCTCGTGGACCCGAGCCAGCTCCTCGTACGCGAGGCGAAGCGCGTCGAGCTCGCGCTCCGGGCGATCCTCCACGAAGCACGGCTCGTCTAGCTGGACCCAGGTGGCCCCCTGCTCGGCCAGGCGCTCGATCACCTCGCCGTAGACCTCGAGCAGCGGCTCGAGCAGCGTCAGGCGGTCGAAGTCGCCCGGAGTTCCGTCGGCCGCCTTCCCGAGCAGGAGCAGCGACACCGGCCCGACGATCACCGGCACCGTGTCGATCCCGAGCTCCTCCATCGCCTCGGCGTGCTCGTCGAAGGGCTTCGAGGACGACAGCGAGAACGACGCCCGGGGACCGAGCTCGGGGACGATGTAGTGGTAGTTGGTGTCGAACCACTTGGTCATCTCCATCGCGGTGACGTCGACGCCGCCCCCCTGGCGGCCCCGGGCCATCGCGAAGTAGGCGTCCAGCCCGACCGGGCCGCCCGGGTGCGCGTAGCGCTCCGGCACCGCCCCGACCAGGGCGACCGTGTCGAGGACGTGGTCGTACAGCGAGAAGTCGTTCGACGGGATCAGGTCCACCCCCGCCTCACGCATGAAGCGCCAGTTGTCGAGCCGGATTCGCTTCGCCGCCTCGAGCAGCTCGGTCTCGGGGACCTCACCGCGCCAGAAGCCCTCGGTCGCGAACTTGAGCTCGCGGTTCGGGCCGATGCGTGGAAACCCCGCGATGTTCGAAAGGGCCATCGCGGGCTGAGGCTACAGGACCGATCGTGACGCTCACGCGCGGGTAGGCGCCCGATCTCGCCGCCGAGCTCACCTCCGCGGGCCGCCCCGAGATGGACGAGTGGAGGGTTGTGTGTCGTAGACACACTCAATGCTCCACTCGAGCTGATGTGGCTCGAGTCCGGCGTTAGCCGGAGGCGGTCTCGGCGCTTCCGGGCTTCGGCGAGAGCCGGACCGGCGCCGCGCTGAGGGCGCGCAGCCGCATGTCCGACCAGGTGAGGCCCTCGC
>DATGAF010000091.1:0-8320 GCA_035313645.1 Solirubrobacterales bacterium
AACGCGGTCCAGGTCGTCGAGCACGTCTGGCGCGAGCACGGACCCGGGACCGAGATCCTCTTCGGCCCCGACATGTGGCTGGGCGCGTACGTCGCGCGGGAGCTGCGCCTCGCCGACGACGCCGAGCGCTATTCGCGCTTCCACGTCTGGGACGGCGAGTGCCATGTCCACGCGGGGATCCGACCGAGCGACATCGCCGAGACCCGCGCCGAGCACCCCGACGCCGAGTTCCTGATCCACCCGGAGTGCGGCTGCTCGACCCAGGCCATGGAGTACGTGGCCGCCGGCGACCTCGACCCGGACGGCGTTCGGATGCTCTCCACGTCTGGGATGCTCCGGCACGTCTCCGAGCACCCAGACGGCGAATTCATCGTCGCCACCGAGACGGGAATGCTCTACCCGCTGCAGCGGGCCGCGCCGCGGGCTCGCCTGGTCGAGGCGAACCGGATGGCGTTCTGCAGGTACATGAAGATGATCACCCTGCCGAAGCTTCGCGACTCGCTGCTCCGCCTCGAGCACGAGGTCAAGGTCCCCCTCGAGCTTGCGGAGCGCGCCCGCATTCCGATCGAGCGAATGGTCGCGATCGGCTAGTCGCCACCCCGCGCCCGGTTGTTCCCGTCGGTGGTCGAGTTCCGTTGCCATTGTCGTCGGAACTCGACCAGCGATGAGGAGAGACCGGCCTGGACGCCGGTGCCGCTCGCTGATAGCTTGCGGGCCGTGTTCGGGCTCCTCGCCCGTTTGGTACTGGCTTTCGTCCTGGCAGGGTCGGCGGTGCTGAAGCTGGCCAGCCCCGGCTCGAGTCGGGCTGCGCTTGCGACCTTCGACCTCGAGGACGAGCGGCTTCGGTGGATCGGCTGGGCGATCCTGGTTGCCACCGAGCTTGGCCTCGCCGCGGCCATCGTCGCCGGGGTGGAGGGCGCCGAATGGCTCGCCGCCGCCCTGATGGCGATGTTCGCCGCCGCGCTCGTAGGCGCGATCATGCGCGGCCGGGCGGGTGCCCCGTGCGCCTGCTTCGGCTCGCGCTCCACGGTCGGGTGGGGGTCCGTGGCCCGAAATCTCGCCCTCGCGGCCTGCTTCGCCGCCCTTCCCTTCCTGCCCGAGCGGAGCCTCTCGACGGACGAGTGGCTGGGCCTCGGGCTGGTGGTTGCGCTGCTCGCCTGCGTCGGGCTCGTGATCGCGGTCCTGGCCCTCGCGCGCGAGGTCGGGATGCTGCGTCTGCGGCTCGGACCGTCCTCAGCGCTAGAGATCGCCGAGGAGGGCCCAGCGCTCGGAGAGCCCACCGGCCTCGCCCGCAGCTTCGGGCGGATCGCCGAGACCGGCATGGGGCTCGCCGTGTTCACCTCCGAGGGGTGCCGGGTCTGCCACGGCCTTCGCCCCGCGGTCGCCACGCTGTCGGACAGTCCGGTGATCGACGTCGCGGTCTTCGATGAGGTCGCCGAGCACGAGGTGTGGTCCGAGCTCGGGGTCCCCGGCAGCCCATTCGCGATCGCGGTTGACCCGGAGGGGGCGGTGCTGGCGAAGGGGACCTTCAACAACCTGGCTCAGCTCGAGAGCGTGATCGCCACGGCCGAGCGGCGCCGTGCCGAAGAGGCGGTGAGCGCCTAGATGGCCGAGCGGGACCGGGTCGGCGAGGCGCTCGACTCCCTGGCAGGGGACACCTCGCGCCGGGGATTTCTCGCGCGCGTCGGCTCGGGCCTGATCGCCGCGACCGTCGGTGGCGTCGTCGCGAAGGCGGTGAGGCCGGGCGAGGCCGAGGCCTTCCACTTCTGCGGTCACACCTTCACCACGGGGTCGTGCATCCACCCGCTGGGGCTGCCGCGAATCGACTCGCGCGGCTTCCCGGTCCGCCCAAGCGACGGCCGGCCCGTCGACAACATCGGGCGGCTCGTCAACTCCTCGGGGCGACCGATTCACGACAACGGCGACCTGCTCCGCGACCCGGACGGCCAGCCGCTTCCGCCCGCACCGAGGACCAAGGTGTGCAAGCAGACGGCCGAGTCCTACGGGTTCAAGGCGGAGTCGCAGGGGGCGTGGTACCGGTGCTGCGGCGGGACCGTGCGCAAGCTTTGGGACTGCTGCGCCCACCACAACACCCGGATCAACGGGGACGCCGCCCTCCATGGCTACTGCTTCAAGGGGCGAAAGGTCTTCTGCGTCCAGTACTACCAGACCCACGTCCCGTGCTGAGAGGGGGAAGGAGATCGCGATGACCGCGCCCGAGCTCACCCTCGCCGGCGCCGCGCTCCTCATCGGCCTCACCGGGGCCTGGTCGCCCTGCGGCTTCTCGATGGTGGAGACGATCGGGCTCGCCGGGGACGACGGACGGCGGCCCACGACGCTCGCGGCCTGCGCGACGTTCGTGCCCGGCGCGATCCTCGGTGGGGTCGCGACGTTCGGGCTCCTGTCCGTACTCGGCGACGTGATTCACGGCGCCGGTGGCGAGGCCGCCTACCTGGTGGCGGCGGCGATCGCCATCGCCGCGGCGGTCGCCGAGGCCCGCGGGGTCCGGATCGCGCCTCAGATCCGCCGCCAGCTTCCCGAGGGCTGGCGATGGACGATGCCACTGCCGCTCGCCGCGGCGCTCTACGGCGTGCTCCTCGGGCTCGGCTTCTCGACCTTCGTGCTCAGCTTCGGCGTCTGGGCGCTGGCCGGAATCAGCCTGGCAATCGGAGACCCGACCGCGGGGCTCGTAATCGGGGCCGCCTTCGGGGTGGGCCGCGCCCTACCGGTGCTGTTCGTCGCCCCCGTGGTGGAGACACCCTTCGGCATCCGGTGCATCGAGCTGATGGCCGAGAGGCCGGTGCTCTACCGGGCGTTTCGCGTCGGCGACGCGGTGGGCCTGGGGCTCGTGGCCGCAGCGCTCACCGCGACCGGCGTCGCGACCGCGGCCCAGACCGAGACACCGAACGGCGCCGACCCCTCGGCCGCCGGAAAGGCGCTTGCCTACCAGAAGGGAGATCGCAGCGGCGTGCTGCGGTTCCACGGCCACCACCACGACCTACCGGGCCGAGATCCAGCCCTTGGCGGCAATCGTGCGGCGGTGATCTCGGGGGACCAGATCAAGATCCTCAGCCGCTTCAACCGGTCCGTGCTGGGGTCCGTCACCGCCCCGAACGCACAGGCCGTCGCGGTGTCGAACCGCTGGCTCGTCTACCTGGCGGTCAACGAGGACCACTACGACCTCAAGGACCGGCGGATTCGCCATCCGGGACACCCCGGCAACGTCCGGGGGATCGCGTCGGCGAACAGCCCGTCTCAGCTCGGGCACCCCAGCATCGACGGAGGGCAGGTCTTCTTCTCGGTGTCCAAGCGCCACTCCAACTCGATCAAGCGCCGCAGCCTCGGCTCGGGCCACCACGGCACCGTCCTTCGCTCGAAGACCGCTGAGCTCCTGAACCCCTCGGTCCTCGGGAAGCGCCTGCTCTACGTGCGGGTTTCCCGCGGCTCGGAGTCGCCGCAGGCGACTCACCCGCGAAAGCTCAAGCAGCAGCTGATGCTGAAGAAGCTCGGGCGCCACGGGGCCGGGCACGCGGTCTACCACCACGGGCGCGACCGGTTGCTCTGGACGACCTCGCTGTCGAAGAGGCGCGCCTTCGTCACCCTGCTGGGCGGCGGCAGCGGGCCGAAGATCGTCTCGGTGAAGCGCTAGCCGCGCGGCGGCGTGATGGCCTGGGGCGGGATCGTCCCGACCCCGATCGCCCGGTAGAGCGTGGCGCTCGGCTTCGCGATCAGCCACCGGGAGCCGGATCGCCGCAAGTAGATGATGTCGTCCTCCACCGACGGCTCGCGGTTGCCGGCGAAGCGCGTGACGATCGTCGCCGTCACCCGCGCGTCCGACCCGCTGATCGCGACCCGCGGGATGCGCGCGACGCGGGAGCCGTCATACACGGGAAAGCCCCGCGGATCGCGGTAGCCGACGGAGGCCGAGAGGGAGCGCGCGCAGTCGCCTCGAGCCCGCGGGAAGTCGACGCCTGAGAGCGCTCCGGGCACGAACAGGCGGCAGCCCCGGCGCCCATCGCGCGCGTTGAGCGCGGCGACGTAGTCGCGGACAACGGTCGCGACCTGCCGCTCGGCGGCGTCGAGGCGAGGGGAGGGAGACTGGTTGACAGCCTCGTGGACCTGGCGGCGGGCCCCCTTCTTGCTCAGGTGCCCCTTAGTGTGAGTGGGCCGGCGATTGGCCGGGGCGCTCGCCGAGGGAGCCGTGCTCGCCGTCCCGGTGCGCACCGAATCGCTACCGCCGTCGTCGGTGGCGCTCGAGATCGCGAGGACGCCCGCCGCGGTCGCGACCGCCGCGACGACCCACACCCAGGGAGCGCGCAGGAGCCGCCTCACCGCCCCGTTATAGCGGGCGGGCTGGGCCGGTCAGGTGGCCTCGCGGAGCGCGCCGCTCCTCACGTCGTAGACGAACCCACGAACGCTGTCCTTGTTCGGGATGAAGGGGCTCTCCTTGATGCGCGTCATCGAGTCCCGGAGGTCCTGGTCGAGGTCGGGGAACGAGCGCGCCTCCCACTGGGGCCGCTCGCCGGTCTCCGCCTCGAGCCTGTCGGCGAACTCGCCGTCGCTGAACGTCAGCATCCCGCAGTCGGTGTGATGGATCAGCATGATCTCCTCGGTCCCGAGCAGGTGCTGGGAGATCGCAAGCGAGCGGATCTCGTCGTCCGTAATCACCCCACCGGCGTTTCGAATTACATGGGCGTCGCCCAGCTCGAGCCCGAGGATGGGATACGGGTTGAGACGGGCGTCCATGCAGGCGACGATCGCGATCTTCTTCGCGGGGGGCAGCGGCAGATCACCCCCGTCGAATCCCTGTGCGAAGCGCTCGTTGTTCTTCAGCAGCTGATCGGTGGTGGTCATCGCGGTTCCTCCGGCCCTCGTTTGAAGGGCAAACCTACCGCTCGTTGCGGGAATCCGGGTGAGCGGTTCCGTCCACGCGCGGGCATAGCCTCGCCGCGGATGGGGTCCGCCGCTAATCTCGCCGCCGTGACGCACCTGAGGCCCGTCCCGGACCCGAAGCCTCCGCCGAAGCTCGCCGAGCGCGCGGAGGCGAGGCCGACGACCGCGGAGCTCGAGCGCTGGGCGACCGTGCTCCGGATCGACTGCGTGCGGATGCTCGCGGTGGCGAAGTCGGGGCACCTGGATTCCTCGCTCTCGGCCGCCGACGTCGTCGCCGCCCTCTACTACCGCGTCCTACGCCACGACGCCGAGCGGCCCGACTGGCCGGCCCGCGACCGGTTCGTCCTGTGCAAGGGCCACGCCGCGCCGATTCAGTACGCCGCGCTCGCTCAGCACGGCTATTTCCCGCTCGAGGACCTGATGGGCCTGCGACAGATCGGCGCCCAGCTCCAAGGCCACCCCGACATGCGCCGCACCGCCGGGATCGAGGTCTCGACCGGGTCGCTCGGGCAGGGGCTCTCGATGTGCGTCGGCATCTGCGCGGCGCTGCGGCTCGACGGGCTCGACGACACCGCGCAGGTGTTCGGGCTGCTCTCCGACGGCGATTGCCAGGAGGGCGAGACGTGGGAGGGCGCAACCGCGGCCGTCCACTTCGGAGTCTCCAACCTGACCGCGATCGTCGACTACAACCACCTCCAGACGGACGGCACCACCGAGGAGGTCATGGACGTCGGTGACGTGCGGGCCAAGTTCGAGGCATTCGGCTGGGACGCCGTGGAGATCGACGGGCACGACATGGAGCAGGTGGTGGAGGCGCTCGAGCGCAGCCGCACGATCCGAGGCCCCGCGGCGATCGTGGCCCAGACGCGGAAGGGAAAGGGCGTCTCGTCGATGGAGGGCCGGTTCGGGTTCCACGGCAAGCCCCCGAGCCCGGAGCAGGCCGCCGAGGCGCTCGAGGAGCTCGCCGGCAGGCTCGAGGAGCAGACCAGAGCGCTCCACGGCCGGAAGGCGTGAGGGCGATGGAGGCGAAGACCGAGCCGATCGCGACTCGCCACGCCTACGGCGACGCGCTGGCCGCACTGGGTGAGCGCCACGAGGACGTCGTCGCCCTCGACGCGGATCTCGCGGTCTCGACCCAGTCGATTAAGTTCGGCAAGCGCTTCCCCGACCGCTTCTTCAACGTCGGGGCGGCCGAGGCGAACATGATGTCGATGGCCTGTGGGCTCGCGGCGACCGGAAAGGTCCCGTACTGCTCTACCTTCGCGATCTTCGCTGCCGGCCGCGCCTACGACCAGGTCCGGCTCGGAATCGCCCACAACGAGCTCAAGGTGCGGATCGGCGCGTCGCACGGCGGCGTCTCGCTGGGCGAGGACGGCGCCTCGCACCAGATGATCGAGGACGTCGCGCTGATGCGGGCGATGCCCCGAATGACGGTCGTGATCCCGGCCGACTACAACCAGGCGTACCGCGCCACGATGGAGTCCTACGACCGCGACGAGCCGATGTACATGCGCTTCGGGCGGCCGGCGACGCCGATCCTCTACGACGAGATCCCCGAGACGCTCGGCGGCGGGGTCGACGTCATGCGCGAGGGCAAGGACATCACGCTGATCGCCACCGGCCACATGGTGTGGCGGGCGCTCGAGGCGGCCGACTCGCTGGAGCGCGACGACGGCGTCGAGGCCCAGGTGCTGAACGTCTCGATCATCAAGCCGATCCATTCGGAGGCGATCCTCGAGTCGCTGGGAAAGACCGGGGTCGCCGTCACCGCCGAGGAGCACCGCGTGGTCGGTGGGCTCGCCGACGCGGTCCGCCAGCTCGCCGCCGAGCAGCACCCGGTGCCGATCTTCGCCGTCGGAATGGGCGACGAGTTCGGCGTCTCCGGCACCGGCGAGGCCTGCATGGAGCACTTCGGGCTCACGGCCCGGGGGATCGCCGACCGCGCCCGCGAGGCCCTGGTCCTGAAGCCGATCGTCTCGCGCCCGCCGCTCTTCGGCCCCGAGTGGACCTAAGGCGCCCCGAGCACCCCCACCGCTCTGGCGAGTTTCGGACGCATACGGTGCAAAAGGCGCCAATGACGGCCTGATGGCCGGCGAGTCAATGAGGCAGGCGCCGCGGCAGCCCGCGAATGAGGCGCGCCGCCACCCCCTTCAGGGTGTGCTTGCCGTAGCCGTGGCTGGGGTCGAACTCGGTGAGGATCGCGACCGACACCCGCCCGCTGTGGTTCTGGAGGAAGGCGACCTGGTGGTCGACCCTGCCCGTCCCGGTCCCCCAGCCGCCCTTGAAGTAGAGCTTCCAGCCCCGCGGGCGGACCTTCGCGATCCCCCAGCGCTGCGACGGGACGATGCTGTGGAGGAGGTGCCGGGCGTAGCGGCGGTGGCGCTTCGGGATGTAGTGGTGGAGCCGGTACATGAACCTTGCCTGGTCGCGGGCGCTGGTCCGGCTTAGCCCCCAGACCTGCCGGTCGAAGTGGAAGTCGCGCATCCTCGCGACGCGGGCGACGCGGTTGACCGCCCTCGCCCCGACGATGTCGCGGACCCGCGTCGCCGCCACGTTGTCGGAGCGCTTGATCATCGGGCCCAGCAGGCGCCGGTCCGAGTGGCGCAGGTCGCGGTGGCGAACGGAGTGCTGTCGCAGGTAGGCCACCAGGAACATCACCTTGATCACGCTCGCCGTCGGAGCGGTGTGGGCGCCCCTGTAGGCGTGGAGCCTCCCGCGGAGGTCGACCACCGCGAAGTTCACCTTTCCGGCCCGCCGCTTCGCGTAGCGCTTCGCGGCCCTCATTCGCGGCTTCCAGTTGGTGCCCCGTGCGGACCGCGCGACGGCTCCCTCGACCCTCGTCGAAACGCCGGCGGCCGGCGCCGCGAGGGTCGGAGCTGTCAGCCCCGCGAGCAGCAACCCTACCAGCGCGACGGCGCCCCACCTCCTCATCCCTGGCAGCATATGCCGCGGCGGGCGACCCAGCCGGCGGAGCGCACGGACCCATGCGCGCCGCTCGGACGGCGAGGCGTTCCCGGCCACCTTCGCTACCCTTCCGCGACCGCTCGCCCGGCTCGACGGCTTGCGCCGCAGGCGCAGGATTGCTGCGGGCGTCGAAGAACAAGGCTCGCATGCCGCTTCTGAGGACACGTGCCCGACGGCGCGATCGCGCCGCCCAAGAGCGACCGCCTCGAGGGTCGCGGCGAGCGGCTGCTCCGAGCGACGGGCCTGGCTCGCGCTCGCCGATCGTCGAGCTCCGCGAGGCGACGGTCGTCTATCCGGGCGGACACGTCGGCGTGGAGCGCGTCTCCTTCGCGCTCGAGCGCGGGGAGTTCGGGTTCGTGGTCGGCCCCACGGGGTGCGGGAAGTCGACCCTGATCCGGCTCCTGATCCGAGAGGTCGAGCCGGCGAGCGGCCAGGTGCTGATCGCGGGCCGCGACATCAACCG
>DATGAF010000092.1:0-16812 GCA_035313645.1 Solirubrobacterales bacterium
CCCGATCGGCCGCGGCGAGGCAGCGCTCGAGGCGATGCTCGGCCAGCACGACCGCCGTTCCCCATTCCTCGTTCAGCCGCCGAAGCAACGAGATCAGCTCCTCTCCCGCCACCGGGTCGAGCTGCGAGGTCGGCTCGTCGAGCAGCACGAGCCGGGGGCGTCCCACGAGCGCCGCCGCCAGCGCGACCCGCTGGAGCTCCCCGCCCGAGAGGGTGTCCGCGGTGCGCTCGAGGAGCTGGGGGATGGCCAGCGAGAGCGCGACCTCCTCGACGGCCCGCGCCCGCGCCGCCGGCGACTGGTCGCGCATCTCGAGCGGCAGCTCGATCTCGGCGCGGACCGTGGTGGAGACGACCTGCGTCTCGGGATCCTGCGCCACCAGGCCCACGGACGCTCCGAGCTCGGCTGGGCCGTGATCGCGGACGTCGAGGCCGTCGATCTCGAGCGCCCCCGCAACCTCACCGCCGTGGTAGTGCGGCACCAGGCCGCAGCAGGCCCTCAGGAGGGTCGTCTTTCCGGTCCCCGAGCGCCCGGCGAGGACGATCAGCTCGCCCGGCGCGACCTCCAAGTCGAGACCGCGCAGGGCATCCGAGGCCGCGCCCGGGTAGCGGTAGCTCAGCGCCTCCGCCCTGACCAGCGGCTCAGACACGGCGGCCTCCGCGGCGCGCCGAGGCGACCGGTAGCGCGGCCGCGACCGGGAGCAGCATCGCCAGCAGCAGGGTCGGGGCATCGGCGTCGAGCGCGACGGCGGGGTAAGGGTCGAACGACCCGGCCCCCGCGAGCCTTCCCGCCAGCCCCAGGGCCACGACCGCGAGCCCGGCGAGCAGAAAGGTCCGATCGTTCCGGGATCGGGGACCGCCGCGCGCCGAGCGCGGGGCGCCGAGCGCGTAGCCGCGAAGCTCGAGCGTCGCCGCGGCGTCGACGGCCCGGTCGAGCGAGCCGGCCACGAGCCGTCGGGCGAGGACCGCGCGGCCAACCGGCGCCGCGGCGGGACCGCGCAGGGCGGCCGCCTCCGCCAGGCGCGCGTAGTCCGCCGCCGCCAACGGGACGAGTCGCGCGATCAGGCTCGCGGTGAGCGCTGACCGTCGGGCGAGCGGGCGAAGGAGGCGCAGGACCCGGTCCGGGTCGACCGAGGCGGAATGGACCGCGAAGGCCATCAGCACGATGGTGATCCGGAGGGCGAGGACGCCCCCGTCGGCGAGGGCCTCCGCGGTGACGTCGGTCGAGCCGAGGAGCGGCACCCAGAGGCCGTGGAAGATCACCGTGTCGCCGCGCTGCGCGACGAGCCCGTTCACCGCGACGATGAAGATCCCGAGCCCGAGCCCCCAGCGCGCCGAGGCGCGGAGCGCCCGTCCGGCCCTCGCCGCGATCCCGGCGACGATCACGCCGGCGCCGGCGCCGGCGAGAACGATCGGGTTCGAGTAGGCGAACGCGACGAGCGCGAAGGAGCCCAGGTAGGCGCTCGCCGCGAACGCTCCCGCGTCACCGAGCGGGGTGCGCCGCGGCGTGTAGGCGAGCGAGGACCTCATCCCGCGCTCGGGGTCGAGGTGACGATCGGGAGCGGGACGGCCCGCCCTCCGGCGACCGCGACGGCGTAGCGGTCGCGAAGGTCATGCTCGTCGAGCGACTCCGCGGCTCGCCGGACCCCCCGCTCGCGCTCGGCGGTCACGATCCACGTCGGCGGCGCATCGCCGTCGCGTACCGCCGCGACCAGGCCGGCGCCGGGACCGAGGACGCGGGCCGTCCGTGCCCTGACGTCGAGCGCGACGAGCGTCCAGCCGTGGCGTGGCGCTCGCTCGAAGCGCGCGAAGACGCCACTCGTCGCCGGACCGCCCTCCAGCTGCGCCACCGCCGGATCGGCGCGGAGCCTCGCCCATGGGCCGACGACGATCCGGGCAGCGGGCGCGGGCTTTGCCTTCGCGAACCCGCGGAGGCGCGCGCTTACCCCTTCGGCCCGAAGCCGGTCTGCCGCCGTCCTGCAGGGTCCCGTGGCGCCGACACAGGCGACCGCGACGGGCCCCGCCGCGGCTGCCCCGAACGGTTGGGGCCACGAGCCGACCACCGCCGGCACCCTCATCGCGTCGGTCCAGTCGCGATAGTCCCACCAGATCTCGTCCCCGGGGTGCACGGAGACGTCGGCGGAGCCGACCGGGGACTCGATCCCGTTGACGTAGAAGAACCAGTCGTGGCGCCTCCCGCCGCGCTCGGCGCCGGAGAGCCCGTCGATCGATTGCACGAACCCGCCGCCGTAGCGGGTCGTGATGCTCGCCTCACGGTCGAGCAGCCGCAGGACCGTCTCCGACTCGCTCGGGTCCGTGTCGCTCGCCGCGACCATGCTCGTCGCGCCGTAGTCGCGAGTCACCGTGAGGGTCGCGGTCCCCTTCGACGAGGGTCCGGCGCCGAAGCCGCAGCCGGCGATTGCGGCGGCCCACAGAGCCGCCGCAATCGCCGCGCCCCGGCCGCCCGTCAACGCTTGATCACCCGCTCGCAGCTCTTAGCGATCCGGTCGTCGCCGTCGCCGTGGTCGACGACCACCCGATCGCGCCCCCCACCGCAGTTGACCCGATCACGGCCTCCGTTCCGGATCGTGATCACATCGCGACCGCCGCGCGCCTTGATCCTGTCCCACCCGCGGGTCCCGCGAATCCGGTCGCCGCGCTGGCTGCCCACGATCGTCTTTCCGAAGGCAACAGGGCACTTGGCCGGATCGGCATTCACGCACACCCGCAGGCGGTTCGACGGAACGTCCGGGCGGTCAGTCGCGACCAGCGTCGCGAATCCCGGGTGGGAGACCGTCACGTTCGCGTGCCCGTTCGCGTCGGTCGTCACGGGGGCGTCGCCACCCGAGACGGTGACCCCCGCCGCCCGCGAAGGATCGCCGAAGAACGGATGACGGATGACGGTCACGGTGATCGGCGCTCCCGGCGTCGACGCCACCGCGGAGCGGAGCTCGAGCGCATCGCCGGTGTTGAAGTCGTTCGGGCCGCCGAAGGTGCCCGTGACCACGCCGAAGCTCCAGAGCACGTGGTCGTGGCGGTGGAGGCGGAACGAGCTCGCTCCCACCGACGGGGGAACGTAGTTCACCCAGTAGTTCCAGAACTTCGTGAACGCCTGGTTCGCTTTGAACTTCCCGACCCGGCAGAGAAGAAGCTCCCCCGGAATGGCCGCGTCGGTGCGGGCGAGGAGCGGCGACCCATCCGGGTCGAGCTTGGAGAACGGTGCCAGGATTCCGAGCGCGGTCGGACCGTCGAGGGTCGCGTGCCGGCCGTTTGCCTTGCACTTCGAGCTCGAGCCGCGGTCGATCCGCTCCGAGCTTGTGACGTACCACGTCCCGGGATCGAGGGTCACTCCGGGCCCCTCGACGCGGAGCTCGGCGGTCACCGAGCGCGCCCCCGCGTTCGGGGCGAGCAGGGTCAATGCGATCACGCAGGCGAGAAGCCCCGCCGGCGGTGCGGTAAGGCGTATGGACATTTGAGCCACCCCTTCCTCGAGGGTCGATGGGCTGGCCGGTGGACAGGTCTCCTGGCTTCCGGGACCGGCTACCGCGCCTTCCCGGGGACGCTGTGGCGTCCCCAGTGGCTGGCACAAGACCGTGCGGTGCCGTTCTTCCCGGTCACAGTGGCGGGACCGCGCCGGCTTCGCACCGGACTTCCCTTGACCACTGGCCGTATGTCGAGCGCCAGTCTATCCGGCGCCTGGCCCGGCGTCAGCCCTGGCGCTCCTCGACCTTTCGCCGGAGCTCCTCGACCACCTCGGGCATCGACTTGCGCATTCTCGAGAGCTCCCAGTGCTCGATCTTGATCACCCGCAGCCGCGAGGTGGCGGTGACCGTCGCCGAGCGCTCCTGCTTCTCGAGCAGGCCCTGCTCCCCGAAGATGTCGCCGGGACCGAGGTCGGCCAGATGCTGGCCGTCACGCTCGACCTTCGCGGTGCCGTCCTCGATCGCGTAGAAGTGGTTCGAGTAGCCACCCTCCTTGACGACGACCTCTCCATCGGCGAACTCGTCGGCGGTCGCAAACGGCGCGATCTTGCGTAGCTTCTCGTCCTCGACCTCCGCGAACAGCGGAATCGTCTTCAAAAGGCTTACGTCCAAGGCTCCCCTCCGGTCGGTTTCCGGCAGGGAACCTAACCGATGCGGCCCGGGTCCGGCGCCGAGCGGCTACCGCGCCTCGGCCTGTACGTCGAGGCTGAAGCGCACGTCGTCATCGACCACGTCGGCGTCGAGCAGCTTGTCGTCGAGCAGCTCGGCGGCGCCCGGGTCGATGAAGATGCGCTCCTCGTGGAGCACTTCGTCCCCCTCCTCGGGGGCGGCTACGACGGACAGGCGCAGGTCGGTCCGTGGCTTTCCCTCGGCCTCGGTGTTCACCTCCTGCGTGATCCGCAGCCCGGCGCCGTCCGGAACCCCGGGCGAGTCGACGATCCCCCGGATCGCTGCCGCGGCGTCCTCGGTGATGGCCAGCATTCCTAACCCTCCTTCGAGACAGGCACCAGGCATGACCCTAGCTCAAAGGCGCGCCGGGGGGCGCAGCCCGTCAATCGTGCTCGGGGTGCTCCCCGTCGAGGCCCGGCTCGTGTTCGGAGATCGGCGAGCCGGCTTCGGGTTCGAGCACGAACAACTCGACGGCGAGGTCGGGATCCTGGTGGATCTGGCTCATGTAGGCGATCACCTTGCGGGCCGTCGCTTCCTCGACGACCGCCGTGAACTGGCCCTCCATCGCCTGCTGGAAGCTGCGCCGGATCTCGTAGACGGCGTCGACGTTTCCATCGTCGATCAGGGTCCGCTCCACGGTGGTGAAGCCCCCACGCAGGATGCAGATCACCGTGTCGTTGACCAGATGGGTCTTGGCCTTGGTCGGCCCCTTGCCGTAGTAGCGCCTGTGGAGCTGAACAAGACCGGTCGAGATTCGCGCCATCACCTCACCCCGCGCCGGAGCTTGCAAGTCATCTCCTCGAGCGGCGTGGGTCATCGCGCCCGCGCCTCCATCGTCATGCAAGATGCCGCGCCTAATGCGCTCTGGGTGGTTCCTCGCCACGGCCGTGACCTCCGATGGCAGCTCTGACGAAGATCACGCCCGTAAGCGGAGTTGCCTGAGAACCCGCGGACGACCTAGGATCAGGCTAGCACCGATGCGGCGACGCAGGAGACCGTTTCGCGTCCGCGCGACCGGAAGTGCCTGAGGGGCGTACCCTGGTCACGACGGGTTGCGAGCGGCGCGGACGCGACGCGAGCGGTCCTGAGCACCGACCGGAAGGCGTCCTCGGGCGATCGCGCGGAGGCGCCGGCCCTTCGAGTCGTCAACACGACCCCGAAGGAGGGCGCGAGCTTGGAGGACCGAGGTCCACGCGAGGGCCCTGACGATCCCGACCCGCCCGAGGACGAGGTCGCTCGGCCGACGGCCGCCGAGGTCTCTGAAGCGATCCGAAGGGACATCCTCGCCATTCACCGCGATTCCTACGGGCGGGGAGCGGACCGGATCGAGGCCCACGTGCTCGACGACACGGTGTTCGTCATCCTCGACGGCATCGAGCTGCTGCCGAACGAGGAGTTCCTGATCGAAAGCGGCCGAGGCGAGGCCGTGGTCGGTCTGCGGCGGCACTTCCAGGAAGCGATCGAGACGACGTTCAGGGCGGCTGTCGAGCGCGCGACCGGTCGCCGGGTGCGAGGATTCGCGAGCCTCGTCGAGCTCGACGACGCTCCGCCGTTCGTGGTCGAGATCTTCCGCCTCGAGCCGAAGTAGGGGCTCCCGCCCCCCGTCGGCGCCGGGCGGCTCATCCGCCTGCGCAGGTTTGCGTTCCTCGCTTGCGGGGCAACGGTGCTCGGAGGGCGATTCACCTGCCGGGAGTGATCGCGCGACGGCCCTCGGGTCCCGCACGATTAGCCCGGGGGGATGGGTCGCCCTTCCTCGTTCGCGCGCTTGCCGAGTCACGGACGCTCGGGCACGCTGGCGTCGGGCGCGTCAAGCGGCCAACTCGGCGTGCCGATACGTCCGTACCGGATCCCCCGGGAGAGAAATGGACCAGGCCCGACCACAGACACCGGAGGGGAAGTACGCGGGCGCCGACCCCGTGAACGCGACGCGGCTGGTGGCGGTGCTGGCGGGACTCAGCGGCGTCTTGACGATCTGCTTCCTCCCGCTCGACCCGCCCACCCGCGCGATCGGCGACGCGGGGTGGCCCCTCGCGGTCGCGCTGATCGCCGCGAACCTCGCCCTGGCCGCCGCCCTGATCCGCCGGGAGAAGCCCATCCGGTTCGGCGTCATCCTGGCGGTGAGCTACGGCGGCATGGGCGGCGTCGCGCTGCTGCAATGGCTGGGGGGAGGCGCCGGGAGCACCTATCAGAACCTCTATCTGCTCTGGCTCTTGTCGGCGATGGGAAACCATCCCCCGCGGCGGGCGTTGCTGTTCCTCGCGTGCACGGCGCTTGCCGCCTTCTCCCCGCTCGTCTACGAGGCCTGGAGCGCGGCGGGAGTGAGGGAGACCGCGGGCGATTTTCTGCTCTGGTCGAGCGTGGGACTCGTCACGCTCGCGCTGATGACCTACGTGCGCGCCCAGCGGGTGCGGCTCCAGGAGGAGGAGCGCTCCGCCCAGAGGCTGGCTCGAGCCGATCCGCTCACCGAGCTCGGGAACCGGCGAGCGTTCGACGAGGCGCTCGAGGCCGACATCGCACGCGCCATGCGCACCAGCGCGACCGTCAGCATCGCCGTGATCGACCTCGACGGGTTCAAGGAGATCAACGACCGCTTCGGCCACCTGGAGGGCGACAGATGCCTCACGCGGATCGCGGAGACGCTCAGGTCCACCCTCCGCGCGGGCGATCGCGCGTATCGCTGGGGCGGGGACGAGTTCGTCCTGCTCTTCGCGGACGCCGACGCGGAGGGAGCCGACAGCGCGGTCGCGCGAATCGCGGCCGCGGTCTCCGAGCGCTGCACCGCTCCCGACGGCACGCCGATCAGCGTCTGCTGGGGTATCGCGGAGCTCTCGGCGGCGGTCGGGCCGGACGATCTCCTCCCGCAGGCAGACCTCGCCCTGATGGCCAACAAGCGCTCGCGATTGGGCGCCGAGGCCGTCGCAGCGTCCGGCTCCCGCGGGGACGGCTTCTCAGTGATCGACTGAGACCAGCTTCGTCTTCCCCTCGCCGCCCTTGACGTTGATCTCCTCGATCTCACCGATCCCGCGCGCGTAGAAATCGTGGTCGATCGACGGCTCGAGGGGAGTGAACTCCTTGGTCTCGAGCACATGGTGGAAGGTTCCGAACGGGACCGTCACCGTGCCGACGTAGCCCAGGACCTTCGCCCGGTCCCTGGAGTTCGGCGCGTTCTCCTGCGCGTATCGATCGCCCTTTCGCGGGTGCGCCTCCATGATGATCCCCGGCCGAGCCCCGTGGACACCCGATCTCCAGGAGTCCGCGGCATCGTGCACCCAGTGGCCGTGAGTGAAGTGGCTGGAGGCCTCGCCGAAGTACCAGACGTTGCCGGCCTTGTCCTGCGCGTACCAGTCGAGCGAGCGCTCCCGGGGCTTGCCGTTCACCTTGACGACGTCGCGGACGACGACGCACTCGACGCCGATGATCCGAGTCGTCCTGTGGGTGACGGCGACCGGGTTCCGCGTCCCCGCCTGAGAGGACCTGTAGTGGAAGACCGTTCCAGGCTCCCACGGCATGAAGGGATTGTCGATCTTGGTCGTGAAGTCGCCGGGGTCGATCCTCGTGGCCTTGCGTGCCCGGGACGCTCCGCTCGCCGCGACCGCGACGCTTCCGGCCGCGATCGCGAGGATCAGGCCGCCAAAGATCGCCTTCCTGCCTGCCCGCATGAGATCCACTCCTTGTCGCCTTCAGACCGTTGCGGCCGTTCTAGGCAGCGGAGATGAAACCGCGATGAAAGTCGGACCGTGGCGCCCCCGCCCCCGCCCACGGGCCTACGGCCGCGTCCTGACCGTCGCCCGGCCGAAGTCATCCGGCGTGGCGGAAGCGCAGGGAGCTGATCCAGTCACACGCTTTCGGATGCGGCCCGTACGAGGCGGGAAGCCGGGAGTGGACCTTCACCAGCGACTCCTTGACCAGGTTCGCGTCGGGGGCCCGCGAGCGGATGGGCCGCTCGACGACGCGATGCCGCGCCGCCCCCGCGGATAGGGGCGCGCCGGCCGCGATCGCGACGAGGAGCGCCGCGCCGGAGATCGCAACGCCCGCCTTCCTCATCCGCCCCATTTCTCAGTCCTGCTCGGCCGCGGTCGCTCGACGCTCCGCCTCCGCCTTCAGGTGTCGCAGACCGCCATCGAGACCGTCGTCCAGCGCCCTCTGGATCGGCCGCCGGAGCAGGCGGGCGACGAGCCCGTCGTAGGACTCCGCGGTCCTCACGAACGTGTTTCCGTCCCTCGGCCGGAGCCACCAGAAGTGGATCGCCTTGATTCCGAGGGTGTTCCCGCGCCACGCGATCAAGCGTGGCGGCTCGACGCGCAGCAGGGTCGAGGTGATCGTCCCCGGCCCCGCCTTCCAGCGGAACACCGACCCCGGGGCGAGCGGCCCGCGCACGGACATCGACTTGACGTCGGGATTCCATTCCGGCCAGCGCTCGAGTCCGCTCAGCACATCCCACACGACCTTAGGCTGGGCCGCGACCTCGATCTCGCCCTCGCCCCGAATCGGAGCCTGCTCGTTGATCCCCGCCGGATCGGCTTTCTCGGAACGCTCGGTGCCCTCTGTCATCTTCCCTGTCGCTCGGCGAGGATTCGTACCACTCCGCCGTGAGCGCCTGTCGAACGCTCGCGGCGTGGCTGTCGATCTTGGCCGGAACCTACGCGGCGAATCGCTCGGCGGCTCGCGCGCGCGCCTTGGCCGCCTCGACCTCGCGGTCCTTCGGCGGAGCCGACGTGACGAGCTCGTCGAGCAGCCTCGCCGAGTTCTCGGCCACGGCGTCGACGGCCTCGGCGAACGCCGCCGCGTTGGCCTGCGAGGGCTTGGTGAAGCCGCTGATCTTGCGGACGTACTGGAGCGCGGCCCCGCGGATCTCCTCCTCGCTGGCGGGCGGATCGAAGTTGTAGAGGGTGTGGATGTTGCGACACATTGGCTCGATCCTAGACGCTCGGATTCGTGGAGCCCTTCGGGTGCTCCGCCGGCAGTCGGTCCGGAAGGCCGAAGACCTCGAAGTAGGCGGCGAGACGGTCAGGGTCCGCGGGCTCCTCCGGATAGCGCCCGTAGGCCTCGCGGTCTCGAGCCTGCGTCGATCGCGCGATGAAGGCGGTGACGTCGCTGATCCGCGTCCCGCGGAGGGTCAGCACGTTGAGCGCGAACGGGAGGTAGGCGCCCTCGTCGGCGTCCCAGCTGTAGAAGGCGAGTGCGGGCTGGCCGCTCGCGCGGATCAGGACGTGACGCCAGTCCCACTCTCCGGACAGCGGGCCGATGCCGAGGAACACGGTGAGCGCGTCGTGCCCGCGATACCAGGTCCGAAGCGGCGGCATCGCGAAGCTGGCGTCCTCGGTCAGCATGGCGACGACCCCGTCGATGTCGCCGCGGTCCCACGCCTCGATGTAGCCGTCGACGACCTCGCGCAGGCCATCGTCCCCCAGCGCGCGAAGCGTCGCCTGTTGGCTCTGCTCGGGAAGCCGCTCGTCGACCGTCTTCCGGGCGCGTTGCAGGGCGCTGTTGACGGACGCCGTGCTCGTCTCGAGCGTCTCGGCGGTCTCACGGGCCGAGAATCCGAGCACCTCGCGGAGGATCAGCACCGCGCGCTGATTGGCGGGCAGGTTCTGGAGCGCCGCGACGAAGGCCAGCTCGACGCTCTCCCGCTGCTCGTAGCGCGCCTCGGGCGCCGCGTATCCGTCCTCGAGCGCGAGCCTCTCGTCCGGATACGGTTCGACCCAGACCGACTCGACCACCGGCTCACCCGGGCCCTCGTGAGGATCCGCCGCCGGTGCGTAGTCGATCGGGAGCACCCGCTTCGGCCTTTTCCCGATCGCGTCCAGGCACGCGTTGGTCGCGATCCGGTAGAGCCAGGAGCGCAGCGAGCTTCGGCCCTCGAACCGCGAGAGCCCGCGCCACGCGCGAACGAGCGCCTCTTGGAGCGCGTCCTCGGCGTCGTGGACGGAGCCGAGCATCCGGTAGCAATGCGCGTGGAGCTCCGCGCGGTGAGGCTCGACGAGGCGGCGGTAGGCGCCCTCGTCTCCTTCGCCGGCAGCATCGAGGAGCTGGCGCTCCGGCGCGCTCATCCCTGTGGGGGCGGCGCTCATCGTTCACCAGACTAGACCGGCGATCGCGGCGAAGCTCATCGCCACCGATTAATTCGCGGGCATCGGGCGGTCGTAGGGGTAGGACATGGCGCCTGTCCCCTGCAAGCCGGTCGTCCACCTCGAGCTGCATACGGGCGATCTGGAGCGCGCCCGGGCGTTCTACGCCCGGCTGTGCGGCTGGCGCCCGGAGCGAATCGACTCCGGAAGCGGCTCGTACCTGGCGCTCGAGCTGGGCGAGGATTTGGGGGGCGGCATCGTCGAGTGCCGGACTCGGCGCCCGCTTTGGCTGCCGTACGCCGAGGTCGCCGAGGTGGGCGAGGCCACCGAACGGGCACGGGCGCTCGGGGCAAAGGTGCTGTTGGAGCCGCGCGAGGGCCCGGCGGGATGGCGGAGCGTCGTCGCCGCCCCCGCGGGCGCGGAGCTCGCCTTCTGGCAGCCGAAGGAGCATCGCCGATGAGCCGGGGCATCGGCCTGTGGCAAGGTGGAACCGACGACCGACGGAGGTGACCGGGATGACGGCGCACGAGGTAGGAACCCGCGAGGAGTGGCTCGCCGCGCGGCTCGAGCTGCTGGAGCGCGAGAAGCAGCTGACCCGCCGCAGCGACGAGCTCGCCCGGCAGCGGCAGGAGCTTCCCTGGGTGCGGATCGACAAGCCCTACAGCTTCGAGACCGAGGCGGGGACGAAGGGCCTGGCCGAGCTGTTCGATGGGCGCTCGCAGCTCCTCGTCTTCCACTTCATGTTCGGCCCCGAGGACGACGCCGGCTGCCCGGGCTGCTCGTGGATGGGCGACCACGTCGACGGCGCGGTCGTCCACCTCGAGCACCGCGACGTGACGTTTGTCGCCGCCTCCCGCGCGCCGCTCGACAGGCTCCTCGCGTACAGGCGACGGATGGGCTGGAGCTTCCCTTGGGTCTCGTCGGGGGGAGGCGACTTCAACATCGACTTCGCGCTGTTCACCGAGGAGCAGCGTCGGAGCGGGGCCGGTTACAACTTCGGCTCCGCCCGCAGAGCGGACCTCCGGCTCGCGCCGGCCGCTCCGGACGGCGAGGAGGTGCACGGCCTGAGCGCGTTCGCCCTCGAGGACGGCGTCGTCTACCACACCTACTCGTGCTACGACCGCGGCACCGACGTGATCCACGGGACCTGGCAGCTGCTCGACCGCGCGCCGAAGGGGCGAGGCGAGGGCTTCGAGGGCTGGCCCCGCCGCCACGACGAGTACGAGAAGTCTGGATGATCCCCGCGGACGGGATCGCCGGTCGCGTTCGAAGGTAGCCGGGAATCGCTCCCACGCCCGGCGGAGGCGTTCGCTCTCGAGCCGGCGAAGGCTCCTCATGACCACCGCGGCAAGCCGGCGGTCTCCATGGCCACCACGCCTCGCCGCCCCGGGATCAACAGAATGGGAGGGCAACGAGATGCAGCCGGTCACCGTCTCCAGAAAGGACTCGCCATGAAGGTCTTCGTCGCGGGTGGAAGCGGCGCGGTGGGCCGGCGGCTCGTCCCTCAGCTGGTGGCGGCGGGCCACCAGGTGGTCGCGACGACGCGCTCCGGCCGCAACCGAGAGAGCCTCGAGGCGCTCGGAGCGGAGCCCGAGGTGTTTGACGGCCTCGACGAGCGCGCGGTACGGGAGGCGGTCGGACGCGCCGAGCCCGAGGTCGTGATCCACGAGATGACGGGCCTGTCGGGCGCCATCAACCTGCGCCGCTTCGACCATTGGTTCGCGACCACGAACGAGCTGCGTACGAAGGGCGCCGACTATCTGATCCGCGCCGCGCAGCTGGCTGGTGCCCGCCGCCTGATCGCGCAGAGCTACACCGGCTGGTCGAACATCCGCGAGGGTGGGCGGATCAAGGACGAGGACGATCCGCTGGACCCCAACCCGCCCGCCGCGATGCGGCAGACGCTTTCGGGGATCCGCCACCTCGAGCGAGCCGTCGTTGGCGCCGAGGGCCTGGAGGGCTTGGCGCTCCGTTACGGGAGCCTGTACGGCCCCGGCACCTCCACGTCTGAGCAGTTCCCCGAACTGCTCCGCAAGCGCAGGATGCCGCTCATCGGTGACGGGGCGGGCGTGTGGTCCTTCATTCACGTCGACGACGCCGCTTCCGCGACGGTGCTCGCACTCGAGCGAGGGGAGCCCGGCGTTTACAACGTGGTCGACGACGAGCCGGCGCCGGCGTCGGAATGGCTTCCATATCTGGCGGATGCACTCGGGGCGCGGCCCCCGTGGCGGCTGCCCGTGTGGCTCGGCCGGCTCGCAGCGGGCGAGGTGGCCGTCTCGACGATGACCCGGATCCGCGGCTCCTCGAACGCCAAGGCGAAGCGGGAGCTCGGCTGGCGGCCTCGCTACGGGAGCTGGCGCGAGGGCTTTCGCGATGGCCTCCGTGAGGGGCCGGTGCCGGCCCGGGCCCCTGAGGGCTAGCTCGAAGCCGATGCCACCCCCTACTCACAGGGTCGTGGTCGTGGGCGGCGGGTTCGGCGGCCTTCAGGCCGCGCTACACCTCGCCAGGGCGCCGGTCGAGCTGACGCTCGTCGACCGGCGGAACTTCCACCTCTTCCAGCCGCTCACGTACCAGGTGGCGACCGGGGCCCTCTCCCCCGGCGAGGTCTGCTATCCGCTGCGCGCCATCTTCAAGCGACACCGCGACGTGCGGGTGCTGATGGCCGAGGTCAGCGGGTTCGACCTCGACGCCCGCGAGGTCGGGGTCGAGCCGGAGGCGGGCGAGTCGAGTCCGGTCGCGGTGCCGTACGACACGCTGATCGTCGCGGGCGGCTCGCGCTACTCCTACTTCGGCCACGACGGGTGGCAGGAAGCCGCGCCGGAGGTGAAGTCGCTGGAGAGTGCGCTCGCGGCCCGCTCGCGGATCCTCAGCGCGTTCGAGGCGGCCGAGATGGAGCCCGACGCGGAGCGCCGCCGCGCGTGGTTGACGTTCGTCGTCGTCGGGGCCGGGCCGACCGGAGTGGAGATGGCGGGGCAGATCGCCGAGCTCGCCCGCGACACCCTGCGTCGCGACTTCCGGGAGATCGACCCGCGCGAGGGTCGCGTGCTGCTGGTCGAGGTCGCCGAGCGCGTGCTGACGAGCTTTCCGCCGTCGCTCTCGCGGAAAGCCGTGCTGGCGCTCGAGCAGCTCGGGGTCACACCGCTACTCGAGCGGACCGTGGTGGACGTCGACGAGCACGAGGTCACGATCGAGGCGCCCGGCGGTGCGACCGAGCGCATCGCGGCGCGCACGGCGATCTGGGCCGCCGGGGTCACCGCCTCCGGGCTCGCCGCCCTCCTCGCCGAGCAGGCCGGCGCCGAGCTCGACCGCGCGGGGCGGGTGACGGTCGAGCCGGACCTGAGCCTTCCCGGCCACCCCGAGGTGCTTGCCCTGGGCGACATGGTCCGCGTGCGCGGCGAGGACGGCGCGATCGAGGCGCTCCCGGGTGTCGCTCCGGTGGCCATGCAGGAGGGCCGCTACGCGGCGAAGCTGGTCCGCGACCGTCTGCGCGGCAGGAGCCGAGGGCCCTTCCGCTACCGCGACAAGGGGAACCTCGCCACCATCGGCCGCGCTCGCGCCGTCGCCGACCTCCACGCGGTCAGACTGAGCGGCTTCCTTGCCTGGGCGGTGTGGCTCGTCATCCACCTCTGGTACCTGATCGGCTTTCAGAATCGCCTGCTGGTCTTCATCCGCTGGTCGTTCAGCTTCTTCACCCGCGGCCGCGGGGCGCGGCTCATCACCGAGCAGCCGCAGGAAACCAAGCCAGCCGATTCCGCGAGCCCCAGCAAGCGTTAGGCGGGCCACCGCTCCCGTCCGATCCACCATCCATTAGGCGGCCACCGCTCCCCCTCAGATCCACCATCCGTTAGACGGCCTCGCGGGCGAACTTTCGCGCTTCGCGTCCACCCCCCGGACGCCAGGCGCGAGCGTTCGGGTTGGACGCTCGGGTCGAGTCCGCAGCACCTAGCCGGAAGCAGCCGGCACCAGTCTGGCAGGACGCCCGGAAGCCAGGCGCGAATCGCCGCCCCTACAGCCTCCAGGTCGCTCTTCAGGCCGTGATCGCCGGGAACCACGGCGATGGTCCGCCTCGGTCCCGGGGGCGGGGCTCCGAATCGATCCCGCTCGCCCTGGACGACGAGGACAGGCACGGCGACCGCGTCGAGCTCGGGCAGGCGGCTCGGTGACGCGGTCTTGGCCGAGCGCCGGGGCGGCGGCTGGAGCGGGAAGGCGAGACACAGGACCGCGGCGGCGCCGGTCGCCCCAACCGTGCGACAGGCTACGCGGGCCCCAGCCGAGCGCCCGCCAACGATGAGCGGCAAATCGGCGAGCTCCCTCTGGCGGAGGCACTCGACGATTGCGGTCCACGCGGCGTCGAGCTGTCCTGCTGCGGGCGCCGAGCGTCGCCCCGCGACCCGGTAGGGCTGCTCGACGAGCGCGACGCTCAACCCCTCCGCGTGTGCGGCCTCCCTCGCCGCTGCCAGGTCCGGCGCCTCGACCCCTCCGCCGGCGCCGTGGCCCAGGACGAGCGCGGCACGTGGGTCGTCGACCAGATGCAGATGGACGCGGGCAGCGCCGCGGGGAGTCTCCACCTCGAGCCTGGTCATCGGGAGATCCTCCCACCCTCCTTGGTTCTGGTAGTCGATGCTCTTCGCTCAACGGCCTTCAGCCTCCGTTTCAGCGCAGCGGTCTCGCGTCTTGCCTCGGCGAGCTTCACTTTCTCCTCGCGCAGCGCGTCCTGGGTGTCCTCGACGCGGTCGCGCAGGCGCTCCTCGCGTGCCCCGGCCGCCTCGAGCTCGCCCTCGATGAGCTTCCGCTCGCGTCGGGCCCGAGCGACCTCGGATCGCTTCGCCGATTCGGGCGATCGTCGAGACGGTGAGGCGATGGCGGGGATTCCGAGTGTTGCCGCCGCTTGCTCCCTCTCCACGCGCCCGCGAAGCACCCGATCGCGCAGCTCCCGGTCGCCGCCAGCGGCTCGGAGCGTTTCCACCAGCAGCTCGAGCGACCGCGGGCTGGCCGGATGGCCCGCTTCGCGGGCTGCGAGCTCGGCCGCCCTGCCGACCGCGGCGGCGGCCTCGTTCTCTCGCGCCGCCGCGATACGCCACTCGGCAGTCGCCTCGTCGTCGCCCTCCAGCGCCCGCTTCTGAGCGTCCTCGACCGCCCGGCTCGCCGCGGCGAAGTCCTCGACGAGCTGCGGCGAGTCGAGCGCCACGCGGTTGATCAGCCATGCTGCCGCCGTCGGTCGCCGAAGCCTCCTTGCCTGTTCTGCCCTCTCGTGCGCCCCCTCGGCTCGAAGCTCCTTCAGGAGCTCGTTTCGCCTTCCCACGAAGCGCTCGGGACGCTCGCGATATAGCTCGTCGAGGCGCCGCTCGTATGTGGGCCGCCGCTTCGCCACCGACGTTTGAGATTAGCCGCGTGAGCTCGGCCAAACTGCTCCCCACGCGAACGGATCGTGCCGATCGGCGGGCGGTGGGACCCTTGTCGATGGCTCATCCGTGTCGCGACGGCAAGGCCGTCGAGCACCGCGAGTGCGGCACCAAGGAGAGGGCCCTCGAAGCCGCTGCGGTGCGGGACTAGCTTCAGGCGCCCCACTTGCGCCCTCTCCGCGCCCGTGAAAGGATCGCTGCGTCTCGTCCATAGGCAGGGGAAGGGAGTCCTTGCATGTCCTCGAGCGCCGCGCCAGGTGCAGTCCTCGCCGCAGGCATCGCACTCCTCCTCGCCGGGTGTGGCGGCGAGGAGGACACGACGACGGAGGCGGACCGGGAGCAGGAGCAGATCGAGCAGGTGGGCAACGAATGGGCATCGCTCTTCGCTGCCTCCGGACCGACCTGCGAGCTCTATGTGGGCCAGCCCATGTGCGAGCGGGAGATCTGCGAACACGTGGGCGGGGAGACGATAGAGAACTGCACCCCGCCGTCGCCAGGGTTTCGGGCGTCGTTCGAAGACGCGACGGTCGAGGACGTCGAGATCAAGGGCCGTCAAGCGGCTGCCAAGTTTTCGAATGGCGAGGCGATCAAGCTCCGCGAGGTGCTGGTCAGCGAGGTGGACGGTTCGCCAACATGCATCGGCAGCGGGTGTCCCCCCAGCGACCACGTTCAGACGGGGCCTTACCCGGCTTGGCGGATCGTCGACTACGGCGGGAACGCGGGCCGCGAGTTCTTCCCAGTAGCCGGGCTGCGGGAGTAGCTGCCCCACGCGTCACGCCGCCTCGCGCTCGCGGCGCTTCCGCCTCGCCCGCTGCGTGGGGGTCTCGCGCTCCTCCGGGGTGGTTCGGCGTAGGTAGCGCCTGCGTACCCTCATCCCACCTATGGCCCCGTGGTCCACTGCGGGCTCGGCCGGGGCGCCGTCCTCGTCGCAAGACGTCAGCTGGCGCGAAGCGATCGGGCCATCGCGGGTGCCCTTTCGGCGGCCTTGGTTCCGTCATGCGCGTATGACGTCATTGGGCGTCTACGTGGCCTTCGCCGCTCCGGCACCGTCGTTCCGGGCTTCGATGGCCTTGACGAACTTTTCGAACGCGCTTTCCAAGCGCCCCTTGCCGACGGTTCCGAGCACGATCCCGAGGAACCGGCCCTTGAGGTTCTTGCCCTCGCGCACGACGACATAGTCCACGTCGGTCGTCCC
>DATGAF010000093.1:0-2145 GCA_035313645.1 Solirubrobacterales bacterium
GGCGCCGCGCTTGCGCTCGGAGCCGAGGGCTTGCGTGGTGGCCACCGTGCGCGAAGACTTCCAGAAACGCCCGCCCGCGGCCGCGCAATGCGAGAATTAAGGTTGATACCGACCGCACGAAGAGGAGAGGCGATGGCGACCGAGCAGCAGACCAAGGCCGAGGGCGACGGCGGCGTGGCCACCGCCGGCGAAGACACCCTGTCGATCACCGACAACCGGACTGGAGAGACGTACGAGGTGGAGGTCACCGACGGGACCGTGCGGGCGATGGACCTGCGCCAGATCAAGGTCTCCGAGGACGACTTCGGTCTCATGTCCTACGACCCCGCGTTCACAAACACGGCCTCCTGCCGTTCCGCGATCACCTTCATCGACGGCGAGGCCGGCGTCCTCCAGCATCGCGGCTACCCGATCGAGCAGCTCTGTGAGAAGTCGAGCTATCTCGAGGTCGCATATCTCCTGACCTTCGGCGAGCTGCCGACCAAGCAGCAGCTCGAGCGCTGGGTCTTCGACGTCACCCACCACACCTTCGTCCACGAGGACATCAAGCAGTTCCTTCAGGGGTTCCGGTACGACGCCCACCCGATGGGCATGCTGCTCGCGGGCGTCGGCGCCCTCTCCACCTTCTATCCCGACGCGAAGCACATCGACGACCCGGAGGAGCGCTACATGGCGGCGATCCGCATGATCGCCAAGGTCCCGACCCTCGCCGCCTTCGCGTACCGCCACAACATGGGCCTGCCGTACGTCTATCCGGACAACGATCTCGGCTATCCGGGCAACTTCCTCTCGATGATGTTCAAGAAGACCGAGGCCAAGTACGAGCCGGACCCGCGACTCGAGCGCGCCCTCGACGTCCTCTTCATCCTCCACGCCGATCACGAGCAGAACTGCTCGACGAACGCGGTGCGGGGGGTGGGGTCGTCACAGGTCGATCCGTACTCGGCCGTCGCCGCCGGCGTGGCGGCGCTCTACGGACCGCTCCACGGCGGCGCGAACGAGGCGGTCCTGAGGATGCTGCGCCGGATCGAGACCGCGGACAACGTGCCCGACTTCCTGGAGGGCGTGAAGAACCGCGAGGAGAGGCTGATGGGATTCGGCCACCGGGTCTACAAGAACTACGACCCCCGCGCCCGGATCATCAAGCAGCACATGGACGAGGTGTTCGAGGCGACCGAGTACAACCCGCTGGTCGAGATCGCCCGCGAGCTGGAGAAGCGCGCCCTCGAGGACGACTACTTCACCTCGCGAAAGCTGTACCCGAACGTCGACTTCTACTCCGGGATCATCTACGAGGCGCTCCAGATCCCGACCGAGATGTTCACGGTGATCTTCGCGATCCCGAGGACCTCCGGATGGGTGGCGCAGTGGATGGAGCTGAACGACGACTCCGAGCAGAAGATCGCCCGACCGCGTCAGGTCTACGTCGGCGAGCGCGACCGCGACTACGTCCCGATCGACGACCGCGAGGGCCCCGAGAAGATCACCGGCCCCCCCGCGCGCCGCCCGAAGCGCCAGCGCCGCGGAGCCTGAGGGGCGCCCACGCCCTCAGCGGCCCGCGCGGATGTCGGGAGGGAGGTACGAGCTCACGGTTCGCCATGGCCCGCGCGTGAGCCGCGAGCGCTATCCGAGCCTCGATGAGGCCATGGACGCCGCCGAGCGCCAGGTCGAGCGGATCCGCGCGGAGGGGCCGCTCGAGGAGGTGAGCGGGTTTCGCGACTACGAGCCCGGCGAGCGCGTCCATGCGCGCCTCGAGCTCTCCACCGGCGGGGTCCTGCGGGGGCGCGAGGCCGGGCTCGACGTGATGGGAAACGGCGCCCTGGTTCCGTACGCCGGCGTGATCCGGAAGCGAAGGCTCGAGACCGACGGCAGCCGCTCGCCGTTCGACGCGGTGCGCGAGGCGCTCACCGGATGAGCCGTGGGCGGTCGAGGATCGAGCTCGACCGGGTCACCGAGGGCGTCGAGGTGGGGCGCCGCGCGCGCCTACCCCGCGGCGCTGAGCCGCCGATCCGCATATACGTCAACGGGGTCGAGCAGCGGCAGGGCGCCGACTACAAGCTGAGCGGAGGGGAGATCGTCTTCGCCCGGCCGATCGTCAAGGAGGGAAAGGTCTCGGGTTTTCGCTGGCTGGCGATGCTCCTTGGC
>DATGAF010000094.1:0-9066 GCA_035313645.1 Solirubrobacterales bacterium
TCGGCGGCGTTGGCTACGCGGCGGCGACGATCGGCACCAAAGACATCAAGAACGGAGCCGTGACCGCCAAGAAGCTGCACAACAAGGCGGTGACCAAGAAGAAGCTCGCCAAGAACGTCGGCCTCGTGCAGGGCAACGGCAAGCTGTTCACCAACAGCGTCACCGAAAACCGAGTGGGCCTGCTGCCGAGCCCCGATCTGCTCGCCCACATTCCCGGCTTCGGCGACGTCAACTTCCGCCTCTGCGGGACCACCCCCAGCCGCGAGATGCGCGTCCAGCTCGTGAGCTCGAACAACGCGGCAAACTTCTTCTTCTCGGGCGAGGTCAGGTCCGGCGGCGTGCCGCCCGGAACCGGCCAGAACCACAACGTCGACCAGGACGGCGGGACCCTCGGCATGGGCGGCGGCACGGTGCTCGCCACTCCGCCGTTCACGCCGAACGGGTTCACGCTCGGCCAGGCGGCGAAGTGGGACTTCCAGCTCTGGCGAGGCAACGGCTCGAACACGCCCGGCGCCCACGTCTCGGTCAGCGCGATCAACAGCGATCTCGACACCCAGTGCCACATAAGCGCGCAGACGATCGTCCAGAAGTGAGCTAGCGGTACTCGGACGAGGTCGATGGCGGTTCCCTCCTGCCGGGTCGCCATCTCCTCGTCGGATGACCACGGCGGGCTGGCGGCGCGCAGGCGCTCGTCGTAGCCGCGCATCGCCCGGCCGGGTGACCGTGAGGTCGCGGCCCGCGCGCCCGGTTTCAGAATGTGCGCGGCATCGCTCCTTTGTGCCTCGCTTACGGCTACGCGCCGTGAAGCGCGGCGAGGTCCTCGGCGACGCGCTCCGCGACCCGGCGGTGGACCTCGACGTTTCGGCGGCGGTCGACGGGCACCTCGATCAGGACGGTGCCCTCGCCGGCGAGCATCGCGAGCTGGTCGAGGCGCTCCACTCGCGCATGACGAAGCCCGTGCGCGTCGGCGAGGCGTGCGGGATCGATGCCGCGCGGTGTGCCCAGCAGCGCCTCGAACTCGTCGCGTTCGAGCTGCTCGGCCTGTGGCAGGAACTCGAAGATCCCACCGCCGTCGTTGTTCAGGACGACGATCCTCACCGGCGCGTCCGACTCGCCCACGATGGCGAGGGCGTTGGCGTCGTGGTGGAGTCCCAGATCACCCGTCACGACCCAGGCCGGGCGACCGCTCGTGGCGGCGGCGCCGATCCCGGACGAGACGAGCCCGTCGATCCCGTTCGCGCCGCGGTTGCAGAGGAACCGAACGTCCGCGGGCCCCGCCGGCACGAACGTCTCCTGGTCGCGGATCGGCATCGAGGACGCCGTGTAGACGAGCTCGCCGTCGGCGTAGACGCGCGCCAGCGCCGCGTGGACTCCCGGCTCGGTGGGCTCCCCGGCATCGGCGAGCTCGGCCTCGATCGCGCTCGCGGCTGCGCGCGTCGCCTCGATCCACGCGTCGCTCCATGGCGGGGAGCCGCCGGCGAGCCGCCGGGCAAGGGCCGCCGCCAGCGAGCGCGGCTCGGCGCGGACCACCGCCTCCGCCCGGCTGGTGGGCTCGTGCCAGCCGAACGCCGGGTCGACGACCACCTGGCGCAGCTCCGGCAGCGACGCGAGCCACCCTCGAAGCGGCTTGCTGGTGGGCATGTCCCCGAACCTGATCACCAGCTCGGGCTCGAGTGGTGGCGGGCGAAGCCGCGCGATCGAGTCGTATGCCCAGGCGACGAGATCGCCCGCGTGCGGGCCCAGGCGGAGCTGAGAGGTGGGCTCGGCGAGGATCGGATAGCCGGCCGCGGCGGCGAGCGCGGCGACCGGCTCGGCGAGCGCCGGGTCGCGCTGCCGCCCGGCCACGATCAGGCCGCGGGGCGAGCCGGCGACTCGATCGGCGAGCTCGTCCACGAGCGCGTCGTCGGCGACCGGCTGCTCCGACACCACCGCGGTCAACGGCCGCTCGCCGCGCCCCTCGAGCGCCAGCGCCGAGGTCGCGGTGACGTCCTCGGGGTGGGGCTCCGGCCCCAGCGGATCGCGCCAGGCGACGTTCAGGTGGACGGGCCCCGGGCGCGGCTCACCCCGCGCCGCCGCGTAGGCGCGACAGGCGACCGAGCGGAAGTGCAGGAGCCCGGCGTCGTCTGCGTCGTGGGTCCCCACCTCGCAGAACCACCGCACGGCCGAGCCGTACAGCTTCAGCTGGTCGATCGTCTGGCCCGAGCCGATCCCGCGCAGCTCGGGGGGGCGGTCGGCGCTCATCACGATCAGGGGGACGCCCGCCTCGTCGGCCTCGCAGACGGCGGGATGGAGGTTGGCGGCGGCGGTGCCGGACGTGCAGAGCACGGCGGCCGGACGTCCCTCCGCCTGGGCCGCCCCGAGGGCGAAGAACCCCGCCGAGCGCTCGTCGACGATCACCGACACGGCAATCGCGGGATGTCGCCACAGGGCCAGGGCGAGCGGCGTCGAGCGCGAGCCGGGAGCCAGGGCCGCCAGCCGCACGCCGCACCGGGCGAGCTCCTCGACCAGCGCCGAGGCGAGCGCCGTGTTTCGGTTGGTCGGATCCACCCAACCGAACCGTACCCTGCGCTAGAGCCGGTGCCGCTCGAGCGCGGCCTCGTCGATCTCCACGCCGAGCCCGGGCCCCTGCGGCAGGTGGAGGCGCCCGTCACGGAGCTCGCATTCGCTCGTCGCGATCGTGTCGGCGAAGAGGAGCTGGGTGGCGAGCCCCTGGGCGAGGCCCCTCGCCGGGCCCTCGCGCGGCAGGGTCGCGGCGCAGTGGGCGGCGGCGGCGATCCCGACCGGCCCGTCGAGGGCGCTCGAGAGGTAGATCGGAAGCGTGGCGGCGATCGCGCCCGCCTGGCCCAGACCCCCGACCTTGGCCAGCTTCACGGTCGCGAGCTGGCACGCTCCCAGCTCGACCGCCCGCCGCGCGTCGTCGACGTCGGCGACGCTCTCGTCGGCGGCGATCGGCACCGCCGTCTGGCCGCGGACCGCGGCGAGGTCCTCGAGGTCCGCCGCGGGCTGCTCGGCGAGCTCGATCCCGTGCCGCTCCATCGCCGTGAGCCGCAGGACCGCCTCCGACGGCGACCAGGTCCCGTTCGCGTCGACCCGGATCCTCGGCCCCGGGCCGAGCGCCGCCCGTACGGCCTCGACCTGGCCGACGTCCCCGGACACCCCGACCTTCAGCTTGAAGGTGGTGAAGCCGAGCCCGGCCCAGCGCTCGGCCTCCGCCGCGACCGCCGGGGGAGGGCCCGCCACCAGGGTGGCGTTGCACGAGACCGTCTCCGCGGAGCTCGCTCCCAGAAGCCGCCAAACCGGCATGTCGAGCGCCTTCCCGGCCAGGTCCAGACGCGCGACCTCGATGGCCGCCGCCGCCTGCGGGGAGAGCCCCGCCTCCGCGCGGTGCCGGGCGAGAGGCTCGTCACCGTCGAGCTCCCATCCGCTGAGCGCGCGCCCGGCTTCGCGAATCTCGCGCTCGACCGCGGCGATCGTGACGCCGCCTCGCAGCGAGAGCGGCACGGCCTCTCCGAGTCCCTCGACGCCCTCGTCGGTGCGCATCCGAACGAGGACCATCTCGCGACGCTCGAGGCGCCCCCGGGCGGACACGTAGGGCTCCTGGAACGGGAGCGCGTACGGGACCGCATCGACCCCGACGACCCTCATCAGGCGCCGATCAGGAGCCCGCCGGCGAGCAGGAGGCTGAACACGGCGAGCAGGGCTCCGGTGCCCGCCAACGCCCCGTTGAGTGACGGGCCGTCGGTGCGGGTCATCACCGCCTGCAGGGGACGGCGGGCGAGCGGCACCGCGGCGAGCGCGAGGAGCCCCCACGCCGGTCCGTCGGCGGCCAGCAGGGTGACCGCGACGCTGATGAACGCCAGCGCGACGAGCAGGGCATACAGGCGCCGGGTGCGATCGCGCCCGATCCGCACCGCGAGGGTCCGCTTTCCGGCGCGCCGGTCGGTCTCCAGGTCGCGGACGTTGTTGACGACCAGGATCGCGGTGGCCAGGAAGCCGACGCCGAGGGAGAGCCCGAACGGAAGCCAGTCGAGGTGCTCGAGCTGCACGTAGTAGGAGCCGTTCACCGCCACGAGGCCGAAGAAGAGGAAGACGAACAGCTCGCCGAGCCCCTCGTATCCGTACGGACGCGGTCCGCCCGTGTAGAGGACGCCGGCGGCGATCGACGCAGCGCCCACGATCAGGATCACCACGCCGGCCACGGTGGCGAGGTAGATCCCCGCCGCGACCGCGACGCCGAACGCCACCCAGGTCGCAACCAGCACCCGGCGGGGGGCGACCAGGCCGGAGGACGTGACCCGCACGGGCCCGAGGCGGTCGGCGGCGTCGGCGCCCCGCCTCGCGTCCGAGTAGTCGTTCGCCAGGTTGGTCCCGATCTGGATGAACACGCTCCCGATGAGCGCGGCGACGAAGGCCCCGACGCGGAGGTCGTGGGCGACGTCAACCGCCGCCGCGGTACCCACGAGCACGGGGGAGATGGCCGCGGGCAAAGTGCGCGGGCGCGCGGCCATGATCCACAGCCTGATCGGCGGCATCCTCGGCTACGCCTCCGCTGTCGCCGCGTGGGGCAGGGCTCAGGGACGCTTCGGGAACTTGGAGAAGTCCGGTCGCCGCCTCTCGACGTAGGCGTTTCGGCCCTCCTGCCCCTCCTCGGTCATGTAGAAGAGGAGTGTCGCGTCGTGCGAGAGCTGCTGCAGGCCGGTGATCCCGTCCTCGGCCGCGTTGAAGCTCGCCTTCAAAAGCCGCAGCGCGAGGGGAGAGAGACTGCCCATCTCCCGGCACCACCCGACGGTCTCCCGCTCGAGCTCGTCGACCGGGACCACCGTGTTCACCAGTCCCATCTCGAGCGCCTCGCTCGCGTCGTACAGCCGGCACAGGAACCAGATCTCCTTCGCCCGCTTGACCCCGACGTTTCGCGCCAGCAGGGCGGCGCCGAAGCCGCCGTCGAAGCTCCCGACCCGGGGCCCTGTCTGCCCGAAGCGCGCGTTGTCGGCGGCGATCGTCAGGTCGCAGACGAGGTGGAGGATGTGGCCGCCCCCGACCGCGTAACCCGCGACCATCGCGACGACCGGCTTCGGGGTGCGCCGGATCTGGACGTGGAGGTCACCGACGTCGAGGCGTCCGACGCCGTGGCCGGCGACTTCGTCGTCGCCCATGTATCCGTCGTCCCCGCGAATCCGCTGGTCGCCGCCCGAGCAGAAGGCGTCGGTCCCGGCGCCCGTGAAGATGATCGTCGAGACCTCGAGGTCGTCGCGCGCCCGGACGAAGGCCTCGCGAAGCTCGGCGATGGTCTGGGGGCGAAACGCGTTTCGGACCTCGGGCCTGTCGATCGTGATCTTCGCGATCCCGTCCGCGCGTTCGTAGCGGATGTCGTCGAACTCGCCGGCGGGGACCCAGTCGATTGGCGCGTAGAGCTCGTCTTCGGACGGTGCGTCCTTGTGGCGAATCGGCACGTCCGGGATTATCCCTGCCCATGATCCTCGACAACTGGTTGGCCCAGCGGGCGCAGACGAGCCCCGACCGCGCGGCCCTGATCGCCGACGGGGTCGAGCTGAGCTACGAGGAGCTCGAGGCGGAGGCCACGCGGACCGCCCGGCGGCTGGCCGCGAGGGGTGTCAGGCGCGGCGCCGCGGTCGCGCTGACCCGTCCGGCGGGCCTCGAGTACGTGGTCTGCCTGCACGCCCTGATGAAGCTCGGCGCCGTCGCCCACCCGCTGAACCCCCGCCTCGCGCCGGCGGAGCTCGATGCCGCGCTCGAGCGCACGAAGCCGGCGCTGGTGTTGGGCACCGACGATCACCTGACGATGACCGAGGCCGACCTGCCGCTGCTCGGCGAGCACGACCTGGACGCGATCCACTGCCGGATCCTCACCAGCGGCACGTCCGGCCACCCTCGTCCGATCGGCCTCACCTACGGCAACCACCTGTGGAGCGCGGTGGGCTCCGCCTTCAACCTCGGAGTCGACCCGAGCGACCGGTGGCTGTGCTGCCTGCCCCTCCATCACGTCGCCGGCCTCCAGATCGTGATGCGCACGGTGATCTACGGGACCGGCGCGGTGGTTCACGACGGGTTCGCGGTCGATCGGGTGGCGGAGTCCCTGTCGCGAGAGCGGGTGACCCTCGTCTCGCTGGTGACGACGCAGCTCGCGCGGCTGCTCGAGGCGGGCATCGATCTCTCGGGCCCCCGCGCGATCCTGGTCGGAGGCGGGCCGGTGCCGATCGAGGTCCTGGAGGAGGCAAGCGGGCGCGGCGCGGCAGTGGTCCAGACCTATGGGCTCACCGAGACGGCCTCCCAGGTGACGACGCTCTCTCCGCACGAGGCGCGTCGCAAGCTGGGATCGGCGGGCCGGCCGCTTCTCACCACGCACCTGCGGATCCAGGACGGCGAGATCCTCGTCCAGGGGCCGGTGGTGGCGCCCGGCTGCGCCGACGAGGACGGCTGGCTACACACCGGGGACCTCGGGCGGATCGACGACGAGGGGTTCCTCTACGTCGAGGACCGGCTCGGCGACGTGATCGTCACGGGCGGCGAGAACGTCCTCCCGGCGGAGGTGGAGGAGGTCCTGCTGCGCCACCCGGACGTCACCGACGCCGCCGCCGTCGGTCGCGCCGACACCGAGTGGCAGGAGGCCGTGGCGGCCGTGGTCGTGCTGCGACACGGCGCCGAGCCGGACGCCGATGACCTCCGTCGCCACTGCGCGGGCGCCCTCGCCGGCTACAAGGTCCCGAAGCGCTTCGAGTTCGTCCCCGAGCTGCCGCGGACCGCCTCCGGCAAGCTGCTGCGCCGCGCGCTGCGCTGATCCCAGATCCACGCTGTCGCGCACAGAGCGGCTCGCACTCCTTCGCCGGCAGCGGTCGCCTAGCATGGCCGGCCTCATGGAGCGAAGCGACGTTCAGAGCTGGCTCGACGACTACGTCGCGGCGTGGAGGTCCTACGACCGCGACGCGATCGCCGCGCTATTCGCCGAAGAGGCCAGGTACCGCTACCACCCCCACGACCCGTGGATCGAGGGACGTGACGCCGTGGTCGAGTCCTGGCTCGGCGAGGGAGGTCACGAGGGAGCCCCGACCCGGGACGAGGAGGGGACGTACGAGGCGGCCTACGAGCCCGTCGCCGTCGAGGGGAACGTCGCCGTCGCCACGGGCACGAGCACCTATTTCACCGAGCCCGGCGGTCGCGTCGAGAGGGTCTACGACAACTGCTACGTGATGCGGTTCGACCCCGACGGACGCTGTCGCGAGTTCACGGAGTGGTTCGTGCAGCGCCCCGACGCATAGAGTGCGCCGCATGAGCGAGCAGGGCATCTACTACGACGGCGACGCGGACGTCTCACGCCTCGACGGGAAGACGATCGCGATCCTCGGCTACGGATCGCAGGGTCACGCCCATGCGCTCAACCTCAGGGACTCGGGCTGCGAGGTCGTGGTCGGCCTGCGGGCCGGATCGCCCAGCCGCGCCGAGGCCGAGGCTGAGGGCCTGACCGTGCTCGAGGTGGGCGAGGCGGCGAGCCGCGGGGATGCCGTGATGATCCTGCTGCCGGACGAGAGGCAGGCCGAGGTGTGGGAGGCCGAGATCAGCGACGGGATCGCGCCCGGCAACCTGCTGCTCTTCGCGCACGGCTTCGCGATCCATTTCGGGCAGATCGACCCGCCGCCGGAGGTGAACGTCGGGATGGTCGCCCCGAAGGGCCCGGGGCACCTGGTTCGGCGCCAGTACGCCGAGGGGCGCGGGGTGCCGTGCCTGATCGCGGTCCATGAGGACGCGACCGGGAACGCCAAGGAGCTCGTGCTCGCCTACGCGAAGGGAATCGGCGGCACCCGCGCGGGCGTCATCGAGACGACCTTCAAGGACGAGTGCGAGACCGACCTGTTCGGCGAGCAGGCGGTGCTCTGCGGGGGCATCACCGAGCTCGCCCGCGCCGGGTTCGAGACCCTGGTCGAGGCGGGCTATGACCCGCGGCTCGCCTACTTCGAGTGCCTGCACGAGCTGAAGCTGATCGTCGACCTGATGTACGAGAAGGGGATCCAGGGCATGCGCGACTCGATCTCCAACACGGCCGAGTACGGGGACATGACCCGCGGCAAGAGGGTGATCACGGCGGAGACCCGCGAGGCGATGCGCAAGCTCCTGGCGGACATCCAGTCCGGCGATTTCGCGAAGGAGTGGATCGCCGAGAACCGCGCCGGGGCGGAGAACTTCCAGCGCATGCGCGAGGAGGCCGCCGGCCACCAGGTCGAGGAGGTGGGCCGCAACCTGCGCGAGATGATGCCCTGGATCGACGCCGAGCCCTGAACCGCACGGCTCGAGACCGCATCCGGTCTGCATGCTGGCCGGAAGCCGTGAAAGGATGGCGCGGTCCAACGAGACCGCCCAGGTGTGAGCGATGCCGGCGGACGACCGAACGGAGGGGACATGAGCGAGACGCCCGAGACGCCTGAGACGCCCGGAGCGCCCGAGACGCCGACGGGCCCGACCGGGGCCCAGCCGCCCCCGCCCGCGCCGCCTCCGCCTCCCCCTCCCGCCGCGCCGCCGGGGCCGGCGGCCGATTACCCGGTCCACGCGACGATCGAGCACCAGCCCGAGTACAGCCGGTTCATGCCGCTCGTCAAGTGGCTGCTCCTGATCCCGCACTACATCGCGCTGTTCTTCCTCGGGATCGCGGCGCTCTTCGTGGTCCTCATCTCGTGGTTCGCGGTGATCATCACCGGGCGCTATCCGAGGGGGATGTTCGACTTCGTCGTCGGCGTGCACCGCTGGGCCTGGCGCGTGATCGCCTACCTCTTCCTGATGGTCGACCCCTACCCGCCGTTCTCGCTCGACGACGATCCGAGCTACCCGGCCCACTTCGACATCGAGTACCCCGAGACCGTCGCGCGGTGGCGCCCGCTCGTCCACTGGCTCCTGGTGATCCCCTACGCCCTGGTCGCCTCGATCCTGGTCTACCTGGCCGAGCTGATGGTCTTCTTCGCGTTCTTCACGATCCTGTTCGCCAAGACGTACCCGGACGGGATGCACCGGATCACCCTGGTCGCGCTCCGCTGGCAGGCGCGCAGCAACGCGTACACCTAC
>DATGAF010000095.1:0-13223 GCA_035313645.1 Solirubrobacterales bacterium
GCCGGTAGTCATCGATCAGCGAGCCCTCGTCGTCGCCCAGCTCCCTGCGGATCGACTCGAGCTGCTTGCGCAGGAAGTACTCGCGCTGCTGTCGCTGGGCGCCCGACTCGACGTCGTCGCGGATGCGCTTTCGCACCTGAAGCTCCGCCAGCCGCTCGCGCTGCGCGGCGACCGCCTTCTCGAGCCGCTCGGTCACGTCGAGCGTCTCGAGCAGCTCGCGCTTCTGCTCGAAGCTGAGATCCGGCGAGAAGCCGGCGGTGTCGGCGAGCGCGCCGGGGCTGGTGATGGAGCGGATGAACGCCTCGATTCGCGGATCTGCCTCGCGCAGCTCGAGGATCTCCTCGACCACCGCCCGGTACTCACGCTCGAGCTCGCGGACGCGCTCCCCCTGAGGGTCCTCGTCGCGGTGCTCCGCGACCTCCACCCGCAGCGCGCCGTCGGTGCCGCCGGCGGCAGCGCCGCCTACCCCGCGATGAAGGCCCTCCAGCACAACGGCTTGGCCGCCGCCCGGGATCTGCGCGCGCTCGACGACGCGGGCGACGGTGCCCACGGACGCGAACTCCGCTGCGCTCCGGGGCACGAGGAAAACGCGATCGTCGACGCCGACCTCGCGGGCCAGCGTCACGGTCATGCCGGGGAAGACGACCGAGTCTTCGGTTGGGATCAGGGGCAGGGCTTCCATTCGAAATGCGGCCTCCGCGAAATCGGGGACACGGGCTAATTGACTATACCAACGAACGATTATGATATATAACTATTCACGTGAGTCGTTCCTCCACCAGGCCCGCCTCGGCGGACGCCGCAGCCGGCGAGGCCACCCTCGACGCCGGCTGCGGCCTGTTGATCTTTCGCCTCGCGCGCGCCTCCGCCGGGCGGATGGGCCGGGGCCTGAGCGCGAGCGGGCTCCGGTGGCCGGAGTTCGCGGTTCTGCATCACCTCGACGCACAGGGGGCGACGGACCAGCGGGGCCTGGCGCGCGCGCTTCGCATCCATCCCAGCAACCTCGTCGCCGTTCTCGACCAGATGGAGCGGCGAGACCTCCTCGCCCGGAGGGCGGATCCCGCGGATCGGCGCCGGCACCGGGTCGAGCTGACCGGCGCGGGCCGGAGCGCCCTCGCCCGGGCGCGGGAGGAGACTGAGCGGGCTGAGCTCGAGCTGCTCGCGCCCCTGAGCCCCCGCGAGCGGCGGCGCTTCCATGCCCTCCTCGTGCGTCTCACCGCCCACACCTGCGATCGGCGCGGCTGAGTCCAGATCGCCGACTAGGGCCGCTGTGCCAAGGCGGTGGCGGCGCGAAGCACCTCGCCCCCGATCAGCCGGTCGAAGTGTCCGACGACCGCCCACAAAGCGCGCAACCGAAACGCCGCGCCGCGATCGGTGGGCTCGACTCGGGACTCGCTGACCAGCGCCGCCCCGGCATCCCCGGCGGGCTCGATCCAGTGGGCGATCAGGACCCGGGCGGTCCCGGGCTCCTCCCAGGCTCGAAACTCGTCCGCCCCGTGAAGCTGCGGGTAGTCGCGGCGCAGCGTCCACAGCCGCCCACACAGTCCGGACACCGACCATCGCTCGCCCTCCGCGAGGACGGCGAACGGATACGAGCGAAGGACCTCCCGGAAGGAGAGGTCCGGAGACGTCCCGGGGATCCGCCACCGGACGACCCGCCCCAAGCGTGGCGCATCGCGAAGCAGCACGCTCCCCGCCGCGCGCCAGAGCCGGTCCGGGTCGGCCTCTGCGGCTCGGCGGTGCCGGCCGCGGACCTGCGGATTTGGCAGCCAGTCGTCGAGCTCGGGCCCCGCGGCCACCTGAGAGAGCCTAGTGTGAGCGGTCAATGAGCCTCGCGCATCTGATTCGCGAGCCGGCCGGCGATCCTCCGCACGGGGCGCTGATCCTGAACCACGGCCGGGGCACCGACGAGCACGACCTATACGGCCTGCTCGACGAGCTCGACCCGGAGCGCCGGCTGCTTGGAGTCACCCCCGGCGCTCCCCTGACCGGGATCCCGCCGGGCGGCAGGCACTGGTACCTCGTGCCCCGCGTCGGGTTTCCGGATCCCGACAGCTTCGACCGCAGTTACCGGATGCTGAGCGAGTTCCTGGACGGGCTCCTCGCCGCCCGGGGAATCGGCTGGGAGCGAGCGGTGATCGGCGGCTTCTCGATGGGGGCGGTGATGTCGTACGCGGTGGGGCTGGGCGTGGGGCGCCCGAGCCCCGCGGCGATCGTCGCGCTGAGCGGGTTCGTCCCGACGGTCGAGGGATGGCGGCCCGAGCTCGAGTCTCGGCGGGGGCTGCCCGTTCTGATCCATCACGGCCGCTCCGATCCGGTGATCGGAGTCGAATTCGCCCGGCGCGCTCGCGAGCTTCTCGAGGGCGGCGGCCTCGCCGTGACCTACCTCGAGAGCGACGCGGGTCACTGGCTTCCGCCGGAGGTCCTGCCTCGTGTTCGCGAGCTCGTCGACAGCGCGATCACCGGCGAGGTCGGCGCCTCCGACCGGTAGCTTCCTCGCCGGGAGAGGCCATCGAGACATGACCACCAGCTCGGCCCCACGGCGCACGATCGCGCTGATCCTCGCGCTCACCTTGCTCGTCGGCGCCCTCGCCCTGTGCCTCAACCGCACGCGGAACGGCGACCTCTACCTCCAGGTCCTCACGGGCCGGTTCATCACCGAGCACGGGTTGGCGACCCACGACCCGTTCGCGACGATCGAGCACGGTCGCCCCTGGCTGAACCAGCAGTGGCTCTCGGAGCTCGCCTTCTACCGGATCGCCGACGCGGTCGGCTTCACCGGGCTGAGCGTGCTGTACGCGGCGCTGATCGCCGCGCCGCTGGCGCTCCTCATGTGGGCGCTCCGGCGCAAGGGCCCGGCGCTCCTCGGCGCCGCCGCCGTCCTCTACTTCCCCGCCCTGCTGGCCGTCGTCCATCCTCGAGCCGCCGGATTCACCATGCTCGCGTTCTCGCTCCTCGTCCTCTTGATCATGGCCGCATGGCGGGCGCCCAGCGAGGGGAATGTCCGGCTCCGCTGGGCGATCGCCGGCATCCTGGTCCTGTTCGCGGTCTGGGCGAACATCCACGGCGGGTTCGTCGCCGGGCTCCTGCTGATCGCGTTGGTCACCGTCGGCCTGGCGGTCGACCGCTGGCGGGGGGTGGCCGGCGAGATCGCCGCCCACCGCGTGGCGATGCTGGGTCTCAGCGGGGTGATCGCCGCCGCGGTCGTCACCTTCGCCACCCCGCTGGGGACCGCGATCTGGTCTTACATCGCGAGCTTCCGCAACCCGGCGCTCTATCTGGCGACGAAGGAGTGGGAGCCGGCCTCGCAGTCGATCCCGGCGATGATCTACCTGGCGATCGCGGCCGCCTTCGCCGCGCTTCTTTGGTGGCGGGGCCCGGCGCCCAGACGGCTGATGCCGCCCCTCGTCGTGGCGGGCTTCGTGGCGTTCGCCGCCGTCTCGCTGCGAAACGTCGTCTTCGTCGGGCCCGTGCTCGCCTTCCCCATTGCCTGGTCGGCCCCCGACCGAGCTCCACGCGTTCCGCGTGGCGCGATCGCCGTCGCCGCGGCGACCGCAGCCGCCGCGGCGCTCGTCTGGGGCCTCGTCCTCGGCCCGGCCCGCGACGACCCCCCGCTCGGATCGCGGGCCGTCGACTACGCCCTTCGCCATCCGCCCCGTCACGGACGGATCGCCACCTACGCGGGCACCGGCTCGTACCTGCTCTGGCGCTCGCACCGGACCAACGTGGTCATCGACGGCTGGATCGAGCACTTCAGGCCCGGTGTGCTGAGACGAAACTACGGGTTGCTCCGGGGCTGGTATCCCAACCCGCTGAAGGCGGCAAGGAGGCTCGACGTGCGCGCCGTGATCGCCCACCTGCCGGGCGCGATCGAGGACCTCGAAGCCCACGGGTTCGTGCCGAAGGTGGCCACCCAGCACGCCACCTACCTGGTGCGCCGCGGCCCCTAGGCGAACTCGGAGTCGTGGATCGTCAGCGCGTAGATGACGATCACGTCGACGGCCATGATGATGATCGACCAGGCCGGGAAGTGGCGGAGGTAGGCGAGCTGGACGATCGCGTTCAGGCTCGCGAGGGCGATGCCGAGGACCTGGCCCACCCTGCTTCGCCCCAGGATCGCGATCCCGGCGAGGAGCTGGGCGGCGCCCATCCCCAACACGGTCCACCCCCACGTGGTGAGGTTCGAGAACAGGAGATTGTCGGTGAAGTAGCCCGCGTTCAGCAGCGCGACGAGCCCATCGATGATGTTGAAGCTGCCGACGATGAAGAACAGGACCCCGGCGAAGGTCACGACCCCTGACTCGCGGGACCGTATCTGGGCCGACTCCATGTCCCTATCGAATCACAAACCCCTCACCGGGCGGCCGCCACGGGCGCCGACCTGAAGGAGCAAAGCTCGATTCGCTGCCGCTCGATGACCGCTCGCACCCGCGGGTCGCACAGGGCCTGAATCTCCTCGGCGCGCGGAGTGGCGTAGTCGGTCAGGCTCTTGTCCACGTATCCGGGATGGCACGCGAGCTCGGTGACCCCGGGCGACAGGTTCTTGAGCACGGCTACCAGGGAGGTGGCTCGGATTGCTTGGGGACGCGGATTGCCGGCAGCGTCCTGCCCGTAGAAATCGCCGCAGTAGCTGACGCCTCGGGTCAGGTGCCGAACCGGCACGCCGAGCTCCGCCGCGATCTCCAGAGTCGCGTCCCGGGCGTGGGCGGCGACATGCGCATGCTGGTGTGAGTCGATGTGCGTGGGCTCCTCGCTGAGCAGCTCGCGGAAGCGACCGATCTGCCGCCGAAGCTCGGCCGCCACCTCCTCGGGCCGTTCGCGGTCAAGGACCTTGTAACGAGGGTGCCAGGCTCCGGCTCGGGGATACCACTCGCCGAGGTCGAAGTGCAGTCCCAGGCCGAGGTCGGGGTGCGAGCGCCCGTATGTCGCCGCCGCCTCGGCCGCGGACCACCTGACCATGAGGCTGGCGCTGGTGACGATCCCGCGCTCATACGCCTCGATGATGCCGCGGTTGATCCCCTCGCTCTGACCGAAGTCGTCAGCGTTGACGATCAGGGAGCGTCGGGGCACCATCAAAGGCCCAGGTCGGCCAGCATGCGAGCGAGCACGGCCTCGGCCCGGAAGTACTCCTGGGCGATCTCCCGCGCGGCGCTGCTGTGGCGCTCGTAATCGGCGTCGATCGCCTCGAACGCGGCCGCGACCTGGTCTGGGGTCTCGAACGCGAACAGCCCCTCCCCGGTGGGGAGTGTTGCGCCGAAGCCGGTGTCCTGCGCCACGACCGGGCGGCCCGAGGCCAGGTAGCAGGCGCTCCGCTCGCTGAACCAACCGCTTCGCAGCCGCACGTTCTGATCCCGCGCCACACTGAACTCGGCGCGGGATGACCTCACGTAGTCGCGGTACGCCCACGGGTCGGTGGTGAACCTGTGCGCGTTCGCGATCCGCCAGCCGTTCGCCTCGAGCAGGCGGACCTCGTGGGGGGTCATTCCCGAGGCCGGGACGTGCCCCCTCGTCGCCCGCCCCACCGGTCCGCCGTTGGCGAGGCTCGTGGCGAGCTCCAGGGGCGCCCCGGTCCGCCGCGGCAGGTCGGCGAACCGCATCCACTCGTGGTGCTTGCTCCAGAGGTAGGTCTGGCCGCAGAACTCCGCGTCGTAGGCGGTCTGCCTCCAGTTCGACACGGTCGTGAACTCACGACGGGTCGGTGCCACTCCGTCCCACATGTCGAGGAGCACCGGCTGCCGGGTTCGCGCTCGGAGCTTCGGCAAGCCCGGCACGGGCGACTCGGTCGTCCCGATGTTCTCGCCGTAGGTGACGAAGTCGTCGTGCTCCTCGACGGCGGCGAGCGCGTCTGGATCGTCGTTCGCGAGCGCGAGCTCGAGCGACGGAGGATCGGTGCCCAGGTAGACGAGCCGCCCGACGGGCAAGCCCTCGAAACTGCGGATCCGGGTGGATCCGGCGACGTTGAGCACCGCGTCGGCGCCGGCGAGTAGGGCATCCGCCCGCGCCTCGCTGGGCCCGATCCATTCGCCGTCGGAATAGCCGCGCCGGTGGGCCCAGCGATCGCCGAGCCCGAACGGAGGCGCGATCCTGGCGAGGTAGCTCTCGACGTAGCTCGAGTCGTCGACCTTCTTCCGCCTGACCGGGTCGTACGGCCAGGTCGAGGTTGCCTCCAGGTAGTGGACGTCATGGCCCAACCGCAGCAACCCGGCGGCGATCTGCATCTGCATCCACGCCATCCCCGCGTACGGGTGCGAGGCGGCAGTGCCGAGGACGACGAGCCTGCGCGGCGTCATCGAAAGGCACGCCCTCGTCTACGACGCCGATCGTCCCGCCACGGCGGCCAGCGGCCGCCCGGCGACCTTCAGGCGCCCTGCGTGGATCTCGAAGCGCTTGTCGCAGAACTCAAGGGTGGAGAGCCGGTGCGCGATGAGGAGCGTCGTCCGACCGGTGGCGAGCCTCTCCATCGCGTCCATGATCCCCGCCTCGGTGGCCAGGTCGACCGCGCTGGTCGGCTCGTCGAGGATCAGGATCGGCGCGTCCTTGAGGAAGGCGCGAGCGAGCGCGATCCGCTGGCGCTCACCGCCGGAGAGACGCATCCCCCGCTCTCCGACCAGGGTCGCGTATCCCTCGGGGAGAGCGGTGATGAACTGGTGGGCGTTGGCGGCTTGGGCGGCGGCGGCGATCTCGGACTCCTCGGCGCCGGGGCGGGCGTAGGCGATGTTCTCGGCGATCGTGGTCGAGAACAGCACCGTGTCCTGGAGGACGATCGCGAACTGGTCCCTGAGGTCCGCCAGCCGGTAGTCCCGAAGGTCGGTTCCGTCGAGCGAGATCAACCCCCGGGTCGGGTCATAGAACCGCGTCAGCAGGCTCGCGAGCGTGCTCTTGCCCGCGCCCGTCGGCCCGCTGATGCCGACCGAGGCGCCGCGAGCCACGGCGAAGCTCACGTCGTGCAGAACCGGGTTCGCCTCCTCGTAGCCGAACGACACGTCGCGGAACTCGATCTCCCCACCGGCGCGCCGCAGCCGCCGCGCCTCGGGACGCTCGACCACGTCGGGGGCCTGGTCGAGGACGGCGAACACGCGCTGGGCGCTTGCGACCGACGATTGCAGGTCGCCGAACTTCGACGACAGCGTCCGAATCGGCTCATAGAGCTGGCTCAGATAGGTCATCACCAGGAGCAGCTCGCCGAGGGTCAACGCCCCGGACTGGACGCGGCGAACGCCGGCGTAGAGGACGAGTGCCGTCCCGAGTCCGATCGTGGCTCCGACGAACAATCCGAGCAGTCCGGTCGTCACCGCCAGCCGCATCTGGGCCCGTACGTTGAGATCGGAGCGCTCGAGGAAGCGCCGCCGCTCGCCCTCCTCGCGTCCGAACGCCTTCACCACGCGAAGCGCGCCGAGCGTCTCCTGGATCACCGAGAGCGCCGAGCTCTCAAGCTGCTTCGCTTCGTGCCACTCGCGCAGCAGTCGCCGCCCGTAGACCCGGAGGATGATCGCAAGCAGCGGAACGACGACGAGCGCGATCGCGGCCAGAACCCAGTCGATGATCGCCGTGACGACGATCATCCCGATGACAGTCGCGGCCGAAGCCAGCAGCGGGATCAGCCCGTCCACCGCGACGTAACGGATCGCCGGCGCATCCCACTGGATCCGGTAGGTCGAATCCGCCGTGCCGCGGGCGTCGTGATAACCGAGCGAGAGGCGCTGGGCCTGCTGAAACGCCCGGCCGCGGAAGGAGAGCACCAGCTTTTGGCCCGTGTAGGTGCTGAGCACGATCGACGCGAGCTCCTGCGCTTGGCTCAGCACCGCCAACCCGAGGAACAGCGCGCACATCGAGATCAACACGGCGGTGTCGGAGCCCGCGGCGAAGGCCGGGAGAAAGCCGGGCGGCGGGTGCGCGCCGAGGACGCTGTCGACCACGACCTTGAGCGGCACCGGCATGAGGAGCGCCGACACGGTCCCGATCAAGCTCAGGACCAGAAGGCAGCCGATGTGACGCCAGAATGGCCGCGCCTCGCGGCCGATCCTCCGGTAGACGGCGCGTCGGGTGGTCGCGGCGCGGTCCGGCGAGCCGTTGTCGGTTGCCTTCGCCATCACGAACGCTCGGCGGGCAGCTCCTCGACGGGGCGAATCACCAGAGCCTCGGCGGTCGAGCCGAGGGCGGCCCGCACCTCACCCGTGGCTCCCGCCCACTCCTGAAACATCCGAATGATCACCGCGCCGGCCACCAGGGCGAGGGCCGTCGCCGCGCCCCATGCGCCGTCGAGGCCAGCGGCAACCGATAGCACGGTCGCGAACGCGAGCAGCGACACGGCGGGGCCCGAGGGGCGGGGACGTCGCCGCACGCGCACGAGCTGTCGCCCCGCGCCGTGCTCCTCGACGGCCACGCTCACCCGGACGCGGGCGAGAGCGCCGCCGCGCACCTCCACGTCCCAGCGGTCCGCGGCGCCGCTCCGCAGGACCACCGCGCCGCCGTCCTTGAGGCGCTCCTCGAGGGCGGCGAGGTGCGCCGCGTGCGGCTGCCAGCGCTCAGACCAGATCGTGGAGACGCCCGGTAGCGGCAGCGCGAGTCCGTTGCCCCCGCGCTGCCGCCACGGTGTCAGCCCCTCGCGGACCCTGCCGACGAGCCGCGCGAGGGGTTGGAGCAGGTGGAGGAAGGCGGTCAGCGCCCGCAGGCCAGCCAAGCGCAGCCGCGAGCGTCCGGCCCGATCGAAGCGGGCCTGCGCGGCGCCGATCGCCGCCTGGCCGACGAGGACCGCGGTGGCGAGGGCGAACAGCGGCACGGAGACGAGGAGCGCGGGCCACAGGAAGGCGCCCAGCGAGAGCGCCGCCAGCGCCGCGACCAGCAGGTAGAGCTCGGGCATGATCATCAGCGACGCCAGCATCCCAGGCTCGCTCTCGTGCGCCGGCTGGAACGGGGCGCTTCCCCAGGTCCCGTAATACACGCGCCAGCGACGCGGGAGCAGGCTGCGGGCAAGCGCGCTCCCGTAGGTTCGCCCCAGCCAGCTCACGTGACCGGCGGCGTTGTACTTCTCGGGCCACTTTCGCTCCAAGAGCGCCTCCGCGCGACCGTAGTGGACCTGCTGGCGCCAGTAGGCGCGCAGCGTCCGGCGGCGGCGATGCCAGACCACCGCGGCCGGGTGAAAGCCGAGCGTGAAACCGTGCTCGCGAAGTCGCCAGCAGACGTCGACGTCGTCGCCCGCGATTCTGAAGGTCGGGTCGAAGCCGCCGATCGCTTCCAGGGCGGAGCGCCGAAACGCCATGTTGCACCCCGGAATGTGCTCGGCCTCGCTGTCCGTGAGCAGCACGTGCAGGGGCCCACCGGGCGCCCGCGCGACGCACTCCGCGACGGCGTCCTCGCCCCCGGGCGGAATGTTCGGTCCCCCGACGGCGGCGTGAGGGGAGTGGGCGAACGCGTGCGCGATGTACTGGAGCCAGTGCGGATCGGGGCGCGCGTCGTCGTCGATGAAGGCGACGACCTCTCCGTTCGTGCTGCGGAGTCCGGCGTTTCGGGCGGTCGCGAGCCCCCGGCCTCCGGCGCCGATGACCGCGAACGGGTAGGCGGCGGCGAGCTCTGCAGTCGCGTCGGTTGATCCGTCATCCACGACCACGACGTCGAACGACGGATAGTCGAGAGCCAGGAGCCCGTCGAGGCATTCGCGCAGCGTGCCCGCCCCATTGCGGCTGCAGACGACGACGCTGACGTGGGGCCACTCCGCGCTGGTCCGAAGCGGCGCCTGCGCGAAGGCGCCCGCCGCGGCCCTCAGCGCCGGCTTCGGCCTTCGGGCTCGGTCGGTCAGCCCGAAGTCCCACTCCTCGATGTCGAAACCCCCGCGGCGCCACTCGTCGGTCCAGGCGAAGACGAAGGCGCCGGCGCACCCGCTCGCGAACGAGGTCGATACCTGCCAGTCGAGCGCGTGCGCCTGCGCGGCCTCGCCGTGCGAGCGGCTGTCGAGGCCGAGCTCTCCGATCACGAGCGGACGGTCGCCGGTCAGGCTCTGGAGCCTCGCCAGGTAGGCCTCGAACGGATCGCGTTGCTCGAGGAAGACGTTAAAGCAGGTGAAGTCGAGGAACGGCAGCCGCAGGTACTCGGTCGTCGGGTAGTTGACGTAGGTGACGAGGCCGGCTTCGTCCTCGCGCCTGGCGGCCTCGGCGAGGCGCTCGAGGAAGCGCTCGATGCGCCGGCGCCCGTGCCAGCGAACGATGGGCGCGGGGATCTCGTTGCCCACCGCATAGCCGAGGATGGCCGGGTGTCCGGCGCACGATCGGACGCCCTCGCGCACCCGCCCGAGGATCGATTTGGGACGCCCTGGATCGTCGAGGAAGGCCACGTGCTGCTCCCATGGGATCCCGGCCAACACCTGCAGTCCGTAAGCGGCCGCCGTGTCGAGCAGCCACGGCGGGGGCACGCTGTAGGTCCGGATCGCGTTCAGGCCGCTCTCCGCCATCAGCCCGAAGTCCCGTCCCACCACATCGGGAGGCGGAAACGGCTCGCCTTGGGTGTTTTCGCGGAAAGTCCCGTAGGTGACCCCGCGGACGTAGATCTTCTCGCCGGCGATCGTCAGGAACTTGCCGCGGGCCACGGGCCGCTCCGCGGAGCCGGACGGCGTGCGCGAGGCGCCCTGGGTGTCGAGGAGCCGTTTCAGAGGGCTACGTCGGTCCTTTTGTGGGAGCCGATGTGGGCCATCGCAGACGAATCGCCAGTCCCGAGGCGTCAGTTTTGCACGACTGCGAACGCCTCCGCAAGGGACAGGCCGCGCCTATGATCGCGGAATGGACGCCCCGTCCTCCGAACCGATAGCGGCTCGCCGCTACGTGGACGGCGACGAGGATGCGGTTCTCGAGCTGCTCCGTCGGGCCTTCGGATCGTGGCCGCTAGAGGCCGGGCTCGAGGGCATGGAGCACGAGTTCCTGCGCTGGAAGCACTTCGAGGGGCCCTGGGGACCGTCGGGACTGTACGTCGCCGAGGCCGGGGGGCGAATCGTCGGCTTCCGTGGCTACATGCCCTGGCGGCTGACCACGCGAGATCGCAGTCTGATGGCGGTCCAAGTCGTCGACGCCGCCACCGATCCCGAGTTCGGCTCCCGGGGCGTGTTCAACCTCATCTCGAGCCTCGTCGTCGAGGAGCTCCTGGATCGAGAGCGTGAGGCTCAGAGCGGGCTCTACCAGCTCACCTTCGCGACTCCGAACGCGCTCAGCAAGCGCGCGACCGATCGCGCGAGCGGCGTGGCCGCGACGTATAAAACGGTCGTCGCCGGCACGTTCGGCTTCTCCGTCCGTCAGCGCCGGGCCCGCATGCTCCGGCGACGGTTGGGGATGGGCGGGGCCCATCGTGCGGTCAGCGCGCCGAGCACGGGCGAGGTGCTCGAGGATGCGGAGGAGGTCAACGCCTTACTGGATGAGTCGCGACCTTCCCGCCCACGGATCGCTACGGCCCGTACAGTCGATTACCTGCGCTGGCGCTATCCGAGCTTCCTCGGCTACCACGCCGTCCCCCTCGAGCGCAATGGCGGGCTGGCAGGACTGGCGATCTTCCGGGTCCGAGACGCCGGGTATGGGTACCAGGAAGCGCGGGTCGCCGAGCTCCTCGTGTCTAGTGGGGACCGGCAGGGCGCTCGCGCGCTCCTGGCGGACGTGGCTCGCTGGACCTCCGCCGAGTGGATCACCTGCTGCTTTACAGGTGGATCCGACGCGCAGGCGGCCGCGGAGAGCGCCGGGTTCGAGTCGCAGCCACAGCGGATGACGCTGTTCGTGACCCAATTCGGCGCCGTGATCGAGCCGGATCCTGTGAAGTTCGACTCGTGGGCCCTGACGCTCGGCGACGTCGAGGAGCTTCTCTGAGTCGCGGGCCGCGCGCTCAGCCGAAGAGCGGCAGCGCGCGCCTCCGGGCCAGGGCGTCCATCCCGTGCTGGATGCGAGCCCGAACCTCGTCGTACTTGCCTTCGATGTAATCGTCGTCCTCGGCGCGTTCGGGGTCGCGATCGAGCTCCACCGGCTCCTGGAACGCGGTGCGGATCTTGGCCGGGAGGGGGACCTCGGGCAGCAACGCGGGCGAGAGGCCCCATGGCGCCTGGATGGCGATCGGGAACGCCTTCAGCCGGGCCACCCGGTCGAGCCGCAGAAGCCGGGCGAGCCGGCGCCCGGTGGCGAGCACGGGCATCGCGTCGGGCCCGCCCACCGTCGAGATCGGGACGATCGGAACTCCGCTCCTGATCGCCAGCTTGAGGAAGCCGGTCCGCCCGGCGAGGACGGCCTCGTCCCGCTTCAGCCACGGTCGCAGCGAATCGCGCTCGCCGCCCGGCCAAAGCGCCACGTCGTGGCCCGCCGCGAGGGCCGAGGCCATGCTGTCCGGCGCCGCGGGCAGCACTCCCATCCTCCGGAAGTAGCCGCTCACCAAGGGCAGCGCCATCAGGGCGTCGTGCGCGGTCCCGTGAAGTGGCCGCTCCTCGCCGAAATGCCGCCACCAGTGCACCCCGACGGTCCACGCATCCCAGACGAAGGGAGCGCCCGAGTGGATGCCCACCAGGAGGGCCGGCGGCTCGGGGATCTTCTCCCAGCCCTCGACCTCCATCCGAAACCAGTAGTCGACCAGCGGGTTCCAGAGGTACTTCTGCCGCTCCATGAAGCCCCAGTCCGGGCCCTCGAGCGACCACTCGCCCGCCCGATCGGCGACCCACCCCGACACCCCCGACTGCTCCTCGCGGCGCTCGTCGACCTTCCGCCTCGCCTCGTCGGCGTGGTGCTGCGCCTGAGTGCGCCCCTCGCGCTCGCGAGCCCCATCCCGACTCGATCGCCGTTCGTCTCTCTCCTGGACCTCAGCCATGCACTCGCCTCCGCGCTCTCGCTCCGCTCCTCGTATCCCCCTACCCGAACGTAGGCACGAGACGCGCCGGACGAGGCTTTTTCGAGGGAAGCCGGCGGCGGCATGAGCCGGCGGGGCGGCGGGCGCTCGCCCGCCGGCCGCTGCTCCCGCCCGCGCTGATGTCCCGGACTATTCGCGCAGCCCCGCGGCCTCGAGGGCCGCGGCGCGGCTGGGGTAGAGCTCGCCGCGGACGATCTTCCCGCCGCGAAGCGTGTAGAGGTATCCGGTCCGCCCACGGACCTCCGCTCCGCTGGCCCGACCCCGCCCGCGGTGGCTTGCGACGAGAAGGACCTTGTCGCCCAGGTCCCGCGCCTCCTCGATCTCGAAGTGATACCCCGGCTCGAACGTTGTGAACCAGCTCCCAA
>DATGAF010000096.1:0-2178 GCA_035313645.1 Solirubrobacterales bacterium
GGGGCGGGGACGCTCTTCGTCGATCAGATGCCGGATCTCCTTGTCGAAGCGCTCCTGGCGCCGCCACTCACGGCGCATCCACTGCTCGTGACACATCTTTCGAGCACCTCCGTTGGATCGTGGCTGCCTAGATAGTCGCACCTCTCGGGCGGCGACGGAGAGCGCCCCCCGCTACACCTGGACCCCCACCCGCAGGAAGGTCGCCGGGTTCGACGTCGCGTCGTCGCCCGTGATGCAGATTTGGGAAGCTCGACCCTATCCACGGGGTAGAGGTGATGCCAGTGGAGCACGAGCTGAAGGTCGGCGTCTTCGTCGTCCCCGACGCCGAGAACCGCGAGCTCACGGTCGATCAGGTGGTCGCCGCCGACGCCTCCGGCCTCGACGTCGTCGGGATCCAGGACCACCCCTACCAGCGGCGCTTCTTCGACACCTGGACGCTGCTCTCCTACCTCGCGGCGCGGACCGAGCGGATCGCGCTCGTGCCGGACGTCGCCAACCTGCCGCTCCGCCAGCCCGCGGTGCTGGCGAAGTCGGCCGCCTCCCTCGACCTGCTAAGCGCCGGTCGGGTCGAGCTCGGGCTCGGCGCCGGCGCCTTCTGGGAGGCGATCGAGGCGATGGGCGGGCCGCGGCGCTCGGCGAAAGAGGCGGTCGACGCGCTCGAGGAGGCGATCGCCGTGATCCGGGCGATGTGGAGCGGTGAGCGCGGCCTTCGCGTCGGCGGCGAGCACTATCGGCTCGCCGGAGTCCACTCCGGGCCGCGCCCGGCCCATCCGATCGGGATCTGGCTCGGCGCCGCCGGGCCCCGGATGATGCGGATCACGGGCAGGCTCGCCGACGGCTGGCTTCCGAGCATGAGCTGGCTCGACCCCGATGGAATCGCCGATCGCCACCGGGTGATCGACGAGGCTGCGCGCCGCGCCGGCCGTGACCCGGCCGACGTCCGCCGGGTCGTCAACGCCGGCCCGGTCACCGCATACGACGCGGACGGCCTCGTGCGCCTCGCGGCCGACCATCGCTTCGACACCATCCTCCTGGGTCCCGACGAGGACGACCCCGTCGGCTCGATCAGGCGCCTCGGCGAGGACCTGGCGCCGCGGGCCCGCGCGACGGCCGCGGGCCTCGGGCACTAGCCGGTCAGGCGGAACACGCCCTTGCCTTCGTCGTTCTCGCCGACCCAATCGAGGCGCCCGGATTGGCGGGCGTCCTTGATCGCTTGCTTGAGGTCGGAAACCTTGACCCCGAGCTGTTCGGCGATCTCGGCGCGAGTGAAACGATCCTTACCGAGGCTGCGAGCGGCGTCGACGGCCTGATCTGACGTTACGTCTGCCATGTTGGACTCCTGACCTGTTGTTCGCCTGATCGGCCACTCCGACCGGACGGGGGGCAACGGCCATTGTCGCAGCCTGAACGCGCGCCGGGCAAAGCCAGGCCACGTGCCGGGGTCGACTGCCTAGAGTCAGCGAATCTTCCGGACCGCGAACAGCCCCAGTCCGCGAATGATCCTCGCCGTCCTCTCGCTCGGCGGCATCTCGTATGCCCTGCTGCAGTCGCTGGTCGTTCCGGCGCTGCCCGAGATTCAGGCCTCGTTGCATACCTCCGAGAGCGCCGTGGGATGGATCCTCACCGCTTACCTGTTGAGCGCGTCAGTGGCAACGCCGATCATCGGGCGGCTCGGCGACATGTACGGCAAGGAGCGCTTGCTGATTCTCGTCCTGCTGGGCCTCGCGCTTGGCACGTTGATCTCGGCGATTGCATCGTCCCTGTGGCTGATGGTCGCGGGCCGAGTGGTCCAGGGCGCGGGTGGCGGCATCTTCCCGCTCGCCTTCTCGATCATCCGCGATGAGTTCCCGAGCGAGCGCGTGCCGGGCTCGATCGGCCTCGTCTCATCGCTGCTCGGGGTCGGCGGTGGCGCCGGCGTGGTCCTCGCCGGCGTCATCACCCAGAACCTCTCCTACCACTGGCTGTTCTGGTTCCCGCTCGCGCTGATCGTCGTCACGGTCGCGCTGACGAGGCGCTACATCCCGGAGTCGCCGGTTAAGACGCCGGCGGAGATCAACTACCGGGCGGCGGGGCTGATGACAGTCGGCCTCTCGGCGGTGCTGCTGGCGATCACGGAAACGAGCACCTGGGGCTGGGGCTCAGCCAGGACGCTCGGCCTACTCGCGATCGGGATGCTCG
>DATGAF010000097.1:0-6431 GCA_035313645.1 Solirubrobacterales bacterium
CCAGCCGCCGGCGATTGACGGTCCTACGACTGCTCCTCCGCGAGGCGCTCGACGGCGGCCCGCGCCGTCTCCTCGTCCACGCCGGTGTGGGTGACGTAGAGGCTCACCGCCTCCTCGATGTGGCCCATCAGCACCGCCTGCTCGACCTCGGGCGGAGGGGCTGGAGGCTCCGACCGCTCGGCGCCCGACTCCATCAGGCCGGCACCGCGCCCGTGAGGCGCTCCTCGACCCACTCGGTCGAGGCGATGTGCTTGCCCATCCCGAGTTCGTCCGGCTCGAATCCCAGCGCCAGCCCCACGAGCTGGGGAAGGTGGAGCACGGCGAGCCCCAGCTCGCGGCCGGCGAGCTTCGCGGCCTCGGGCTGCTGCATGTCGAGGTTCAGGTGGCACAGCGGGCACGGCGTGACCAGGCAGTCGGCGCCCGCGTCGAGGGCATCGGCGAGGTGCGTGCCGGCCTGCCTGAGGGAGGTCTCGCGGTTCATCGTGATCACCGGGAAGCCGCAGCATTTCCGGGCCCCGTCGTATTCGACCACCTCGCCGCCGAGCACCTCGATCACCTGCTCCAGATAGAGGTCGCGCTCGGGATGCTCGTCGTAGCCGATCCTGCTTCGGGGCCTGATCACGTAGCAGCCGTAGAACGGCCCCACGCGCAGGCCGGCGAGCGGCCGGGCCACCTTCGCCTTCAGCTCATCGAGCCCGTAGTCCTCCGCCAGCACCCAGAGGAAGTTCTTGTTGGTGAACCCGTCCTTGTCCTTGACGTACTCGATTCCCTCGTCCGAGAGCGCCTCGTTGATGTGGGCGCGGTAGGCCGAGTCGGCGTCCAGCCGCTGCTGGCACTCCGACTGCGCGCCCTGGCAGGTCGAGCAGATGTTCATCATCGCCAGGCCGGTCCCCTGGGCGAGCGCGAAGGTGCGGGCGTTCAGCGTGTCAGCGAGCTCCTGGTTGTGCTCGGCGATCACTCCCGCGCCGCAGCAGTTGGCGCGATCGAGCTCCACCAGCTCGATCCCGAGCCGGTCGGCGACGACCGCCATCGACCCGTGGAGCTCGGGCGTGAAGCCGCGCGAGACGCATCCCGGCCAATAGGCGAGCTTCAGGGCGCTCACCGCTCTCCGACCTCGTCGGGCTCGGGCTCCACCTCAGCTTCCGGCGTTGCGGCCTCCTCCTCGTCGGGCTCCGGCGCGATCTCCTCCTCGCCGGCGATGTAGAGGTTGAGCTCCTCGCGGTGCTCCTCGGCGTGCTCGTAGACGCGCTGCACGTGTTCCTGGGCGTCGCCGGGGAGCTTCTTGTGCACGCCGGGGATCAGCTTCGTCAGGGAGCGCATCTTCCCGGTCCGGACCCCACGGACGGCCGTGGGGATCGAGCCCACGAGTCCGGCGATCGCCCCCATCGACGGCTTCAGCTTGCCCGCGATCCCCTGGGCGTAGGACTCCTGGAGCAGGAGCGACTCGTCGAGCGTCCCCTTCTTCTGGATGATCTTCGTGAACGCCGCCTCGTGTCGGTGGCCGTTGTTGATGTCCGTGATCCCGTGGTCCCGGGTGGCGATCCGGCGCAGGCGCATGATCTGGTCCATCGGCGCGACGTCCTTGGGGCAGGCGTCGATGCACGAGAAGCAGTGGGTGCAGTCATAGATCCCATGCGGGTCCTGGGCCAGGTCGTAGAGCCTCTGGCGCGTCTGCGCGTCGCGCGGGTCGCCGACGAACCGGTACGCCTTGGCCAGCGCGGCGGGGCCGATGAACTCGGGGTCGGCCTCCATCGACAGGCACGAGGACACGCAGGCGCCGCACTGGATGCAGCTCACCGACTGGGTGACGTCGATCATCGACTCGGGCGGGACGACGTACTCGCGCTCGGGCGGGTCGCCTTCGGGGATGAGCCAGGGGGTGACGCGCCGGATCTTCGCCCAGTGGGTGGACTCCATGTCGGTGACGAGGTCCTTGACGACGGGCATGTTGGCCATCGGCTCGACCACGATCGCGGACTCGCCGCCGTCGGACCCGGCGATCCCGGCGGCGCTTCGGCGGTTCGCCCGCTCGTGGGCCTCGCCGATCTGGGTCTTGCAGGCGAGCGTCGACTGCCCGTTGATCTTCGTCCCGCACGAGCCGCAGATCGCCGCCCGGCACGAGCAGCGGACGACGAGCGATCCGTCCTGGCGGTCGCGGACCTGGAGGAGGCCGTCGAGCACCGAGAGGTCCGGGTCGAGGTCGACCTTGAACTCCTGCCAATACGCGGGCTGCCCGGACTCGGGCTGATATCTGCGGACCTTGAGCGTGTACTCAGGCATTCGGCTTCCCCTCGACCCTACCGACGGGCGGCGATCGACGGGCGACCAGCGGCGCGCTCAATACGTCCTCTCCGCCGGCTGCCACTGGGTGATCGTCACCGGCGAGTAGGTGATCTCCGGCCCCTCCGTGTCGCGAGTCAGGTCGATGTGCTTCAGCCATTCGTCGTCGTTTCGCTCCCCGAAGTCGGTCCGGAACTGCGCGCCGCGGCTCTCGGTTCGGTGCAGGGCGGCCACGCAGGTGCACTCCGCGCAGTCGAGCATGAAGCCGAGCTCGATCGCGCCGAGGACGTCCTGGTTGAAGACCGCCCCCCGGTCGTCGATGTGGGCCTTCGGGAACTCCTCCTGGAGCCGCTTCACGATCTCCAGCGCCTGCTCGATCCCCTCGCGGTCGCGGAACACCGCCACGTGGCGGTCCATGGCCTCTCCTAGCTCCCTGCGGAGCTCGGAGACCCGACGCCCGTCGCGCTCGCGGCCGACGAGCTCGACGACCTCGCCCTCGGCGTCAGAGAGCGCTGCCCGGGAGGGCGCGCCCGTGTTGATCTGCTTCGCGCGTTTCGCGCCGTCCTTGCCGGCGCGGCGGCCGAAGATCAGCGTGTCGAGGAGCGAGTTGGCGCCCAGCCGGTTGCCGCCGTGGACCGAGACGCAGGCCACCTCGCCGGCCGCGTACAGGCCCGGGATCGATGTCGCCCCGTTCACATCGGTCTTCACGCCGCCCATCGTGTAGTGGTTGCCGGGCTTGATGCGGATCGGCTCGCGGGTGATGTCCACCCCGGCGAAGTCTCGGCCCACGAGCACGATCTCACGAAGCGCCTCGTGGATGCGCTTGCGCGGCACGACGGTGATGTCGAGGGCCACCGTCCCGTCGGGATAGCCGCGGCCCTCGTTGATCTCGGTCTGCTCGGCGCGGCAGACGACGTCGCGGGAGGCGAGCTCCATCTTGTTGGGGGCGTAGTTCTCCATGAACCGGTCGCCGCCGGCGTTCAGGAGGTGGGCGCCCTCGCCGCGGGCCCCCTCGGTGATCAGAAAGCCCTTCTTGGCCAGCGTGGTCGGGTGGTACTGGATCATCTCCATGTCCATGAGCGGCGCGCCCACCCGGTAGGCCATCGCGATCCCGTCGCCCGTGCAGATCAGCGCGTTGGTCGTGGGCTGCCAGACTTGGCCGTTTCCGCCGGTGGCGACGATCACGCTCTTCGCCTCGAACAGCTCCATCTCGCCGTCGGCCACGTTGCGCACCACCGCCCCGGCGCAGTTGCCGTCGTCGTCGAGGACCAGCCCGGTGGTGAAGTACTCCTCGTAGCGGGCGACCAGCGCCGAGTGCTTCATGAGCTGCTCGTACAGCACGTGCATGATCGCCTGGCCGGTGATGTCGGCGACGTAGTAGGTGCGGGCCTGCGAGGCGCCGCCGAACGCGCGCGTGCCGAGGCGGCCCTCCTCGTTCCGGTGGAACGTGACCCCGAGATGCTCGAGGTGAAGGATCTCCTCGGGCGCCTCCCGGCACATGATCTCGATCGCGTCCTGATCGCCGAGGTAGTCGGATCCCTTCACCGTGTCGAAGGCGTGCGACTCCCAGCTGTCGCCCTCCTGGAGCGCCGCGTTGATCCCTCCCTGGGCGGCGTTCGAGTGCGAGCGGACGGGGTGGACCTTGGAGATGATCCCCACGGACACGCCCTCCTCGGCCGCCGCCAGCGCCGCTCGCTGGCCCGCGAGCCCGGCCCCGATCACGAGGACGTCGTGCTTGGCGCGCTCTCCGCTGGGCACGGCGCGGATTCTATGTGGGGCGGCTCGGGGAGCGCGCGCCAGAATCCGGCCGGCCGTGACGCGAGATCCGGAGGGCCTCGGATCTAGGTGGCCGGGGTGCCGGGGCCCGAGAGGGCGTGGCGCAGCGCCTGTCCGACCTGCTCGGCGGTGACCACGCCTCGGAGCCGGCCCTCGGAGTCCACGGCCATCAGGGCTCCGAGGCGCCGCAGCGCGTCATTGCCGAGCAGTGATTCGAGCGGGGCGTCGTCCGGGACCCGGAGGGTGCCGCTGGAGTCCGCCTCGAAGACGTCGCCGACGGTGGCCGACTCCCGGCTGGGCTCGGGGACGGCGTCGGCCGCGCCGCGCTCGATCAGCCCGAGGAAGTGCTCGTAGGGGTCGACGACCGGGAACCACGGCCAGCGGTAGCGGAGGAAGTACTCGTCGAGGGCGCGCTCGACGCTCGCGTCCTGCGGGATCGCGACCGGGTCGGCGTCCATCACGTCGGCAACCAGGATCCCCTCGATCCGGCTCGAGAACTCGGTTTGCATCACCGCGCCGCGCGCGGACTGCCCGAGGATGAACCCGATCAGCGCCAGCCACAGGCCGCCGATCGCCGACCCCCGGATGAACAGGAGGATTCCGACCGCCATGAACACGTACGAGAACCCCTGTCCGAGTCGGGCGGCCGTGCGGGTCGCCCGGTTTCGGTCACCGGTCACCTTCCAGGCGATCGCGCGCGCGACCCTTCCACCGTCGAGCGGGAAGGCCGGGATCAGGTTGAAGCCGAGAACCAGCGTGTTGATGAACGCGAGCCAGGCGATCATCGCGAGGATCCCCGAGGTATTCGCCTGGTCCTCGACCCGCCACGCCTTCCAGAACTCGTGCGATCCGGCGGCGGCGATCCCCACCGCAAAGCACGCGAGCGCGATCGCCAGCGTGACGAGCGGGCCGGCGATCGCGACCTTGAACTCGGTGCCCGGGGAATCGGAGTCTCGAGTCATCCTCGCGACTCCGCCGAACATCCACAGGGTGATGTCGGAGATGCCGATCCCGTGTCGGATCGCGACGAACGCGTGCCCCAGCTCGTGGAGCAGAATCGAGGCGAAGAACGCGATGGCGCTGGCGACCGCCAGGACGTAGGGGGCCGAGTCGCCGGTCGAGACGTCGAGGACCGAGCGGTAGAACCCCGACAGCCAGATGATCACCAGGAAGAGGACGAAGAACCAGGAGTAGTCGACCCCGATCCGGATTCCCCGGACGTGGAAGAGGGTCACTGCGCCTCGTGCGGGCACGAAGCAATCTTAGGGACGGCGGGTTCGCCGCCCCCGAGCGCTACGTTTTCGGCCTCGATGGAGGCGGGCGCCACCAGAGCATCGGCTCACCCGGGCTCCCAGCCAGATGAGGCGTGGCTGCGCGATCTGGTGGAGACGGTCGCGTCGATCCATCGGCCGACCGCCTCGCATGGCGAGCGGGTGGCGGCGGAGTGGGTCGCCGAGCGGCTGCGGGAGCTGGGCGCCACAGGCGCCCGGGTGGAGCGCGAACAGGTGCACGGCACCTTCTGGTGGCCGCTCGGACTGGCCGCCGGCGCGGCCGTGCTCGCCGGGATCGCGACGCTCCGCGGGCGCCCGGGGCTGGGCGCGGCGCTCGCCGGCGCGGCCGGTGCCGCCGCCCTCGACGACCTGCCGCCGGGAAGCCGGACCCTTCGGTCGTGGCTGCCCCAGCGACAGGCGACGACGGTGGTGGGCGAGATGGGCCCGTCCGGCGCCGATCGCACGGTTGCCGCGGGCGCCGATCGCACGGTCGTCCTGGTCGCCCATCACGACGCGGCGCACGCCGGTCTCATCTACCACCCGGCGATCCCCGAGCTCGTGTTCGGTCGCCTCCCCTGGCTGATCGAGCGCTCCAACACGAGCCCGCCCCTGATGGCGCCGGCGGTCGCCGTCCCGGCGCTGGTCGGCGCCGGAGCCCTGAGCGGAAGGCGCGGCCTCACCAAGGCGGGGATGGCGCTCGCCGTCGCATCGGCGGCGGCGCTCGCCGACATCGCGCTGCGCGACGCGGTCCCGGGGGCCAACGACAACGCGACCGGGGTCGCGGCCCTCCTCGCGCTGGCCCGCTCCCTCGACCTGCGCCCCACCGAGCGGGTGCGGGTGATGTTCGTGTCCACCTCCGAGGAGGCCCTGTGCGAGGGGATGCATTCCTTCTGCCGCCGGCACCTCCCCGACCTCCCACCCGAGCGGACCTTCTTCCTCGTGCTCGACACCCTGGGCTCGCCACACCTCCTGGTTCTTCGCGGCGAGGGGATGATCCGGATGCGCGAGTACCCGCCGCGCTCCCTGGCCCTGCTCGACGGCCTCGCCGACGAGCTCGGGATCGAGCTCTTTCCCAACCTGCGGCTGCGAAACGCGACCGACGGG
>DATGAF010000098.1:0-30451 GCA_035313645.1 Solirubrobacterales bacterium
CACGCTCGAGAGGTGGGCGAGGAGCTGCGGGACCGAGAAGATCAGGTCGTCGGTCGTGGCGGACTGCATCTCCTCGCCGTTCAGGGTCAGGGAGAAGGAGATCGCGCCGTCGGCCAGCGCCTCGTCGGGGCTGACGAGCGCGGGGCCGCAGGGCGCGGAGCCATCGAACACCTTCCCGGGCATCCACTGCGGGGTCGCGAACTGCAGGTCGCGGGCGGAGAGGTCGTCGAACAGCATGTATCCCGCCACGCATTCCGCGGCGACGCCCTCGGCCACCTCCGAGCAGCGCCGGCCGACGACGAAGGCGACCTCGGCCTCGTAGTCGACCTTGCCGCTCGCCGCGGGCAGGGGCACAGTCGCCCCCGGCGGCGCGAGGGCGTTCCGGAACTTGGCGAAGAAGGTGGGGGTTTCGGGCGGATCGATTCCGGCCTCGGCGGCGTGGTCGCGGTAGTTAAGCCCGATGCAGACGACCTTCTCGGGGTCGGGGATCGGCGGCAGGAGCTCCGCTCGCTCGAGCGGCAGCGATTCCTCGCCCGAGACCTCGGTGGCGTCGGCGAGCCGATCGGCCGCGAGCAGGTCGCGGACGCTCGAGCCCTCGCCGCCGAGCGCCTGCCAGACGTCGATCACCCGGTCGTCGCGGATCAGTCCGGCCCGCGGCCCGCGCGCCGAGCGATAGGTGACCAGCCGCATCGCGGCTGAGCCTATCTCCCGCCTAGAATCACTTGCGCGGGCCCCACGCCCGCGCATCGCCGGGGGCGTAGCTCAGTTGGTTAGAGCGCCGGCCTGTCACGCCGGAGGCCGCGGGTTCGAGTCCCGTCGCTCCCGCTCTTGAACATCTCGCATGACCATGCGGGATGCGGTGCCTAGCGGTGGGCTCATATGGGGGATCCGCTCCGACGCCGGGGGTTAGGCTTGCCCACATGCTGCTCAGCTTCCAGATGCTTCCCGAGCAGCCGGCGCAGGAGCTTCTGAACGCGGTCGCGCTCGCGGACAGGCTTGGCTATCACGGGTGCTACAGCGCCGACGAGATCTACCACAAGGACGCCTGGCTTCTGTTGGCCGCCGCCGCGGAGCGGACCGAGCGGATCAGGATCGGTCCCTGCGTGGCACCGATCTACATGCGGGAGCCGACCTACGTCGCTCAACTCGCCGCCACACTCGACGAGCTGAGCGGCGGACGCGCCGAGGTCGTCTACGGCATCGGCAACATCGCCATGCTCGAGCAGTACGGCGTCGAGTGGCGTGGCACGCGCCCGATCGCCCGACTGCGCGAGGCGCACCAGGTGATGCGGACGCTCCTCGACGAGGGCGCGATCGACTTCCAGGGCGACTTCTACAGCTACCGCGGCGTGACCACGGCAGCCCGGCCGGTGCAGGAGCACCTGCCGCTGAAGATAGGCGCGATGGGTGGCCCCAAGTCGATGGAGCTGGCGGGCGAGATCGCCGACGGCCTGCTCACCGCCTGCGCTTATTCGCCAGAGGCGCTCGAGTACGCGGTCGAACATTTTCGGGCGGGGGTCGCGCGGGCCGGGCGAGGGCAGGACGGCCTCGATCTCGGGGACTCTCTGCTCGGCGCAATCGCGCCCGACGGCGAGGTGGCCCGACACGCCGGGCGAATCCTCGCCGCGTTCTACATCCCCTCGATGCCGCCGGCGCTGCTGGAACGACACGGGATCGGGCCGGAACGGATCGCTTCAGTCACAGAGGCCTTCGCCGCCGGCGACATTCAACGAGCGCTTGCGGCCACGCCGGACGAGATCGCGGACCAGATCATGGTCGCCGGCACGCCCGAGGACTGGGTGCGCTGGCTGACCGAGACCTACGCCCCCGCGGGCCTCAACCACGCACTTGTCTCGTTCACGGATCCATTCACTTTGAGAGCCTGGGCCGGGACCGAGGTTCCGGGCTTGCCCGATCTGGGCGAGCAGGTTCGAATCGTGGGCGAACAGGTGATCCCCGAACTGAGCTCTCGCTAGCCGGCCCTCGAAGGCGCTGGGCTGCCGGAGTAGGTTCACGAGGCAATCGCGTACGCGGCCTGCCCGATGTTGCGGACGTGGAAGACCGCATCGGCCTCTTAGGGGCCTGTCACGCCGGAGGCCACGGGTTCGAGTCCCGTCGCTCCCGTGGAAACCGCTTCATGCCGTCCAGCGGTTAGTTGTGGCCGCGCTTGTGCGCCTCCCAGAACACCGTGCCCGAGTTGCAGGTCGAGGGCGGCGGTGACTGATAGATCGCGGTGCCGTCGGCCATCCGGCCATGGAATCTGCCCTTGACGTATCCGTAAACGCCGTTGCCCACAGCCCGTCGAGCACACCGATGCACCGGCGCGAAGCTCAGTGGGTGCTCGGGGCGGTCATGGCCACGTACGCCACGGTCGCGACCCCGGGGTGCTTATGGTGGTGTCACCGCCGGTGCTCCTGCGCTTCATCGCTGGTCGAGTTCCGTTGACATATACGTCGAAACTCGACCAGCGATGGCGGTGGGCGATGAACGTAGGCGGACGCTCGCTGGTCAGCGTTCGCCGGCGCGCCGGTAGACCTCGGTCACGGCGGACGGCCCGTACAGGGCCTCGACCAGCCGCAGCGCCTCCTCGGTGCTCTCCTCGATCATTTCCCGTCGCTCCTCCTCGTTGCGGGCGAGGGTGAACCCGAACCGGCTGTTGACGCTCATGCACATGCCCGTCGCCGCCGTCGGCCACTGCCCTCGGAGGATGAGGACGGCCTCCTCGAGCAGGCGGACCCGGCGGTCGGACCGGTCGGCCTTCGGGGTGATTGGCGTGCGTGGCGCCACCATTTGAGTCGACATCCAAGCTCCTTCGCGTCGTCTGCCACAAAGGTAAGCCGACGACGCCAAAGGATCGCTAAACGTGCGGCGAGGATTGAGTAAATAGGGAGAGTTTTGTTCGCGATCGCGGTCGCCGATCGCGGGCGATTTCCCTACTGCGCGCCGCCGGCCGCCGGCGGAGCGGCGGGGTCCTGCTCCTCGCCGGGCTGCTCGCGAACGATGTAGTCCTCGACGAGGAGCAGGTTGTCGCGGGAGCGCTCGACGACGTTCAGGAGGTCCTGCATCAGGGCGACCTCCTCGACCTGCTCCTTCACGAACCACTGCATGAACTGCTCGGCCCGGTAGTCGCCCTGGTCGCGGGCGAGCTTGAACAGCGCGTTGATCTCCTCGCCGACGCGCTCTTCCTGCTCGAGCGACATCCGCACCGGGGCGACCGCGTCGTCGAAGCGGGTCTGCTTCGACTCGATGTCGGGGATCCGCACCTCCTCGCTCGTGTCGAGCAGGTACTGGACCATCATCATCGCGTGGTTTCGCTCCTCGACCGCCTGGCGGTAGAAGAAGCCGGCGAGACGGGGGAGGGTCTCGGAGTCGTAGTAGACGGCCGCGCCGACGTATTGCTGGTGGGCGGCGAACTCGTTCGCGATCTGCTCGTTGAGCGCGGCGGCGAAGGACTGCTCGGCCATTGGCCCTCCTCGTCTCAGTGTGGGCGCCGACCGTATCGGAACCCGGCGCCGGCTACTCGCCCCAGCGAAAGCCCGTTGCCGAGGGCGCCGGGTCGAGCGGGCTGTCGGGAAGGCCGTCCGGGACGCTGGGGTCGTTGTAGCCGGAGGGGGCGACGTCGTTCGGCGTGTCCGGGTGGAAGACGGAGGCCAGGTACTCGATCTGCCCGCGCCCCACGGCCTGCTCACCCTGGCCGCCGCCGTAGACCGCGATCCCGTCCCGGGCGCAGTGCTCGTACACGGCGAGGACCTCATTCAGCGAGCCGAACCGCGATGGCTTGGAGTTGATCGCCTTCGGCTTCCACTCGAGCGCCTCGATGTCGGCGACCGAGTGGAGCGGCGCGTCCCAGGTCACCCGGTCGGCGTGGGGCTCGAGGATCGGCCGGGTGTCGGCGTTCACGTCCGGGTCCTCGAGGTAGGCCTCCGGGAACGCGTCGGCGACCGCGCGGTAGAGCTCCGGGTCGGTCTCCACGTCCACCGGCGTCCCCCGGTAGTGGCCCTTCAGGTCGAGGACGTCGATGCCCGCCAGGTCCTTGAGCTCGGCGATCAGCTCGGGCGTCCAGTCGTTCTCCGGGTCGAGCTTGAAGCGCAGGTCGGGGTGCTTCTCCAGCCGCTTTCGGACCGGCTCGGTGGTCGACGGGCTCTCGTCGCCGAACGACGAGAGGCGCGTCGAGCAGACAAAGCGCACCGGCTTCGGGTCCCTTTCGACCGCCTCGTGGAGGGGGACCCCGTTCTGGCGCAGCGCGAGATCGAGCGCCGCGCTCTCGTACGCCCAGCGGCGGTAGCCGCGCGAGGGATCACGCACCGGCGGCGCGCCGGGGAAGAGGTCGAGCTCGCCGAGCAGCTCGCAGAGCCTGCCCAGCGTGCCCGGGCCGGTCAGGTCGTGCATCGGCCCGGCGTCGCGGTGGGCGATGTGGTCGAGCACGTCGTAGACGACGTCCTCACCCAGCCCCTCCTGCCCGTCGCCGCGGAGCCGGATCAGGGTGGAGGGTCTGGTGAACGTGCCGTAGGTGCGGTCGTGGTCCTCGAGCTCGTAGGACTCGACGCTCACCGGAAGCTCGGCGAGTTTCTCGTAGGCGCTCACCGCGCGAGGTTATCCATCCGCTCGCCCCGGCCGATGGATGCGGGACCCGGGCTCCGCGACGCTAGCGATGCTCCGGGTTCGCGAAGTCGAAGCGCGCGCCCGCGTCCCATTCGGAGCGCTGGTTGCCGTAGGCGGGGATGCCGTCCGCGTCCTTGAGCATGCGCGCCAGGTGGAGCAGGTTCCAGGTCGCGAAGGTGGTGTTGCGGTTCGTGAAGTCGTTCTCGGGCCCGCCGGAGCCCTCGTCGAGGTAGGACGGCCCGGGGCCGGCCTCGCCGATCCAGCCGGCGTCGGCCTGCGGGGGCACGACGTAGCCGAGGTGCTGGAGGGAGTAGAGGACGTTCATCGCGCAGTGCTTGACGCCGTCCTCGTTGCCGGTGACGAGGCACCCGCCGACCCGGCCGTAGTACGCGTACTGGCCGCGGTCGTTCAGGAGGTGGGAGTTCCCGTAGAGGCGCTCGATGATCTGCGTGCACACCGACGACTTCTCGCCGAGCCAGATCGACATCCCGAGCACGAGGATGTCGGCGTCCATCACCCGCTCGGCGATGGCGGGCCACTCGTCCTTCTCCCAGCCGTGCTCGGTCATGTCGGGCCACACCCCCGTGGCGATCTGGTGGTCGACTGCGCGGATGCACTCCACCGCGACGCCGTTTCGCCGCATGATCTCCATCGAGATGTCCATCAGGCCCTGGGTGTTCGAGGTCTCGGGGCTCCGCTTCAGCGTGCAGTTGATAAAGAACGCGCGCAGGTCCGAGTAGTCGGTCTCGCTTCGCTCGCACAGCTCGGCCTGCTTCTCGGTGAGGACGTCTCGATCGCTCAAGGTCGCTCCTTGTGTTCGGGGTGCGGCCCAGCGTAAATGGCGCGCGCTCGGGCTCCATTCGAGCGAGTCTCACTCGGCCGCGGTTCATTACGCCGGCGCGCCGCGAGCGCGAGAATCGCCCGATGAGTCCGTCGATCGCTCTGCTCGGCGACGTGATGCTGGGGCGCGGCGTCGCCGAACGGATCGCTCGGGGCCGTCCCGAGGACGTCTGGTCCGCCGAGGTAAGGGAGCTCCTTCGCTCGTGCGACCTCGTGCTGTTGAACCTCGAGTGCTGCGTCTCGGAGCGGGGCGCCGCCACCGAACGGATCCCCGGAAAGCCGTTCTTCTTCCGCGCGCCGCCGGCCGCCGTCGAGTCGCTGCGGGCGATCGGCGCTCGCGCCGTCGGCCTCGCGAACAACCACGCGCTCGACTACGAGTCGCCCGCCCTCCTCGACACCCTGGCGCTACTCGACGCCGCCGGGATCGCCCGCTGCGGAGCGGGCCGAGACGAACCGGAGGCACGCCGCCCGACGATCGCGGACGCGCAGGGAAAGCAGGTGGGGATGGTCGCGGTCTCCGACCATCCCCGCGAGTTCGCGGCCGCCCCTGGCGCGCCCGGGACCGCCCACGCCGATCTGCGACGGGGCGTCCCCGACTGGCTCGCCTCCGAGGTCGAGCGGCTTCGCGCGCGGTGCGACCGCGTCGTCGCCTTCCTCCACTGGGGCCCGAACATGACCACCGAGCCGGCGGGCTGGCAGCTCGCCGCGGCGGAGGAGATGCAGCGGGCGGGCGCGGACCTGGTCGCCGGCCACTCCGCACACGTCTTCCACGGGGTGGGTTGGAGCGAGCGTGGGCCGCTCCTGTTCGACCTCGGCGACGCCCTCGACGACTACGCCGTCGACCGAGCGCTTCGAAACGACCTCGGCGTCGCCGCGATCTGGCGTCCCGGCGAGCCCGAGGCCGAGCTCGAGCTGGTCGGCCTCGAGCTCGACTTCTGCCACACGCGGCTCGCGGAGGGCGAGGCGGCCGAGTGGATCGCGCGGCGCCTCGCGCTCGCCTGCGCCCCACTCGGAACCCGGGTCGAGCGTGCCGCCGAGCAGCGCTTCCGGGTCGAGCCGGCCTGACTGCGCATTGGAAGCCGGTTCGCGGGAAATCCGCCCCGAACCGCCGGAAGCTAGCCTGCGGGGCATGGTCGAAGTCTCGGCCGAGGGGCTCGGGATCCGCGACGTGGTCGCGGTCGCTCGCTCCGACGCCGAGGTCGCCCTGGCCGACGACGCCCGCCGCAGGATGGTCGATGGCGCTGCTGCCGTCGAGCGCCTCGCCGACTCCGATGAGCCGGTCTACGGCGTCTCGACCGGGTTCGGCTCGCTGGCGACGACTCCGATCCCCGCGCCGCGCCGGATCGAGCTCCAGCGCTCGCTGATTCGCTCCCACGCCGCCGGGATGGGCCCGCCGGTGGAGCGCGAGGTGGTCCGCGCGATGATGGTGCTGCGGGTCCGCTCGCTGGCGATGGGCTTCTCCGGCGCCCGCCCCAAGGTGGCCGAGGCGATCGTCGCGCTGCTGAACGCCGGCATCACCCCCGTGGTGCCCGAGCACGGCTCGCTGGGCGCAAGCGGCGACCTCGCGCCCCTCGCCCATTGCGCGCTGGCGCTGCTCGGAGAGGGCGAGGTGGTCGGGGACGACGGAGTGCGCGCCCCCGCCGCCGCCGCCCTCGAGGCGGCGGGGATCGAGCCGATCGTGCTCGGGCCGAAGGAGGGACTCGCGCTGATCAACGGCACCGACGGGATCCTCGGGATGCTGGCGCTCGCGCTCGAGGACCTGGCGCTCCTCCTCCGCGTCGCCGACGTCACCGGGGCGATGTCGGTCGAGGCGCTCCTCGGCACCGACCGGGCGTTCGCGGCCGACCTGATCGCGCTGCGCCCGCAGCCCGGCCAGGCCGCGAGCGCGGCGAACATGCACGGCCTCCTCGAGGGCTCGGCGATCGTCGCCAGTCACCGCTACGACGACCCCCGCGTCCAGGACGCCTACTCGCTGCGATGCGCTCCGCAGGTGAACGGCGCCGCGCGCGACACCCTCGCCCACGCGCGGCGGGCGGCGGAGGCCGAGCTCGCCTCCGCGATCGACAACCCGATGATCCTGCCCGACGGCAGGGTCGAGTCGTGCGGCAACTTCCACGGCGCCCCGGTGGCATTCGCCTGCGACTTCCTGGCCATCGCCGGCGCCGAGGTGGGCGCGATCGCCGAGCGCCGCACGGATCGCCTGCTCGACGCGAGCCGCTCGAACGGCTTGCCTCCCTTCCTCGCCCGCGAGCCCGGGGTCGACTCTGGCCTCATGCTGGCCCAGTACACCCAGGCGGCGATGGTCGCCGAGAACCGCCGCCTCGCGGCGCCGGCGAGCGTCGACTCGCTGCCGACCAGCGCGATGCAGGAGGACCACGTCTCGATGGGCTGGGCGGCCGCGCGAAAGCTCCGCGCCTCGATCGACAACCTCGCCGGCGTGCTCGCCGTCGAGCTCGTCGCTGCGGCCCGCGGCCTCGACCTGCGCGCCCCGCTCCAGCCTGCCTCCGCCACCGCCGCTGCCCGTGACGCCGTCAGGGACGAGGTCCCCGGGTTCGGCGAGGACCGCTGGCTCTCGCCCGAGCTCCAAGCGGCGAAGGGGCTCGTTACCTCCGGGGCGCTGCTGGCAGCGGTCGAGGCCCAGGGCGGGGCGCTTCGGTGAGCGGCCCCCGGGAGGTCCGAGCGACGCGGGGGCCGGAGATCTCCTGTCGCGGATGGCAGCAGGAGGCGGCGCTTCGGATGCTGATGAACAACCTCGACCCCGAGGTCGCGGAGCGACCCGACGACCTGGTCGTCTACGGCGGGACGGGGCGTGCCGCGCGCTCGTGGGATGCGTTCGACGCGATCGTCGCCGCGCTCAGGGAGCTGGCGGAGGACGAGACGCTGCTGGTCCAGTCGGGCAAGCCGGTGGGGGTGTTTCGCACCCACGAATGGGCGCCGCGCGTCCTGCTCGCCAACTCGAACCTGGTCCCGGACTGGGCGAGCTGGGAGGAGTTTCGAAAGCTCGAGCAGCTCGGCCTGACGATGTACGGCCAGATGACCGCGGGCTCGTGGATCTACATCGGGAGCCAGGGAATCGTCCAGGGGACCTATGAGTGCTTCGCGGAGATCGCGCGGCGGCGGTTCGGGGGGTCGCTGGCCGGGACGATCACGCTGACCGCCGGGCTCGGCGGGATGGGCGGGGCGCAGCCGCTTGCGGTGACCATGAACGACGGAGTCGCGCTCTGCGTCGAGGTCGACCCGAACCGGATCCGGCGGCGGCTCGAGACCGGCTACCTCGACGAGCAGGCCGAGGGCCTCGACGACGCGGTCGCCCGCTGCCAGGCGGCGAAGGGCGAGCGCCGCGCCCTGAGCGTCGGGCTTTGCGCGAACGCGGCCGACGTCCTGCCGGCGCTCCGCGAGCGGGGCTTCGAGCCCGACGTCGTCACCGACCAGACGAGCGCCCACGACCCCCTGAACGGCTACGTCCCCAACCTGATGACGCCGCAGGAGGCCGAGGAGCTTCGGGCCGCCGATCCCGACGCCTACGTCGGCCGCGCTCGCGCCGCCTGCGCCGCCCACTGCGCGGCGATGGTCGGGTTCATGGACGCCGGGGCCGAGGTGTTCGACTACGGCAACAGCCTTCGGGCCGAGGCCGAGCTCGGGGGATTCGAGCGGGCCTTCGACTATCCGGGTTTCGTGCCCGCCTACGTCCGCCCCCTGTTCTGCGAGGGGAAGGGCCCCTTCCGGTGGGTGGCCCTGTCCGGCGATCCGGCGGACATCGCGGCGACGGACCGCGCGGTCCTCGAGGAGATCCCGGGCGACCCGGCCCTGAAACGCTGGATCAGGCTCGCCGGCGAGCGGATCGCGTACCAGGGGCTCCCGGCCCGGATCTGCTGGGCCGGGTACGGCGAGCGCCATCGCCTTGGGCTTCGCTTCAACGAGATGGTCCGTTCCGGGGAGCTCAAGGCTCCGATCGTGATCGGGCGCGACCACCTCGACTCCGGATCGGTCGCCTCGCCGTATCGCGAGACGGAGTCGATGGCCGACGGCTCCGACGCGATCGCGGACTGGCCGCTGCTCAATGCTCTCGTCAACACCGCCGCGGGCGCCTCCTGGGTGAGCGTCCACCACGGCGGCGGAGTCGGGATCGGGCGTTCGATCCACGCCGGCATGGTGTGCGTCGCCGATGGAACCGAGCTCGCCGCGCAGAAGCTCGAGCGCGTCCTGCGAAGCGATCCGGGCACCGGAGTCGCGCGCCACGCCGACGCCGGGTATGAGCGCGCTCGCGAGGTCGCCGCGGAGCGCGGCGTTCGGATCCCGATGCCGGAGGCGTAGGCGTTTGGTCCTCGCTTGGTGTGGATCCCGATGGGTGGGGCCTAGGCGGGCGGCCGTGGTTCGTCGCGCGTCGTCGAAGGACCGGCGGGAGGGATGACCGTCCGCCCGCTGGTGGAGATCGGCGACCCGGTGCTACGCCGGCGCGCTCGCGAGGTGAGCCTCGAGGAGCTCCGAACGCCCGAGATTCAGCTTCTGATCGACGACCTGATCGACACCAAGCGGGCGGCCCACGGCGCCGGGCTCGCCGCCAACCAGGTCGGCGAGCCGGTGCGGATCGCGGTCGCCGAGGTCGAGGGAACGAACCCCCGCTACCCCTACAAGCCGCCGATCCCGCTCACGGTGATGGTCAACCCGGTGCTCGAGCCGCTCGACGCCGAGGCGGTGGAGATCAACGAGGGCTGCCTCTCGGTCCCGGGCCTGCGAGGCGCTCTGTCCCGCCACGTCAGCGTCCGCGCTCGCTACCTCGATCGGGACGGCTTGGAGCGCGACGAGGTGAAACGGGGGCTGACCGCCGGCACCTTCCAGCACGAGGTGGACCACCTGGACGGGGTGCTGTTCGTCGATCGCGCCGATCCGAGGACCCTCGCCACCTGGGAGCAGTTCGAGCGCCACCACCGCGCCGAGTTCGTGGAGCGGATCACCGAGTTCGTCGCGCGGGTCGGCTCGTGAGCGCCTTCTGGTGCGAGCTCGCGTGGACCGGCGGTCGGGTCGAGGCGGGCGTGCTGGTCGAGGGTGACGGCGAGCGGATCGCGAGGGTGGCGCCTGGGCAAGCGGCCCCGCCGCCGGGTGCGACCCGCCTTCGCGGCCTCGTCGTCCCGGGCTTCGCCAACGCCCACTCGCACGCCTTCCAGCGCGCCCTTCGCGGGCGGGCGCAGACGGGCCGGGGCAGCTTCTGGGACTGGCGCGAGCGCATGTACGAGCTGGCGGAGGCCCTCGACCCCGAGCGCTACCGGGAGCTGGCGACGGCCGCCTTCGCCGAGATGGCGCTCGCCGGGATCACGACGGTGGGCGAGTTCCACTACCTCCACCACGACCGCGGCGGCGCGCCGTACGCCGAGCCGAACGCGATGGCCGAAGCAGTGCTCGCCGCCGCCCGCGAGGCCGGCATTCGGATCACGCTGCTGCACGCGTGCTACCTGCACGGGGGGATCGGCGCGGACCCCGACGGCGCGCAGCTTCGCTTCTCCGATGGTGACGTGGATGCCTGGGCGGCGCGGGCCTCCGAGCTCGAGGAGAGGCCCGGAGTCCGGATCGGCGCGGCGATCCACAGCGTCAGGGCCGTCGACCCCGGCTCGGCGGCCGGGGTCGCCTCGTGGGCGCGCGAGCGCGAGCGGCCCCTCCACGCCCATCTCTCCGAGCAACCCGCCGAGAACCGGGCCTGCCTCGAGGCCTATGGGCGGACGCCGGCGGCCGTCCTCGCCGACGCCGGGGCGCTGGACGAGCGCTTCGTCGCCGTCCACGCAACCCACCTCGCCGAAACGGACTTCTCCCTGCTCGGGGGCGCGGGCGCGACCTGCTGCCTGTGCCCGACCACCGAGCGCGACCTCGCCGACGGGATCGGCCCGGCGCGACGCCTGGCCGACTCGGGCGCGGGCCTCGCGCTCGGCAGCGACTCGAACGCGGTCATCGACATCCTCGAGGAGGCGCGCGCCCTCGAGCTCGACGAGCGGCTTGCGACCGGGACTCGCGGCCAGCACTCCCCCGATGAGCTCTTGCGGGCGGCGACCGGCGGCGGTCACGCCTGCCTCGGCTGGCCGGAGGCGGGGCGGATCGAGGCGGGAGCGCTCTGCGACCTCGTCGCGATTGACGTCGACGGGGTGCGCCTGGCCGGCGCGGGCCGAGCCGACCCGATCGCGTCGCTCGTCTTCGCGGGCTCGGCGGCGGATGTCCGGGAGGTGGTCGTCGGTGGGCGACGGGTGGTGAGCGACGGCCGGCACCTGGACGTCGACGTGGCGGCCGAGCTCGCGGGGTCGATCGGCAGGCTGCCGTGAGCACCCTGGCGATCGACGACATCGGGCTCCTCGTCACCAACGCCCCAGAGCTCGGCGAGGGGCCGCTCGGGATCGTGCGCGACGCCGCGCTGGTGATCGAGGGCGACCGCGTCGCCTCCGTGGAGCGCCCCGGCGCGGCCGCCGACGAGCGGATCGACGCGGGCGGGCGGTGCGTGATCCCGGGCTTCGTCGACAGCCACACGCACCTGGTGTTCGCCGGCGATCGCTCGGAGGAGTTCGCGGCCCGGATGGCGGGACGGCCGTACCAGGCCGGCGGGATCAGGGTGACGAGCGAGGCGACGCGGCGAGCGAGCGAGGAGGAGCTTCGCCGGCTCACCGAGCGTCGCAGGGCCGAGGGGATCCGGGCGGGCATCACCCACGTCGAGATCAAGTCCGGATACGGGCTCGACGCTCCCGCCGAGCGCCGTCTGTGCGAGATCGCCGGGGCCTTCACGGACGAGGTCACCTACCTGGGGGCCCACGTCGTCCCGAGCGAGTATCAGGGGCGGGTCGACGAATACGTTGAGCTGGTTCGCGGCGAGATGCTCGAGGCATGCGCGCCACTCGCGCGGTGGATCGACGTGTTCTGCGAGCGCGGCGCCTTCGACGCCGAGCAGTCGCGCGCGGTGCTCCAGGCGGGACGCGACGCGGGCCTCGGGCTTCGGGTGCACGGCAACCAGCTCGGCCCGGGTCCCGGCGTCGCGCTCGCGGTCGAGATGGGGGCGGCCTCGGTGGACCACTGCACCTATCTCGACGACTCGGACATCGAGGCGCTGGCCGGCGGCCGGACGGTGGCCACGTTCCTTCCCGCCACCGACTTCGCCACCCGGCAGCCGTATCCCGACGCGCGCCGGCCGATCGACGCGGGGGCGACCGTGGCGCTCGCGACCAACACGAACCCCGGATCGAGCAACACGACCTCCATGAGCTTCTGCGTCGCGCTCGCCGTCCGCGACCTGCGGATGACCGTCGAGGAGGCGATCTGGGCGGCCACCGCCGGGGGCGCCGCGGCGCTCCGGCGGAGCGACGTGGGCAAGCTCGCTCCGGGCGCGCGAGCCGACGCGGTGTTGCTGGATGCGGGTTCCTATCTCGACCTCGTCTACCGGCCCGGGGTCCCGCTGGTGGCGGCGACCCTATGCGCCGGGAAGGTCAGCCACCAGGCGGTTCGCGAGTAGGCCGAACGCCTCGATCCCGGCGGCCAGGTCGGGCTCGGGGGTGTCCTCCTCCCTGGCGTGGCTGATCCCCGCCGTCGAGGGGCAGAAGACCATCGCGGCCGGAAGGATCCGGGCGACCTCGGCCGCGTCGTGCAGGGCTCCGGAGAGCATGACCCGGTCCGAGCCGGCGGCCTGACGGCAGGCCTCGCGAGCCGCGGCGACGAGGGCGGGGTCGAAGGAAGTCGGCGCGATTCGCCACACGAGCTCGAGCTCCAGCTCGCATCGCCGCCGCGATGCGGCCTCCTCGGCCGCGGTCACCGCGTCCGCGAGCATCTCCTGGAGCTCGTCGGGGTCCGCGTGACGCAGGTCGACCAGAAGCTCGGCCTCGCCCGCCACGGCGGTGGGAATTCCGGGGCGCAGCGCCAGCGCCCCGGTGGTCGCCACCCCTCCGCGATCGCGGCCGACCGCCTCCACTGCGAGCGCGACCTCGGCGGCCGCCAGGCCGGCGTCCCGCCGACGCTCCATCGGGGTGGTGCCGGCGTGTGAGGCCTGGCCTCGAAAGAGGAACCGGTACCGCTCGACGCCCGCGCACCCGCCGACGGCGGCGGCCTGGATCCGCTCGGCCTCGAGCACCGGCCCCTGCTCGATGTGGAGCTCGAGGTAGGCGGCGAGCCCGTCGCGGCGGGCGGCCGCCCCCGGCGCTCGGTCGAGCTCCACGCCGTTTTCGGCGAGGACCGCGGGGAGGGCCCGCCCTTCCGAATCGCTCAGGCCGCGGACCTCCGCGGGATCGAGACTCCCCGAGAACGCCGAGCTGCCGAACAGGCTGCGACCGAATCGCGCGCCCTCCTCGTCGGCCCAGTCCACGAGGACGAGCGATCGAGGTGGTCGGATCGAGGCCTCGGACCACGCCCGCAGGACGCCGAGGCCCGCCATCACCCCGAGCGCCCCGTCGAGCCAGCCCCCCGCGGGCACCGAGTCGATGTGGGAGCCGAGCGCGAGCGCCGGCTCGCGCTCTCCCGGCAGCGATGCCCACAGGTTCCCCGCCTCGTCCACCTCCGGCTCGATCGCCAGCTCGGCGAGGAGGTCACCCAGGAACGAGCGCGCCTCCCGCCATTCCTCGCTCCAGCAGAGGCGCTTCGCGCCCTCGGGTCCCCCGGTACGGCGGCCGAGCTCGCGCAGGTCGGCGATCACTCGAGCGGCGTCGATGGCGGGACCGGCGCTCACCGCGACGCGACACGCTCGCGACGGAGCGCCTGCGCCAGGCAGTGGGCGCCCCCACCGCCGAGCGTGAACATCGACAGGTCCGGGTCGTACACGGTCAGGCCCCGGGCGCGCATCGCCTCGTTCAGGGCCCCGGCCCCGGCGGTGGACAGGACCCTCTCCCCGCCGAGCGAGATCGCGTTGGCCCCGAGCGTGAACGCATCGGCCGCGCTGACCTCGATCAGCTCGTAGCCACGCCCCCGAAGCCAATCGACGAAGCCGGCCGCGAGCACGTCGGTGCAGGCGGCGAGAAGGCGCTCGGCGAGCACCCCGAGCAGCACGTCGAGATGCACGTAGCGCTCGGGGATCGGCTCCACGCGGACCTCCCACCCCTCATCCGAGAGCCAGCCGGCCAGCTGGCGGGCCGCCGGTTCCTGGGTGCGGCCCTCGCCCGCGCCGATTACGGCGAGCCCGGGCTCGAGGATCATGACGTCGCCGCCCTCGAGCGCGGCCGCGGTGACCATCCCGCGGATCGGAATCAGCCTCTCCTGATAGAAGCGGATCGCCGGGGCGTACTCGCCGCGCCGCCACCATTGGTGGAGCTGTGCGATCACCGCGCCGGACGGGGTCATCGCGCTGGAGTCCCGCGCGAACACCTGATAGGCGAGCGCGGGATCGGGCTCGAGGAAGTGAACGCGGACGCCGGCCTCCTCGTAGGCCGCCACCATCTCGGCGTGCTGGCGGCGGGCGAGGTCGGGGTCGAAGCTTCGTCCGCTCTCGAGCGTGGCCCGCGAGATCGCGCTGGTCGGAAGCCAGTGGAAGTTGTGGGGCGCGCAGACGAGGACGTCGAGGAGTCGGCCGTGCTCCGAGTCGACGCCCCAGGGCGGCTCGCTCACTCGACCACCACGCGGATCGTGCGCAGGCTCCGGTCGACGGCGCCCCTCACCCACCCGCCGTGCTCGACCACGGTGCCGATGTAGGCGAGGGTCTCGCGCGTCAGGCGCTCGCCGGGAAGGACGTTGGGGATTCCCGGCGGGTAGGCGGCGAGCGACTCCGCCGCCAGGCGACCCACCGCCTCCGAGAACGGGACCGTCTCCTGAGGGCCGAGGAACGCCTCGCGGGGCGGCATCTCGAGCGCTCCCCACGGCGGGGGCGGAGTGAACTGGCGCTCCGGGAGCTGCTCCTCCTCGCCGAGCGCCTCGACCGCCCGGCTCGCGGCGGCGACGAGGCGCGCCGCGCTCGCTCCGGCGTCCTCGCCCATTCCGAAGACGGCGACCACCACGTTCTCGGAGACGAGCTCGAGATTGACGTCGTCGAGCTCCCGCATCAGCGATGCGAGCCGGGTCCCGGTGCTGCCGGTGCCCCTGACGTCGATCGCGAGCCGCAATGGGTCCCAGCCGTGAACACCGGGCCGCCCGACGAGCCCCTCGTCCAGGACGTCGAGACCCGGAATCCGGCGAACCTCGGCGCGGGCGGCTTCGATCCCGGCGATCGTCTCCGCGAGAAGCGCCGCGCCGCGAACCGCGGCCTGCCGGCGGGCGGCGTCGAGCGAGGCCGTCAGGAGCGCCGACGGGCTCGTCGACTCGGTCAGAGTGACGCAGCGGTCGACGACGTCGGCGTCGATGGAGCTCCCGTGTCCGAGGTGGAGGATCGCCGACTGGGTGAGGCTGTCGAGCAGCTTGTGCACCGACGAGAGCACCAGGTCGGCGCCGCACTCCATCGCGCTCTCGGGCAGGAGGGGCGAGAAGCGAAGGTGCGAGCCCCACGCCTCGTCGACCACGAGCGGCACGCCCCGGTCGTGAGCAATCCTGGCGAGGCCGCGTACGTCGGCGACGGCGCCGAAGTACGTGGGGGACACGGTCAGCGCGGCGACGGCATCGGGCGCCCGGTCGAGCGCCTCGGCGAGCGACTCCGGGGTCAGGCAATGCGCGATGCCGAGCTCGGGATCGAGCTCCGGCGCGACGAAGCTCGGCTCGAGCCCGGCGAGGACGATCCCGTCGATCGTGCTCGAGTGGACGTTCCGCTGGGCGACCACGCTACGGCCCGTGTGGCGCAGGGCCAGGCAGGCGGCGTGGTTTCCCTGCGACGCTCCGCTGATCAGGAACCAGCTCCGCTCCGCGCCCCACGCCTCCGCGGCGAGGCGCTGGGCGCGCTGGAACGGGGAGTCCGGGCCGACGTCGATTCCCTCGATCCCCGCCGGCACGTCGTGCTCGAACGCGGCTCGCCCGAGCGCGGCCACGAGGTCGGGCTCGGCGCCCTCGCCCCCCTTGTGCCCGGGCACGTGGAAGCGGCCGGGCGCGCGACTCGCGTACTCGATGATGGCGTCGAGATACGGCGCCTCGGCCTGGTCATCGACCGGCTTGGATTCGCTCGCGGCGCGGGTCGGGGATTGGGCGACATCGCCGGGCATCGCCTGAGACTGTAGGGACGCCGCTCGTCAGCGCGTGGCGCGCCGGTACCACCTGCGGTAGATCCCGCGACGCTCGCGGCGCGTGTCGACCCTGGCAGCGCAGCTCGGGTCGGGATGGCTCTGGAACAGGAAGATCGCTCCGCCACCGCCACCCGGATGGAAGTAGGGCTTCAGCGGACCCGGCGCGAAGGGCGAAGCGTCCATCGGCGCGCCGCCGATTCGCAGGTGGTGGACGCTCACCCCGCCGATCCCAAGTGCCTTGTCGAAGAAGTAGTCGCCGTCCCAGTGCCACAGCGCGGGTTGGGAGCCCTGGACGATCGATCCCGTCCAGTGGTCTTGCTGGAAGTAGAAGCACTTGGGCGCCGCCGCGGCGGTGCGCGCGGGCTCCTCGGAGAGGAAGTCGACCAGGCCGAGATCGGTGACGTTCTGGTTCGTCTTGTCGAACTCGACGCAGAACGGGTCGGCCTTCGGGTGCCGGTAGTCGGTGCCCGTGCCGACGTCCTGGATCTGGCACCGGAACGGATCGCGGCCGTTCCACGGGGCGGTGGGCTGCTGCGATTGAGCCGAGGCTGGCGCCGCCGTAAGGAGCAACCCCCCGAGCGCGCCGAGCGCCACCCATGCTCTCGACCGGCTCATGATCAAGGCGAGGCTAGCGCCGCCCTCCCACGGCTGCGCCGGTTCCGGTTTGCGACTCGGTTGCGCGCAAGCTACGGTCATCCGCGGCATGGAGGAGGCCGGACGAACGCTCGCCGGCGCGGTTCGCACCGAGCTCGCCGCCGAGCTCTCGCGACGCGACTTCATCGGCCGCGCCACGGGCCTGGGACTCGGAGCGGTCGTCCTCGGCGCGTTACCCGCCCTCGAGCGGATGGCCTCGCCGGCAACCGCTGCGGCCCAGGGCCTGCCCGCGGACCCGGACGGCACGCTCCAGGCCTTCTTCGACACCGTGGTCCCGGGAAAGCGGGTCCCACGACTCACGACCGAGCTCGGGAACCCAATCAACCCCGAGGCGATCGCCGGCGTCGATCCCGAGCACGGCGCCGTGTACACGGACGCGTTGCTCCTCGCCCACAATCCGAAGCTCGGCTTCGACGCGCTCTCGCCCCCGTTCCTGACCGAGCTCGAGTCCCGCGCCCTCGCACAGGGCGACCCCTTCCTGTCGCTCGATTACCGGCACCGCGAGGCCGCCTGCCTCGGGGGGTTCGACTTCTCGAACCCCAGCCGCGCCGTGTGGGAGGCCGCCGCCGCGGTTGCCTTCACCGCCTTCTGCGCCGCGGCGAATATCAAGAACGCGAACGGACGCCGGGGCGCGAAGCGAAACCGGGCCGCCGGGTACCGCGTGATGGGCCACCCGGGGATCGCCCCGCACGGGCACGGGAGCTCCTCCTACCGCCGCCGCCTCAACCACGGCGTCACGAAGAAGGGCTATCTCCCCTGATGGCCGAGCGCGTCGACGTCTGCATCGTAGGCTCGGGATTCGGGGGGTCGATCTCCGCGTGGCGACTGGCGGAGCTCTACCGGGCCGCCGGCGAGAAACCCAGCGTCGTGGTTCTGGAGCGGGGGCTCCGCAAGGGCCACACCGATTTTCGCCAGTCGATGGACATCGACCACCTCTCGAGCATCTATGCGCTGATCCAGGGGCAGGGCGCGCAGGTCGTGATCGCGAACCTGGTGGGGGGCGGCTCGAATCTCTATCTGGCGGCGTCACTCCGCGCACCGCGCGAAACCTTCGAGCGTCGCGACGCGCGGCCGGACGACGGGCCGCGCCGCCGGATGTGGCCGACGAGGATCAGCCGCCGGACGCTCGACCGCTATTACGCCCGCGCCGAGCGCGGCCTGCGAGTCGCACCGACGACCTGGAATCGCGTCTCCAAGTCCGGGGGCGTCTGGGCGGCGATGCTTCGCGAGGCCGGTCACAGCTGCGACCGCGTGCCGCTCGCGATCAGCCCCGAGCGCTGCGTGAATGCGAAGTGGTGCTACACGGGGTGCGTCTTCGGCGCCAAGAACTCGCTGATCACCAACTACCTGGCGTCGGCGGAGCGAAAGGGGGTCGAGGTCCGGCCGCTCGTGCAGGCGAGCTACGTCACCCAGTCGAGCGCCCGCCCGTACCGGTGGCTCGTGAGGGGGAACCGAGTCGATCCCGAAACCAAGGGCAACGCGGGGTCGATCGAGGACATCGAGTGCAAGGTGCTGATCCTCGCGGCCGGGGCGATGGGGACGCCGCCGATCCTGATGCGAGCCCGCGACCAGGGGCCGCTGCCCTCCCTGTCCTCACACCTCGGCAAGCACCTGGGCGTCAACGGCGACCACGTGGCCGCGATCGAGGTCGACCCGGCCAAGGTGCGCGGCGTCCTTGGGCTCCCGGGCTACGGCGAGTTCTACAAGGGCCGGCCGATCACGGTGATGAGCTACGACCATTGGCTCCACCGGCGCGGTCACCGCCACGACGGCACCCGGTTCACGCTCCAGGAGATCCTCCTCTCGCAGCTCACGAACTTCCTCTACGACGACGGGCGCCGGCCGGAGGGCGAGCCGTCGTGGTGGGGACGCCAGAAGAAGCGCTCGGTGTCCAGCTGGTCCAACCACCTCGAGATCCTCGCGATGGTCGAGGACACGAACGACGGCGAGTTCTACGCGGTCCCGCCCGAGGGCGACTTCGTGCAGCCGAACGCCGGCCCGGTCGGCGTCGGCCTCTTCAACTACAAGCTCTCCGATCAGTCGATGCGCGTCCGCGAGGCGGCGAATCGGGCGATCGAGAGGATCTGCGAGCGGCGAGGCGTCGGACGGTTCCTGAAGCTCGCCGAGACCGAGGGGGTGTACGCGGCGCACCCGCTGGGCGGTTGCCGGATGGCCGACTCTCCGGATCTCGGAGTGGTCGACGACCGCTGCGAGGTGTTCGGCTACGAGGGGCTGTTCTGCATGGACTCGTCGGTCATCCCCACGAGCCTCGGCGTCAATCCCTCGCTCACGATATCGGCGGTGTGCGAGCGGGCGGCGTCCAAGCTCGTTCGCCGGGCGCACGAATTCGGCTTGCCCAAGGCGCCGCGCGGCTTTCGCTTCAAGACCCCGGGGGAGCACGTCGGCCCCCGGATTCATCCATAGGGCCCTGCTACCTTTGGGCCGTCCTCCATGGACGACGACCACCCTCCTCGAAGTACCACCGAGATAGTGAAACAGCCCGCCTGGGCTAGCGACGTAGTCGCGGGTCAGGCGGCCCGGCCTGCCGCCACGCTGGGACCCACGCCCGGCCGGGGAGCCGCAGGCGACCGATCGCCCGGCAAAGCCGGACGCGTAGGCGAAGCCGGGGCTCTCGACGGAGTTGCTCCGTGAGGGTCCTTCTCCTCGTCCTCCTGCTCCTGCTGGTGGCCCTGAACGGGCTGTTCGTCGCGGCCGAAATCGGCCTGGTGCGATCGCGCCGCGCGCGGCTCGAGGTGATGGCGAAGGAGGGGCAGCGGGGGGCCGAGAAGGCGCTGCGCCAGCTCGAGCGGATGACCGAGTACATCGCCGCGATCCAGGTCGGCATAACCCTCTGCTCGGTCGGGATCGGGTTCCTCGGCGAGCCAGCGCTTCGGTCGCTGCTGGAGCCCGTGTTCGGCGCGCTCTCAGACGTCGCGGCGACGACGATTGCGGTCGCGCTCGCGTTCCTGATCGCCACCTCGGTCCAGATCACGCTCGGCGAGCTGGTCCCGAAGTTCCTCGCGATTCCCAACGCCGAGTCGACCGCGCGCCGGTTGGCGACGCCGCTCGATGCCTTCCGGGCGGTCAGCGCTCCGTTCACCGTCTTGCTGACCAGGATCGCGATCAGCATCGCCAAGGCCGTCGGCGTCGGCCGGCTCGGGTCGGGAGACGAGCACACGTCCGAGGACATCAAGGTGATCATCGCCCAGTCGGAGACCGGCGGCTCGCTCGACCCCGGCGAGGCGGTGATGCTCTCGGGCGTCTTCCACCTCCACGAGCAGCAGGCCCGCGAGGTGATGACCCCGATTCCGGCGGTCGTCACGGTGAACGTCTCCGAGACGGTGGAGGAGGCGCTCCAGCGCTGCGTCTCGTCCGGCCACACGAGGTTGATCGCGATCGAAGACGACAACCCCGACCGGGTGCACGGCGTCGTCCACAACAACAGCCTCGTCCGCCTGTACATGAACGCGGGGGCTGATACTCCGATCGAACCGGCGATCCGCGACGTCCCGATCTTCCCCGAGACGAAGCCGCTCGACGACCTGCTGGCCGAGCTCCAGCGACAGCGCAGCTCGATCGCGGTGGTCTCGGACGAGTACGGCCGCACGGTGGGGATCGTCACCGTCGAGGACATCCTCGAGGAGGTGGTGGGGGAGATCGAGGACGAGACCGATCCCCGCGCGGCTTCGGTCCGCAAGCTCACGGATGGCGACTGGTACGTGCGCGGCCACGTCTCGCTGGGCGACCTCGAGGACGCGGGCATCCGCCTGCCGGTCGAGTCGGACGCCTTCAACTCGATCGGCGGGTATGTCTTCTCGGAGCTCGGCAGGCTTCCGAAGCGGGGCGACCGGATCACCGCGAACGGCTACGAGATCCGGGTCGAGTCGGTGCGCGAAAACCGGATCCTGGCGGTCAGGATCCACGGTGACAGCGTCGCGCACGGCGGCAGCCCGGCCTCGGCAACGGAGTCCTCAGCCGAGCGCTGAGGCCGCATCGAACGCGGTTTTTGCGCGAATCCGAGGTGGTGGCTTCCGTCCGCGAGCCGCTCTAGCTTGCGGGGCGTCTGGCTCAGCGATCGAAGGGGCAGCCATGTGGGTCGTGAAGCTCACCGACAAGCAGCTCGAGGTTCTACGGGCCGTCCTTCGCGCCGAGGAGCACCTCGGCCCCGCCCTGCGCGGAGCGCTGGAGGCGCTCGACCTCGCGCGGTGGGACGATCTGCCCGAGGCCCAGCTTCCTTGGGACGACGTCAGCGAGACGGCTCGCCGTCAGGGGATCTCGGAGGCCGACGTGATCTGGGACCTCGCCGGCAAGAAGAAGCGGATGGCGGCGTAGGGCCGCTTCCCGCCCGCCGAGCCCTCACTCGTACTCGTAGAAGCCCGCGCCGCTCTTGCGCCCGAGCCGTCCCTCGCCGATCAGCTCCTCCAGCGCTCCCGGGGCCCGGTAGCGCTCCTCGGTCGCGTCGGCGAACAGGCTCTCGCCGATCGCCGCCGCCACGTCGAGGCCGATGAAGTCGAGCAGGCGCAGGGGCCCCATCGGGTGCCCCGCGCCGAGGCTCATGCACGAGTCGACGTCGGCCGGCGCCATCCCGGTTCGCTCGAGGAGCCGAACCGCGTCGAACAGATAGGGGAACAGGAGCCGGTTGACGACGAAGCCGGGCTGGTCGGGCACCTCGATCGCGGTCTTCCCGAGCGCACGGCACCAGGCGTGAGCCCGCTCCCGGGCCTCGCCGCGGAGCTCGTCGGGAAAGCACAGCTCGATCAGCTCCATGCGCTGGACGGGGTTGAACACGTGGAGGCCGAGCACGCGCTCGGGGTTGCCGCTTCGCTTCGCGAGCTCGACCACGGGCAGCGACGAGGTGGTGCTCGCGAGATCCGCCTCGCGGCAGGTCTCCCCGAGCTCGGCCAGGAGGGCGACTTTGGCCTCCAGGTCCTCGATCACGGCCTCGACCACGAGGTCGCAGGCGGCGAGGTCGGCGATCTTCGTGGTCACCCGGATGCGATCCGGGACGGCCCCCTCGACCTTCCCGCATTCGGTCTCGGCCCGCTCCTCGGCCCGCCACGCCGAGGCGTCGCTTCGCGCCCACAGGCGAACCTCCCCGAGGGCGCTCGCGCAGGCCGCGAGCCCGCAGCCGATCGTCCCGCTCCCGGCGACCGCCGGCCGCGCGTATCCATCCCCGTCGCTCACGCCTTCGTGGTTCCTATCACGCTCGCGTACCCTCCGTGCATGGAGCAGGACGTGAGGCGGGCGAGGCCGGTTGTGGGCGCCGCGGCGAGCTTCGTGGTCGCCGTCATGATCGTCGGAGCGTTCTCGATGTGGACCCTGATCCCGTTCGGGTGGATCTGGATCGGCTCGAGGATCTCGCACTCCCAGCAGCCGTCTGGAGGGCCCTACATGGTCGTCTTCTTCGGCATCGTCACCTCGATCTGCGCGATGGCGTGGATCCTCTCGCGCCTCAACCGCCTCTACATCCGGATCACCGGCAGCGCGAAGCTGCCTCAGCGCTACCTGCCGGCCTGGCGGAAGAGCCTCTCGGACGAGCGCGACTCTCCCCACGGAATGTCGGTGCTCGAGGTCGTGATCCTGGCGTCCGTGCTGCTCGCGGGCGTCGCGATGGCGGCCTGGTTTTTCGTCGTCGCCGGCTCGCCGCTGCCGAGCCAGTAGGGCCCCAGCGCTCCCACCCAGCAGGTAGGCGCCGGCTGGCGCCCGCCTAGCCAGTGGGCCGTCGGCTCGCCTTAGCCGAGCCAGTGGGCCGTCGCCGCTCCCAGCAGGTAGGCACGGCTCGCCGCCGCCCGGCGGACCTCGCCCTCGTCGCTGGTCGAGTTTCGACGTCATTGACAACGGAAGTCGACCAGCGATGAGATGGATTGACTGGTCAGTCAATCGGCTATCTTCATTCTCGAAGAGCGAGCGAACGGAGGGCATCCCAGATGGCGAGCAACGGCAAGTTCCAGGGTCGCGAGGTAGTGATCGTCGAGGCGGCCCGCACCCCCGTCGGTCGCGGCCACGAGGAGAAGGGCTACTACAAGGACGTCCACGCCTCGAACCTCCTGTCGAGGACCTTCGCCGAGCTGATCGCCCGGGCCGGCATTCCGCCGGAGGAGGTGGAGGACGTCGTGGCCGGCTGCGTGCAGCAGTTCGGAGAGCAGGGCATGAACATCGGCCGCAACGCGTGGCTCGAGGCGGGCCTTCCGGTCTCCACGCCGGCGACGACGATCGACCGCCAGTGCGGCTCGGCACAGCAGGCCGTCAACTTCGCCGCCGCCCTCGTCGCCTCCGGCGTCCACGACGCCGTGATCGGCGGCGGGGTGGAGCACATGGGGCACATCTCGTTCGCAGACGGCATGTCGGTGCAGCAGGAGCACGGCTTCGCCTTCTCCCCGCAGCTCCTCGAGCGCTACAACCTCGTCCCGCAGGGAATCTCGGCCGAGATGATCGCCGACAAGTGGGAGATTCCCCGCTCGGAGCTGGACGAGATCGGCCTGCGCTCGCACCAGCTCGCGGCCAAGGCCACCGAGGAGGGCCGCTTCGAGCGCGAGATCATTCCGTTCTCCGTCAACGGCGACACCTACGTCACCGACCAGGGGATCCGCGCCGACACGAGTCTCGAGAAGCTGAGCGAGCTGAAGCCGGCGTTCAAGGAGGACGGCAAGATCACCGCGGGCAACTCCTCGCAGATCTCCGACGGCGCGGCGGCGGTCCTGCTGACGACGCGCGAGAAGGCCGACGAGCTCGGGCTGCGGCCACGCGCCCGAATCGTCGACGAGACGACGGTCGGCGTCGACCCAGTGATCATGCTCACGGGGCCGATCCCGGCGACCCACAAGCTGCTCGATCGCAACGGGATGAAGATCGGGGACATCGACCTGATCGAGATCAACGAGGCGTTCGCGTCGGTGATCGCCGCCTGGCGGCGCGAGCTCGAGCCGGACATGGATCGGGTCAACGTCAACGGCGGCGCGATCGCGCTCGGCCACCCGCTCGGGTCGACGGGAGCCCGCCTGATCACGACGCTCCTGCACGAGCTCGAGCGCTCCGACAAGGAGTGGGGCCTGGTGACCATGTGCTGCGGCGGCGGCCTCGGCACCGGGACCCTGATCCAGCGGGTGTGAGGGCCGCGACCTTGTCCCGGCAGACGCAGGTCAGGCGGCGAATCCGCCGCACGAGGCTCTGAGCCCGGAGGAGCACCTTCGAGCCGTCGATCCCGTCCTGCGGCGGCTGATCGACGACCTCGGGCCGATCCCCCCCGAGGAGGACCGCAGGGCGTCCCGGCCCGACCCGTATCAGGCGCTCGCTCGGGCGATCGTCGGCCAGCAGCTCTCGACCAAGGCGGCCGCCTCGATCTGGGCGCGGATCGAGGACCTTTACGGGGGGCGCACGCCGACCCCGGCGGAGATCCTCGAGACCGAATCCGAGAAGCTCCGCGCGGCGGGGCTATCCGGGCCGAAGGTCGGCTACCTGCAGGACCTCGCCGCCCGGATCGAGGACGGGCGCCTCGACCTCGGGCGCATCTCGGAGCTCGCCGACGAGGACGTGATCGCTGAGCTGATCGAGATCAAGGGCGTCGGGAGCTGGACCGCCGAGATGTTCCTGATCTTCCACCTCGGCCGGCCCGACGTCGTCTCGACCGGCGACCTCGGGATCAGGAGGGCCGTCGAGCGCGCCTACGGCCTGGACGAGCTTCCTGGGCCCACGGACCTCGAGCGAATCGCGGAGCCGTGGCGCCCGCACCGGAGCCTCGCGTGCCTCTACCTGTGGCGCTCGCTGGCCAACGTCCCCGCGTAGCCGGGCAATGGGACCGATCGTCTGAGTCGTTTCCCCCGGGCCACGATCGGGTACCGTGCGGCGCTCGGGAGGGGATCCACGCAGGCCCCTTACATGGAGGAGGCACGATGAAGTTGAGATTCGGCATGGCGGCGATCGCGATCGTCGCCGTGGGCGCGGCGGCCGGCTGCGGAAGCTCGTCGTCCAGCAGCACGACGAGCACGCAGGCCGCGCTCACCAAGAGCGAGTTCCTCGCGAAGGGGAACGCGATCTGCAAGAAGGGCAACCAGACCATCAACAAGGCCGCCCACCAGACGTTCGCTAAGGGCCAGAAGCCGACGAAGAGCGAGACGCAGGACTTCGCCACCAAGACCGTGATCCCGAGCATCCAGCAGCAGATCTCGGCGATCAAGGCCCTGCCCCCGCCGTCCGGCGACGAGGCGCAGGTGACGAAAATCGTCGACGATGCCCAGGCGGCGCTGGACAAGGCGAAGCAGAACCCCACCCTCCTCACCGGCAACGGCCCCGACCCGTTCAAGCAGGTGAACAAGGAGACCAAGGCATACGGCCTGACGGCGTGCGGGGGCGGCGGCGGCTGAACCGAATCGACAGCGGCGTTTTCGAGAGGGGCGCCGATCGGCGCCCCTCTCGCTTATCGTGGCTGGCACCGATGGGATCGCCGGCGGCCCTCGAGCGGATCTCGATCGCCGCGATCGCAGACAGCGCCGCCGACATCGCCTCCCAGGCGCGGGCGGCGGAGGCGGCGGGGGTGGACTGCGTATGGGCCCCGGAGCTCTTTCGAAGCTCGGTGACGCAGGCCGCCTGGATCGCCGCGGCGACAGAGCGGATCGCCGTCGGGACGGGGATCGCGTGGGCGTTCACGCGCAGCCCGTTCATCCTCGCGGTCACCGCCCTGGACCTCGACGAGATGTCGGGCGGGCGCTTTCGACTCGGGCTGGGGGCCGGCGTGAAGAGGCTCAACGAGACCTGGCACGGAGCGGAGTACGGGCGCCCGGCGCCGCACCTTCGCGAGACGGTCGAGGCCGTCCGCCTGATCATGGAGAGCGCGCACTCGGGGGAGCCGATCCGGTACGCGGGCCGCTACCACGATCTGGCCATCACGGGCTGGACGCGTCCCCACCCTCCCGCGCGCGACTCGGTCCCGATCTACGTCGCGGCGGTTCGCGAGGGGATGGCTCGGATGGCGGGCGATGTCGCCGACGGCCTGATCGGGCATCCGATGTGCTCCCTCCGATGGCTGGACGAGGTGGTGGTGGCCAACTTCGAGCGCGGCCTCGCGCGCTCCGGCCGCGAGCGCAGCGGGTTCGACTTCATCCCGACCGTGTGCTGCGCGATCTCCGACGACGCCGACGCGGCCTACGAGGCCGCCCGCCGAACCGTCTGCTTCTACGCGACCGTGCGCACCTACGCACCCCTGTGGGAGCTCCACGGGTTCGGGGACGCGGCCGCCGCCATCGGCAACGCGTTTCGGGCCGGAGACTTCGCCGCGATGCCCGCCGCGGTGCCGGACGCGATGGTCGACGCCTACTGCGCGGTCGGGCCGCTCGACCAGGTGCGCGGCCGCGTGCTCGAGGTCGCCGAGCGCGGCGACGGCTTGTTCCTGACTCCGCCGACCTACTTCATCCCCGCGGACGAGATCGGCCTTTACCAGGAGCGGATCATCGAGGCCTTTGCCCCGGGACCTCCTCTCCTTTAGGCGCCGCCAAGCGGCCGCCGAGGAACTGCACCATCCCCGCGAGCCGCTGACGGACGTTCCCGAATCCCCGGTGCTGCAGGGCCAGCACGAGCTCATCCGCCTCGAAGAGCCGCATGCCGCTCGCGCGCTCGATGACCGGCTTCAACGGCGGGACGGTGAGGGTGCGGCGCACCGAGGTCATCAACGCGATCCGGCCACCCGGCGCGAGAACGCGTCGCATCTCGTCGAGACTCGCGAACGGGTTGGCGAACAGGTGCAGGGCGGCGAAGCAGCACACGGCGTCGAAGCTCGCATCCCGGAAGGGCAGCTTGGTGGCGTCGCCCCTGATCAGGGCCAGGTTCCTGATCGCTCGAGCGTCGAGCTCGGCCGCGCCGCGCGTGAGCATCGTCCGCGACGCGTCGATCCCGACCACCAACCCCTCGTCGCCGACCACGTGGGCGAACTCCCGCGAGAAGTTACCCGGCCCGCACGCCACGTCGAGAACCGAATCGCCCGGCGTCAGCCCGAGCAGGAGCCGCGCGATCCTGACCTCCTCGCCCATCCCCGGCCCCGTCACGCCCTTGACGGCGCGCGCCAGGGCCGGGCGCCAGTAGCGCTCGTAGATCGACGGCACGAGGCTCGTCGTCATCAGGTCCTGGGCCGCGCCCGTGGACTCCAGGTCGCCGCCCAGCAGATCCAGATAGCCGTCGGCCTGCCCAGCGGCGTCGGCGAGCCGAGCCGCCTCGGGCGCGAGGAGCTCGATGGCGCGAGTCAGTCCGGGGCCGGCGGTGGGCGAGGCATCCATCGTTCGTGACTCAGTGTGCGGCCGCGCTCCCGGGGCCGACGCCGCGCGGCTCCCCCGAGTGGGCCGCGAGTTCGGTCAGCCGCTCGATGTGGCGCTCGCCCTCGATCCGCACCGGGTCCTCGGGCGGGAGGCCGGCGATCAGGCGTCGGATCCGGTTGCGGATCTGGAGCGCGAAGTGGGGGGTCGCCGGGCCGGCGAGCGCGCGGATGTCCTCGATCGTGATCGAGCGCTCGCCGGTGACCCGATCCGGCCGCTCGGCCTCGCTCACCGGAAATCGCTCCGCGCGGCTGTCATGGCTGTTTCGGATATGGCTGCTTCGGAGTTGCCTTCTGCTGCCCGGAGGCCCCCGGCTTCGGCCCGGGGCTGGGCGCGCCGCCCCCGGAACTTACCTTCGCCACCTCCGCGAGGTCGTCGGCTTGCGCCTGGAAGGGCACGGAGATCGCGTCTTGGTCCCCGAGCAGCCAGACGTGGTTGTAGACAGCGCGCGTCGGATCGTCGATGTAGCCCGGCTTCACGTCGAGCAGATAGCCCCGCAGCGGTCCCGGAACGCTCGCCGGATCGTCGGTCACCAGGAGCGGCCCCCAGTCGCCGCTCGCTGACAGCGCCGCCCCGGCCGCCGCGTCGAGCGGGCGGGCGTCGCTGGCGATCACGAATCCATGACCGGGATCCCGGATGTCCCAGCCGAAGGAGCCGTCCACGTAGCGCGCGAAGTCGATCGCGTTCTGGACCGGGTCGGACGCGCCGACCCGCTTGACCTGGCCGGACACTTTGGTGATCGACTTCAGGGCCTTGTCGGAGATCACCGAGGGGGGGCCGAGCGCATAGACGGGGACGCCCTTGCGGCGGCGAAGCGCGTCGAGGGTCGGCTTCGGCGCCGAGTCGTGGTCCATGAACAGGATCGAGTCGCCCGAGCGCGCTGCCCACGCTGCAGCAGGCATCGCGAAGGCCGATCGGTTCGCGCCGACCAGCAGGATGTGCCCGGGCTTGGAGCCGGTGAGCTTCTGGCGGAGCTGGTCGATCCCGGCGGCGAGCTGAGCCGGATCGGATCCGGGGACGACCGTGCTGTGAAGCCCGGGCGGGACCGCCGGAGAGCCGATTCTGAACAGCTGGGACCCGCCGGTGGCCCCCGACCCGCCCGGAGCCAGGGCACCGAGGGCATCGCTGGTCAGCCCGGGGACGCTGTCGGTCGCGCTGAGCAGGATCGGGGCGCCGATCGGAGGAGCGGTGAGGCTCGCGGCGGCGATCCCCGCCCGCCAGTCGGTGGCCTCCACCACGCTCACGGCCGCCGGCCCTTCCACCCCGCCGACGGAGGGATGCACCGCAAGCGCCGCGCCGGCCGCGTCGGCCACCGGATCCATCCCGGCGATCCGAGTGGTGTTGTTGGTGGCGAAGGTTGGAAAGCCGAGGTCCTGCGCGGCCTGCGGCTGCTGGTGGTGGATGACGATGTTTGGCGCCGGAGCGGAGGACTGCGAGTCGCTCCCGTTCGACGAGTCGAGGAGGAAATAGGCGCCGGCGCCGGCGCCCGCCCCCAGGACGAGGATCCCAGCCACGATCGCTGCCCGCCGTAACACGGCTACGGAACATACCGGCGAGCGGAGCCCGCCACGGCCGCTGAAACCACGCGACCTCCGCGAACTTTCCGCGTCGCGAGAGCGCCTTCACCCCCACGCCGTCGCCGGCGCGGAGTAGAATCAGAAAACCGATTGACTGATCAGTCAATCAACCGCGCCCCGCGTCGGCGACAACGAGGATTCGAGGACGGAGGCACGCTGATGGATTTCGGAGCCACCGAGGAACAGCGGGAATTCAAGGAGCTTTGCCGCCGGTTCGCCACGGAGGTGATCCGCCCCGTGGCCGCGAAGCACGACGCCGAGGAGTCGACGCCCTGGGAGGTCATCCGGGCCGCCCGTGAGTGGGGTCTCGAGGGCATCGATCACCTTCAGCGCCTCGCCAATGATCCGGACGGCCAGTTCTCGGTGATCTACGCGGAGGAGCTTCACTGGGGATGCGCCGGGATCGCGCTCGCGATCACCGGCTCCTCGCTCGCCGCGGCGGGGCTCGCCTCATCCGGCACCCCCGAGCAGATCGCGCGCTGGATTCCCGAGTGCCTCGGCGCCGGCGACGAGATCAGACTCGGCGCCTATGCGGTCACCGAGCCGCAGGCCGGCTCCGACGTGAAGAGCCTCCGCACGACGGCGAAGCTCGACGGCGACGAGTGGGTGCTCAACGGCACCAAGGTGTTCATCACCAACGGCGGGATCGCCGACGTCCACGTCGTCGTCGCGACCGTGGACCCCGAGCTGGGGCACCGGGGCCAGGCATCGTTCGTGGTCCCCAAGGGCACTCCCGGCCTCGAGCAGGGAAAGAAGGAGTCGAAGCTCGGCATCCGGGCCTCCCACACCGCCGAGGTGATCCTCGAGGACTGCCGGGTGCCGGTGGACAACCTGCTCGGCGGCATGGAGAAGCTCGAGCGAAAGCTGGAGCGCGCCCGCTCGGGCGCGTCCACGGGCCGCGCGTCGAACGCCCTCGCCACGTTCGAGCTCACCCGCCCGGTGGTCGGCGCGTCCGCGATCGGAATCGCCCAGGCGGCCTACGAGTGGACGCTGGCGCACCTCGACGCCGGCGCGGGAGCCGACTTCCTCTGGGACTACCTGGATCAGAGCTCGACGGCGGGCCGGCCCCCGCTCGAACGTCAGGGCACCCAGCAGCGCCTCGCGGACATCGCGACCGAGATCGAGGCTGCCCGCCTCCTGGTCCAGAGGGCGTCATGGATGGGTCGCAACGGAGTCCCGATGACCGGGGGGCAGGGCTCGATGTCGAAGCTCAAGGGCGGGGACGTCGCGATGTGGGCGACGCGCGCCTGCATGGACCTGGTCGGCCCAGCGGCGCAGGCTCGCGACTGTCCACTCGAGAAGTGGTTCCGCGACGCGAAGATCTACCAGCTCTTCGAGGGCACGGCGGAGATCCAGCGGCTCGTGATCTCGCGGATGCAAGCGGCCGAGT
>DATGAF010000099.1:0-2943 GCA_035313645.1 Solirubrobacterales bacterium
CTTGAACTCCTCCCCCTGCGCGTCGCGCATGATCGCGCGCGCGTCGCGATCCGGCTCGATCGCGAGCCGCTGCTCATACCAGCCGATCGCCTCGGCCTCCTCGGTCAGCGACGTGCATAGGCGGGCGAACGTGCGAGTGGCCGCCGGGAGCTCTGACGGAGGCTCGTGGTACTGCTCGGTGCCCACAGCCACATCTTTTCAGGCCCATGGCCGCCATGCGAGACTCGGCCGTCCCCTGGCCGCACGGCGACGGGGCTACAGGTTGACGGTGGCCATCCCGGCCTCGTCGTAGCGCGCCCCGGCCGGCTCGGGCAGCTCGGCCTCGATACGCGCGAGATCGTCGTCGCTCAGCTCGACGTTGACGGCCGCGGCGTTCTGCTCCAGGTAGGTGCGGCGCTTGGTCCCCGGGATCGGAACGAGGTCGTCGCCCTGGGCGAGGACCCACGCGATCGCGAGCTGCGCGGGCGTGATGCCCTTCTCGTCAGCGATCTCCTTGACCTTGGCGGCGATGCCGAGGTTCGCCTCGAGGTTCTCACCGGTGAAGCGCGGCCCGCTCCGGCGAAAGTCCCCCTCGTCGAGCTCGTCGGGCGAGGTGAAGCGACCGGACAGGAACCCGCGGCCGAGCGGTGAGTACGGGACGAAGCCAATCCCGAGGTCGCGACAAGTCGGGATTACCTCGGGCTCCGGGTCGCGCGTCCACAGCGAGTACTCGGTCTGGACCGCGGTGATCGGATGCACGGCGTTGGCGCGGCGGATCGTCTCGGGGGCGGCCTCGCTCAGACCGATGTGGCGGATCTTGCCGGCCTCAACGAGCTCGGCCATCGCTCCCACGGTCTCCTCGATCGGCACGTTTGGATCCACGCGGTGCTGGTAGTAGAGGTCGACGTAGTCGGTGCCGAGCCGCTCGAGCGAGCCGTCGATCGACCTGTGGACGTGCTCGGCGGACCCGTCCTGCCCGCCGACAGTGGACATGTCGCCGGGTGTCGCGTCGTCCATCCGGCGTGAGAACTTGGTCGCGATCACGTACTCGTCGCGGCGGCCCTTGATCGCCCGGCCGACGAGCTCCTCGTTGGTCAGCGGGCCGTAGAGCTGTGCGGTGTCGATGAAGTTGACGCCGATCTCAAGGGCGCGCTGGATGGTCGCGAGACCCTCGTCCTCGTCGGTTGAGCCATAGAAGGCGGACATTCCCATGCACCCGAGGCCGACAGCGGATACCTCGAGGTCTCGAAGCTTGCGTTGCTTCATTTGGTCCCAGCCTTTCCGGTAGAGGTTCGGTTCCGGTCGCTGATACCCCGAGGATGCCACTTCGAGCATGCTCGGCGTCAAGTCGGTGCGGGCGGGTTTCCGTCCGACCCGACTGCGAACATCTGTTCGCATGTACAGACCCGCCGACACTCCGTTGAAGCCGGCGCGGCCGGGGCCAAGGGAGCCCGCCGACCTCCCCACCGAGCACCTCGAGGCCGAGCTCTGCGAGCTCGCCTCCCACCTGGCGGCGGGGATGGCCCGCTGGATCTCCCTCGTCGACGAGTACGACCGCCGCGAGGGCTGGGGCAAGTGGTGGGGCGTCGGGTCTACAGCCCACTGGATCTCCTGGCAGTGCGCATGCTCGACCCACACCGCGCGCGAGTACGTCCGCGTCGCCAGATCGCTTCGCGGCCTGCCGCTCACCCGCGAGGCATTCGGCCGTGGGGAGGTCTCCTACGCCAAGGTCCGCGCCCTCACCCGCGTCGCGACCCCCGAATCGGAGGAGTTCCTGCTCAATCAAGCCACCTATGCCACCGCATCGCAGCTCGACCGCATGCTGGGCGCCTATCGCCAAAGCGAGCGGCCCGACCCCGAGTGGCACGGCGAGCCCGAGCTCCGCTGGGCCTGGAATCGCGACGGCTCCCTCAAGGTCGAGGCAAGGCTTTCCCCTGACGACGGCCGCGCTTTCCTCGACGCCCTTGAGGCCGGCAGGTCACAGATTCGTGACGAGGCGCGCAAGTCCGGTACAGAAGACGTCCCCGCGGGGACGCCCCCAGAGCCCCTACTTGGAGACGTCGCCACCAACGCCGACGCCGTGTCCTTGATTTGCGAGTCGTTTCTCGCCCACGGCCCCCGAGAGCGTGCGGGACCACAAGGAAGGAAGCTGATCGTCCACGTCGACCTCGATGCCCTCTCGCCGGACGGCTCGGGCCGCGCCGAGCTCGAGCACGGCCCTCCGATCGACCCCGAGCTCGCCCGGCGCCTGGGCTGCGACGCGACCCTCCAGGTGCTGATCAAACGCGGCAAGCGGGCGCTCTACGTGGGCCGCAAGACGAGGTCGATCCCGCCGGCGTTAAACCTCGCCCTGCGCGAGCGCGACGGCGGCTGTCGCTTCCCCGGCTGCACCAACCAACGCTGGGTCGACGCCCACCACATCGTTCACTGGTCGCGCGGAGGTCCGACCGACCCCGAGAACCTGTGCCTGCTCTGTCGCCGCCACCACCGGGCGGTCCATGAGGGCGGCTTCACGGTCACCGGCACCGCAAACTCCGAGCTCGTCTTCCGCGATCCGCGCGGCATCCGGCTTGCCAACTCGCCGCAGCCGCCGCCGGGCTCCCACCGAGCCCTCATCGAGCAAAACCATGACGCCGGCCATCGGATCGACCCCGACACCCTGCTGGTCGGCGATGGCGAGCGGATGGACCTCGAGGAGTGCGTCTACGCGGTGGCGAAGTCGATCAAGGGGCCGAGGCGCGAAGTCATTTCCTCGTAGGCGCGCCGGATCCCCAGAAGAACGGTCCGCGCCCAGCCGTAGGCGTGACCTCGATCGACCAGCCGAGCTCGCGCAGGCTTCGCTCGAGTTCGGATGGGCGCAAGGGCATCTTGACGATGCGATACGCGCTTCCATCGTTCAGGCGGCGCTCAATCTCGATGGAGGTTTCGCCGCGAGCTCCAGCACATCGCCAGTGGGACGGAAGG
>DATGAF010000100.1:0-7118 GCA_035313645.1 Solirubrobacterales bacterium
CTCCGCGACGTAAGGAGCGCGCCCGACAGGATTCGAACCTGTGACCTTCGGTTTCGTAGACCGACGCTCTATCCAACTGAGCTACGGGCGCGGGTGGAGGGGACGGGCCCCGCGGCACGATTGTACGAAGGGCGGTCCCGATCGGCCGCCCGCTCGCCTCGATTGCGAGGTCGCCGCGATACTCCCTCGAGTGTCGCGCGAGAACGTCGAGCTGATCCGCAGGGGGTACGACGCGCTGGGGCGGCGGGGAGATTGGGATGCCGCGTTCGCGGGCATCGACCCGGAGATCGAGTGGATCACCCATGTTCACCGACCTCGACGAGGCGCGGCGCGCGGCGGGGCGACTCAGCGACGCTATGGGGTAGGCCTGGCCGCGAGCGTTGCGGTCGCTCAGCCGATCTGCTCTGCCAGCTCGATGATGATCCCCTCGGGGCCGCGGACGTAGCAGAGCCGGTAGCTGTCCTCGTAGCGCTCCAGTTCGCCGACGAGCTCGGTGCCGCGGGCTCGCAGGCCGGCGACGACGGCGTCGATGTCTTCGACGGCGAATGTGACATGGCGGATGCCCGGGGCGTTCGCTGGCGCGTGCCGGTTGCCGCCCTCGGTCGACGGCGTGTGGAATTTCGCCAGCTCGAGTCGCCCGTGCCCGTCCGGGGTCTGCAGCATCGCGATCTCTGCCCTGACGCCGTCAAGCCCCACGACGCGGTCGACCCAGCGGCCCTCGACCCGAGCCTCGCCCTGCAGCTCGAGTCCGAGTTCGACGAAGAACTCGGTTGCGGCCGCGAGGTCGTCAACCACGATGCCGACGTGGTCCATCCGCCGGATCGTCATGTGCTCGATGGTAAGGAATCCAGGTTCGAGCCACGGCGCCAGGCGCCGGAAAAGACCCGACCCGCCTTTCATTTCGACTGCCGCTCGTCGACATCCACGTCCCGCGAGCCGATCAGTTTTCGGGCGCCGGGTTGCGCGGGCTTCAGATGAGAGCGGAGAGGGAGGGATTCGAACCCTCGAGAGAGCTTGCGCCCCCTACTCGCTTAGCAGGCGAGTGCCTTCAGCCACTCGGCCACCTCTCCGGGGCACGGCGACCGATTCTAGATACGCTCGGGCGCCCGTGGACCGCGAGGCGCTGTACGCCCGATACGAGGCGATCTTCGACTCCTACACGCCGCCGTTCGCGTTCGTCGACCTCGATGCCCTGCGCTCCAACGCGCGCTTCATGCTCGACCTGGCCGGGGGGAAGCCGATCCGCATCGCGTCGAAATCGGTCCGCTCCGTCGCTGTCCTGCGCCGGATCCTGGAGCTCGATCGCGGGTTCGGGGGGATCCTCGCGTTCACCCTCCCGGAGGCCCTTCACCTAACGGACCAGGGATTCGAGGACATCGTTGTCGCCTATCCCACCGCCGATCGCGAGGCGCTCGCGGAGCTGATCGACCGCGCGAGCTCTGCGGGCGCCGGCGTCCCCGTCCCGATGGTCGACAGCCCGGCCCACCTCGACCTGATCGAGTCGGCGATCCACGGCGGGGCCGCGGAGATCCGGGTCTGCCTCGACCTGGACCTGGGGTGGTGGCCGCTCGGCGGAAAGCTCGTCCGCGTGGGCCCGAAGCGCTCTCCGGTGAGGACGGCGGAGCGCGCCCGCCGGATGGCGACGGAGGTCGAGGAGCGGCCCGGGACCCGGCTCGCCGGGTTGATGGCCTACGAGGGTCAGATCGCGGGCGTCGGCGATCGGATCCCCGGGCGGCCGGTGCGAAGCGCCGCGGTGCGCTGGATGCAGTCGGCCTCCGAGCGCGACATCCGTCGCCGCCTGCCGGAGATGGTCGCCGCAGTCCGCGAGGTCGCGGAGCTCGAGTTCGTGAACGGAGGAGGCACGGGGAGCCTCGCGAGGACCGCCGCGGGCGGCGCGGTGTCCGAGCTCACCGCCGGCTCGGGCTTCTACGCATCGGGGCTGTTCGACCACTATCGCTCGCTCGACCTGACCCCGGCGGCCCTCTTCTGCCTCTCGATCGTCCGCCGCCCGGGCCCCGGGGTGGTGACCGCGCTCGGCGGCGGATACCTCGCCTCGGGGCCGGCCACGCCGGACCGCCTTCCCGAGCCCTATCTTCCCGAAGGCCTTCACCTCGACGGGCAGGAGGGCGCCGGGGAGGTCCAGACCCCGCTTCTCGGGATCGCGGCGAGGCGGCTGCGGGTGGGCGATCGCGTCTACATGCGCCACGCGAAGGCCGGCGAGCTGTGCGAGCGCTTCGGCTCGCTCTACCTGGTCGAGGGCGATCGGGTTGTGGACGAGGTCCCCACCTACCGGGGCGAGGGCAAGTCCTTCCTGTAGCGCCTCGCCCCGTGGCCCGTGGTGACCGGGCTGAGGACCCGCTCGGTGTAGGCGTTCGCGAACCGGCCCGCGGGGTCGAGGCGGGCGCGAACCGCCTGGAAGTCGTCCCACCGCGGATACAGGGGCGCGAGCGTCTCGGCGGTCTGGAAGTGGCGCTTTCCCCAGTGCGGCCGCCCGCCGTAGCCGCTCATGATCTCCTCGACCGCCCGAAAGTAGGGCTCCCAAACCGCCCCGTGATACTGGTGGACGGCGACGTAGGCCGTCTCCCGCTCATGGGCGGTGCTGAGGAAGGCGTCGTCGGGGGCGACCACGCGGAACTCGATCGGAAAGCCGACCGGGAGCTCTCGCTCGCGGACCAGGTCGAGTACGCGCCGCACCGCCTCTGGGCCTTGCTCGCGAGAGATCGCGTACTCCATCTCGGTGAAGCGAACGCGCCGCTCCGAGGCGAAGATCCGGTAACTCCGCTCGGTCTTCTCGGTGCGCGAGAACTGCCGCGAGGCGAAGCGCACGAGGGTCGGGATCGTGGACGGAAACCGCCGCCCGATCCGCGACAGGACGTCCATCGCGTAGTTCTCGAGCACGATCTCGTTGAGGTAGGCGGAAGCCTTCCCGCGTGGCTTGGGAGGTGCCTCGGTGCGGTTTCGCTCGATCACCAGCGCCGTGTCCGTGTAGGGGAAGACGTAGAACTCGAAGTGCTCGTTTCGCTCCGCGAGCTGGTCGATCGAGGCGAGCGTGTCCTCGAGCGGTCGCGGCGAGTCGAGCCGCCGCATGACGAACGCGGGGACGCACCGCAGGGTCACCGAGTAGACGACCCCGAGCGAGCCGAGCCCCACGCGCGCGGCGAGGAATGCGTCGCCGTCCGAGTCGGCGGAGATCTCGCGGACGCTCCCGTCGGCGAGCACGAGCTCGAGCGACTCGACCTGTGCGGAGAGGTTCCGGAAGCGGGCCCCGGTGCCGTGGGTGGCCGTCGCGATCGCGCCCGCGAGCGTCTGGCGATCGATGTCGCCCAGGTTCTCCATCGCCAGCCCGAGGTCCCAGAGCACGGTGCTCAGGTCGCGAAGCGTGATCCCCGCCTCGACCTTGACGAGTCCCGAATCGGGGTCGGCGTCGAGGACCCGGCCGAGCGCCTCGATCCGGACCATCGCGCCGTCGGTCAGGGGGGCCTCGGTGAACGAGTGCCCGGAGCCGGCGGCCCGGACCCCGAGCCCGCGCTCGCCGGCCCGCCCGACCGCGTCGCTCAGCTCGGCGAGCGAGGCTGGTCGCTCCACCACCGCGGGCGAGCAGCGCTGGTCGCCGGTCCAGTTCCGCCACTCCTGCGGCATCCGCTGGAGCCTATTCCGAGAGGCTAGGCTCTCCCCCACGGCGAGAGCCGTCCGCCGGAGGGGTGGCAGAGCGGTCGAATGCGGCGGTCTTGAAAATCGCTGAGCCCCTAGCGGGGCTCCGGGGGTTCGAATCCCTCCCCCTCCGTACCCCTCTTTCGAGGCGTGGTCACCCGAACGAAGCAGGGCAACAACGCAACAGGCCTGCGTTTCGTCAGAAGCGCGAGACTACGTGGTGATGGCCGAGTACGCCGTTGCCCACCTCGCGGAGGTCGACGAGATGAGCGACGGTCGCTGTCCATTCCGCCCGATCCGCCACAACTTCGGCATCACGTCGTTCGGCGTCAACGCGTGGAGCGGCCGCGAGGCGGGAGACCGGATAATCAACGAGCACGACGAGGCCGGGGAGAACGAAGAGCTCTACGTCGTCCAGAGCGGTAGAGCGATCTTCGAGCTTGACGGCGAGCGTGTAGACGCCCCGGCCGGCACGTTCGTCTTCGCCCGCCCCGGCGTGAAACGCACCGCCTACGCCGAGGAGCCCGAGACGACGATCCTCGCGGTCGGGGGCACGCCGGGGCAGGCGTACGAGCCCGAGGGCTGGGAGATCTGGGCACCGTTCAACCGTCTCTACCTGGAGGGGCGCTACGCCGAGGCGGCGGACGGGGCTCGTGAAGTGGTCGAGGCGCATCCCGAGTACGCGGGGCTGCTCTACAACCTGGCTTGCTGCGAGAGCCTCGCCGGCCGAACGGCCGACGCGATCGAGCACCTGAGGCTCGCGATCGACAAATCCGAGCGTTTCCGCTCGTTCGCAGCGGACGATTCCGACTTCCGCTCGATTCGCGAGGAGCCGGCATTCCAGGCTTTCGTCGCCGGCTGATCCCCGACGTCGCGGCGCTGGTAGGGGGCGTGTCGCGAGCTACTCCCGCCCGGCAGCCTCGAGCGCTTCGTCGCCGAGGTCCTCGAGACGGTCGGTGATGATCATGCTCGGCGGACTCGGCGGAGTTAGGATCGGCCGGAACCGAGCTTTGGGAGGAACTATGCGCCGCGCTGCCCGCCATCCGATCCATTCGAGCTTGCCGGTGAGCCGGCGCCGGAGTCGTCTCGCGCGACGGCACGCAGCCGTCCTCACGCTGGCGAGCCTGATGCTCCTCGTGGTCGCAGCGGCGGCGCTGGCGGCCGGCGCACTCACCCAGCCTGGCGGAAACCGGGGCTGTATCAGCGAGGACGGCTCCGGGCCGTGCGCCGACGGTCATGGCCTGGCCGGAGGAGTCGATGCCGTCGCGGTGAGTGCCGACGGCAGGAGCGCCTATGCCACCACGTTCAGCGGCGTTGCGCGCTTCAAGCGCAACCGCCACACCGGCGCGATCCACCAGCCCGCCGGAGCGGCCGGTTGCGTGAGCGAGGGCGGGTCGGGACCGTGCGCCGACGGCCATGGGATCTCGACGTCCGGCGCCGACTCGGTGGCGGTGAGCCCGGACGGCAAGAGCGTCTACGTCGCCTCGTTCACCGCCAACACCGTGATCCGGTTCAAGCGGAACACGACCACGGGAGCGATCCACGAGCCCGCCGGAGCGGCCGGCTGCGTGAGCGAGGACGGTTCGGGGCCGTGCGCCGACGGTCATGGGCTCATCGGAGTCTCCTGGGTGGCGGTGAGCGCCGACGGAAAGAGCGTCTACGCCACGTCAACCGACGGCAACGCCGTGGTCCGGTTCAAGCGCAACCGGCACACCGGGGCGATCCACGAGCCGGCCGGAGCGGCCGGCTGCGTGAGCGAGGACGGCTCGGGTCCCTGCGCCGACGGCCACGCCCTCCTGGATCCCGTCTGGGTCGCACCGAGCGCCGACGGCAAGAGCCTCTACGTGGCCTCCCTGCACAGCCACGCGGTCGTCCGGCTCAAGCGCAACACGCACACGGGCGCAATCCACGAGCCAGCCGGAGCGGCCGGCTGCGTGAGCAACGACGGCTCCGGTCCCTGCGCGGACGGCCACGCGCTCGCGGGGCCGTTCTCGATCGCCGTGAGCGCCAATGGAAGGAGCGTCTACGCCGCCTCGACCGACGACAACGCGGTGGTCCGCTTAAAGCGAAACGGGCAAACGGGCGCGATCCACGAGCCCGCCGGAGCGGCCGCTTGCGTGAGCGAGGATGGCTCGGGTCCCTGCGCCGACGGGCACGGGCTCTCCGGCGCCAACGGGGTGGCGGTCACCTTCGACGGGAAGAACGTCTACGCGACCTCTGACAACGCCGTCGTCCGCTTCAAGCGAAACAGGCACACGGGCGCGATCCACGAGCCCGCCGGGGCGGCCGCCTGCGTGAGCGAGGACGGGTCCGGGCCGTGCGCCGACGGGCGGGCGCTCGCGGGCACCTTCAACCTGGTGGTGAGCCGCGACGGAAAGAGCGTCTACACCGCCTCGCTCGATGACGCCGCCGTCGCCCACTTCGAGCGGGCCCGCTGAGGCGCCGAGTCATCCCTCCGCGGGAGGTGCGGCCCCAAACCCGGCGATAGGATCGCGGCGGCAACCACCGGAGGAGCGATGCCAGCGAAAGTGATCCACCGCGGCGATCGCGAGCGCGACAACCCGCCTCCGCGATAACCTGATTGGGGGCCCTCAGAGCTCCAGCTCGTATTCGAGCCAGGTCCCGGCGGTCGCCCCGGAGCGGTCGTAGACGGCCTGGGCGCGGTGGTTGTCCGGAGCGGTCATCCAGGTCAGCACCGGGGCCCCGAGCGCTCGCGCCCGGTCGGCGCAGGCCCTGATCAGCTCATCCGCGGCGCCGCGACCGCGCTCCTCGGGTGCCACGAACAAGTCCTCCATCACCGCGATCCGTGCCGCGCGCGTCGTCGACCATTTCCAATCGACGGTCGCGAAGCCGAACGGCCCCTCGTCGCCGTCGGCCACGAACACCATCCCCTCGCCGTCGGGTGCATGGATCAGGCTCCGGGCGACATTCGCGAGGCCCTCCTCGGGCGGCGCCGATTCATAGAACTCGCAATAGGCGCGGATCAGCGGGAGGAGCGCTGGTAGGTCGGCATCGGTCCCCGGGCGGACGGTCACGGGCTCAGTATGGACGGGCGCCCGCAGCGAGAGCCCGACGGCTAGGGCCCCGGCGGCACCTGTGAGGGGTTGCAGGCGATCGTCCCGTTGTCGGTGAACGGGGTCGAGTGGTCGCCGGGGTCGCGCTCGTTGGTCCCCGGGCAGCGGGCGTTTTGGCCGAGCCCGGCGGGGACCTGGGAGGCGATCTGCTGCAGCGGGGAGAGCGGCGGGCCGAGCGGCGAGGCGGAGAAGGCGTTGAAGGAGGTCGAGATCCTCCCGATCCCGCCGTTCGCGTCCTGGGGGCCGGACGTGCCGAAGTCGTTGAACCAGCCGGTGAGCTCGGGGGTGTAGGCGCGGAAGAAGGCGAGCTGGGGAAGGCCGTTTCGAAGCGAGCAGACCGACTCCCCGAGCGCCCCCTGGGTGAAGTTGTTATCGGCCGCCTGGGCGAAGTCG
>DATGAF010000101.1:0-15783 GCA_035313645.1 Solirubrobacterales bacterium
GTGGTCGTACATCCCGGCGCCCAGGAACGAGACCTCGTCCTCGGCGGAGACGTTGCGCGCGGCCAGGTCGCGCAGGTGGGCGTACACCGCCTGCTCGGGCCGGCCGTCCGGCAGGTCGAGCGGGCGGCCCAGGCGCAGCGCCTCGGGCACGTCCGCGAACAGGTCGTCGATCGAGCCGACGCCGATCGCCTCGAGCATCCTTGCTCGGTCGGCGTCGGTCGCTGAGGTGTATCTGGTCAAGTCGCCTGGTCGCCTGCTCGCCTACGGGCTGCCCACCAGATGCTAGCCACGGCCCGGGCGGCGCCCGGCGAGGAGCGGCGAGCTACTGCTCTTCGAGGAGCTTGCGGTAGGCGCCGGCGTCCATGAGGCCGTCGACCTCGCCCGGGTCCGAGAGCTTCACCCGCACGAGCCAGCCCTCGCCGTAGGGGTCCTCGTTGATCAGCTCGGGTCGGTCGGCTACCGCATCGTTGACCCCGAGGATCTCCCCCGAGAGCGGGGCGTAGACGTCGGACACCGCCTTCACCGACTCGACCTCGGCGTAGGCCTGGTCCTTGCTCACCTCCGAGCCGACCTCCGGAGGCTCGTAGAAGACGACCTCGCCGAGCGCGTCCTGCGCGTACCAGGTGACCCCGAAGGTGGCCTCGCCGTCCTCGACCCGGGCCCAATCGTGCTCGGGGTGGTAGCGAAGCCCGTCCGGATAACTCTCGTCCGCCATCAGATTCCTAGCTCTCCTTTCGATACAGGGGCCTCGACTCTATGCGCGCCGCTCGCGGCTTGCCGCGAACGTCGATCGCCATTTCGGTCCCGGGCTCGGCGAGCTCGGTCGCGACGTAGGCCATCCCGATCCCTCGCTCCAGCGAGGGCGACATCGTCCCGCTCGTCACCTCGCCGACCCGCTCGCCGTCCGCCACGACGGGGTTCCCCTGTCGAGGGATCCCGCGATCGGTGAGCGCGAATGGCGCGAGCCTCTCGGCGGTCCCCCGCTCGCGCGCGGAGGCCACGGCGTCGGAGCCCAGGAATCCCGTCTCGTCCTCGCACACCCAGCCCAGCCCGGCCTCGATCGGGTTTCGATTCTCGTCCATGTCGTTGCCGTAGAGGTGAAAGCACACCTCCAGCCGCAGCGTGTCCCGCGCTCCCAGGCCCGCGGGCGTCGCCCCGGCGGCCGTCAGCTCTTCCCAAGCCCGAGCGGCGTCCTTCGGCGCGATCAGGAGCTCGACGCCGTCCTCTCCCGTGTAGCCGGTCCCGCAGACCAGCATCTCGGCCCCGGCCACCTCGAGGCGCGCGGTGTGCATGCGCGATGGGAGCGCGCCCCCGGCGAGGCCCGAGACGACCGAGCGCGCCACAGGGCCCTGCACGGCAAGCATCGCGTACGCGTCGATCGCGTCGACGACCTCGGCGTCGAACCCGTCGGCGTGGCCGGCGAACCAGGCGAAATCGCGCTCGTGGTTGGACGCGTTCGTGACCGTCAGGTAGAGGTCCTCGCCGAGCCGGTAGGTGAAGAGGTCATCGAGGATCCCGCCGTCCTCGCGGCAGAGAACCGAGTACTGGGCGCCGCCCGGCTCGAGCTTCGAGACGTCGTTGGAGAGCAGTCGCTGAAGGAGCGCTCCCGCCTGCGGGCCCCTGGTCTCGATCTCGCCCATGTGGGAGACGTCGAAGAGGCCGCACGCCGAGCGCACCGCGAGGTGCTCGGGCCCGACCCCCTCGTAGGAGACCGGCATCTCCCAGCCCGCGAACGGCACCAGTCTCGCCCCCGCGGCGACGTGCCGCTCATAGAGCGGGGTGCGCTTGAGCGCCGGGGCAGCCACGAGGCTGAGGGTATCCGCGCCCGAGGCCGCGGCGGAGCGCCGGGATGTGCCCCGCGGCTAGCGGTTCTTCAGGAACGGGGGAACGTCGATCTCGTCCTCGGAGACCTGGAGCTCGCGCCGTTCGCGGTCGGCGAGCCCGCTGACGCCGCGGCGCCGGGCCCGGTCGCGGACCTGGATCGGGCGGCGCGCCAGGGTCTCGAAGCCCTCGAAGCCCGTCGCGATCACGGTCACCCGGACCTCGTCCCCCATGCTCTCGTCGATCACGGTGCCGAAGATGATGTTGGCGCCCTTGTCGGCGGTCGAGACGACGATGTCGGCCGCCTCGTGAACCTCGAACAGGTTGAGGTCCTCGGAGCCCGTGAAGTTGAGGAGCATGCCCGTGGCGCCCTCGATCGACTCCTCCATGAGCGGCGAGGAGACCGCCATCTTCGCCGCCTCCGCGGCGCGGCTCTCTCCGGACGCCGAGCCGACGCCCATCATCGCCGAGCCGGCCTCGGACATCACCGCGCGCACGTCGGCGAAGTCGAGGTTGATCTGACCCGGCGTCGTGATCAGGTCGGTGATCCCCTGGACGCCCTGGCGCAGGATGTCGTCCGCCATCCGGAACGCCTCGCTGATCGACGTCCGCCGCTCGACCACCTGGAGCAGCTTCTCGTTCGGGACGATGATCAGCGTGTCGCACTTCGCGCGCAGCTTGTCGATCCCGTCGAGCGCCTGCTGCATCCGGCGACCGCCCTCGAACTCAAACGGCTTCGTGACCACGCCGACCGTCAGCGCCCCGATCTCCTCCTTGGCGATCTCGGCGATCACGGGGGCCGCTCCGGTGCCGGTGCCTCCACCCTCGCCCGCGGTGACGAAGACCATGTCGGCGCCCTTCAGCGCCTCCTTGATCTCGTCGCGGCTCTCGGCCGCCGCGCCGCCGCCGATCTCAGGGTTCGCGCCGGCCCCGAGGCCCTTCGTGAGCTGGTGGCCGATCGGGAGCTTGATGTCCGCCTCGCACGCCTGCAGCGCCTGGACGTCGGTGTTGACGGCGATGAACTCGACGCCCTTGAGGCCGGCGTCGACCATCCGGCTGACCGCGTTCGTCCCGCCGCCGCCCGCGCCGACGACCTTGATCACTGCGAGATAAGAGGACTCGACCATGCGGCGTTCGCCTTCTTGGATCTCCCGTTCTTTCCGTCCGAACCTAAAGCAATGCTTGAGAGTTTCGGATCGACCGGAGCCTCAAGCCCTGCACGACGGTAAGGCATCCGGGGCGACCTGTCAACGCGCGGCCTCCGATCCGGCACGGAATCGTGCATTCGGAAAACCCTCAATCGACGGTCGAGAGTTTACATTTCCGCGCGAGTCTCCACCTGGAGTATAGACATGGGCGCTCAGCCCCCCACGGCGGGGCGCTCGGGCTCGCGGACGTCGACGTAGGCGGCGCTCGTGACCCGTGGATCGGCCAAGATCGCCGCCGCCGCCGCCCATTTCCCGCTCGCCCGGTCGCGCGAGCCGAACCGCAGCTCGATCCCCCCGGGCATCGTCACCACGACCCCGTAGTCGTGCGACGCGGTGATTCCCGCGATCAACGTTCGAAGGGGCGCCGGGGCGGCGCCGACGACGGTGGCTTCCGCGAGCGGGTCGCCGCTGAGGCGCCCCGAGGCGGGCAGCGAGCCCACGCTCACGCGGGGGAGCTTCCCGGGGGCCTTGACGCCCTGGAGCAAGGACCCGTCGGGGGCGACCGCCACCTGCCGGTGGCCATCGGAGGCGATGAGGGCCGGCTCGCGCTCGGTGACGCGAACCTCGAGGCTGTGCGGAAAGCTGGGGTCGGCGCTCACGGCGGCGACCGTCGGGAACGAGCGAACGGCGCTCTCCAGGCGACCGGCCTGGACGTGCAGCGTGGTCATCCCCTTCGCCGCGTCCGTGAGCGCGCCGACGATCCGGGCACGGTCGGAGCCGGTCACTCCGTCCACCTTGACGTCGCGGACGGCCACCAGCGAGGAATCGCGAAACCAGCCGAAGTATGCGATCGCGAGCCCCCCGGCGACCACGACGAGGACCAGGGCGCGCCCTCTCAGCGAGCCGCGTGGACGCCGCGGCCGGAGCGCCCGCAGCACCGCGAGGGCGCGTTGTGGGCCCTGCCCTGCGCGGGGGCGCCGCGGGCGGGCGTGGCCGCGTCCCCGCGGCGCGCGGCGCGCGGCTCGCCTCGGCGGGCGCCCGGGGCGTTTGGGGGCGGCGCGTCGCGGCGTGGCACGCGAGCCGGCTCGAGACCCGCGCGCGGCGGCGCGACGCCTGCCGGCGGGGGTCGTGGCCGAGGTCCTCACACTGGATGTTTCGCGGTCGGAGGCCCCGCCTCCTTCCGCGGCGATCACTCCTCGGGCCCCTCGAGCTCCCACCCCGAAGGCCACCTCACCTCGCCGAGGACCTGGACCTCCGGCTCGAGCGACACCCCGAAGCGCTCGTGGACCCGGCGCCGTCCCTCCGCCATCAGCGAGAGGATGTCCGCGGTCGTCGCGCCGCCGGCGTTCTCGACGAAGTTCGCGTGCTTCTCGGAGAACCTCGCGCCGCCGACCTGGAGCCCTCGACACCCGGCCGCCTCGAGCAGCTGCCCGGCGGTGCGCCCCGCGGCGCCGGGGTCGCCGGTTGGATTCTTGAAGGTCGACCCGAAGGTCTTGATCCCCGAAGGCTGCGCCTCCCGCCGCTTCTCGCGCATCTCGGCGAGGATCGCCTTGATCCGCGCCACCTCGCCGTGGGAGAGCTGGAAGGAGGCGCGGGAGACGACCTCGCCGGGCGCGAGGTTCGAGCGCCGGTAGGCAAAGCCCAGCTCGCGGGGCTCGCGGCGCGCCACGCCGGCTGCGGTGCAGACGTCCACCCACTCGAGCACCCGGTCGAGCTCCCCGCCGTATGCGTTGGCGTTCATCTTCACCGCCCCGCCGACGGTTCCCGGGATGTTGATCCCGAACTCGAGCCCCGCCAACCCCCAGCGCGCCGCCTGCGCGGCCGCCGAGGGGAGCCGCATGCCGCCGCCGCAGACGACGCGCGCGCCGTCGCGCTCGATCGCGCCCAGCTCGCCGTCGAGCTTCACGACCAGCCCCCGGAACCCGTCGTCGGCCGCGAGCAGGTTCGACCCCGACCCGACGACGCCGACCTGCACCCCGTGAGACGCCGCCCAGCCGAGGAGCTCGACCAGCTTGCGCTCGTCGTCGGGCCGCGCGAAGAGATCGGCAGGCCCGCCGGCGCGGACGGTGGTGAGCCGGGCGAGCGGGTAGTCGCGCACCGCGCCCGGCGGCAGGGCCTGGTTCACGCACCGGCCTCCGGCGTGTCGACCAGCGCGTCGGCGAGCCGGTAGACGTCGCCGGCGCCGATCGTCACCAGGAGGTCGCCCTCGCGCAGATGCGGAGCCAGCGCCCGGGCCGCTCGCTCGGCGTCGACCAGCCACCACACGGGGCGACCGCCGGCATGATCGGCTGCGGCGCGCGCCACCGCGAGGCCGCTGACCCCGGCAAGCGGCCCGACCGGCTCCTCGCGGGCCGGGTAGACGTCGAGCACGGCGACCTCGTCGGCGCCGGCCAGCGCCGCCCCGAACCGCGAGGCGAGCGCCCTGGTGCGGGAATAGAGGTGCGGCTGGAACGCCGCGATCAGCCGCCTTGGGCGGAGCTCGCGAAGCGCCTCGAGCGCCGCGGCGACCTCGGTCGGGTGGTGCGCGTAGTCGTCGTAGATCGCCGCCCCGTCGCGGTGGCCCTTGAGCTCGAGCCGGCGCCGGATGCCCGGAAAGGACGCGAGCTCCCGGGCCGAGGCCTCAAGGTCGAAGCCGGCGAGCTCGAGCGCCGCGAGGGCCGCGCGGGCGTTCAGGAGGTTGTGACGTCCCGGGACCCGCAGCTCGAGCGCCGGTCCGGGGGCGTCCTCGTCGAACGGGGCCTGTCGCCGGCCGGCGGCAAGGCGATCCAGGCCGCCGTCCGCGGGCAGCGCCAGGCCCTCGGCCGGCCGGCAGAAGCGGCGGAACGCGTCCAGCAGCTCGAGGCGAGAGGACCAGCGCGAGTGGTGATCGAGCTCGACGTTCGTCACCGCCGCGACCTCGGGACGCAGGCTGAGGAAGCTCCCATCCGATTCGTCTGCCTCGGCGACCACCCACTCGCCGGCCTCCCAGCCGGCGTTCGCAACGCCCCCCTCTTCTCCGGCGCCCGGCAGCTCGCCGCCGAGCAGGAACCCGGGCGCGGCGCCCAGCCCGCGAAGCGCGTGGACCACCATCCCCGCCGTGGTGGTCTTCCCGTGCGTGCCGGCGACGGCGAGAAGCCGCCGCTGCGCGCAGACCTCGGCGAGCAGCTCGCCACGGTGGATCACCCGCTGCCCGCGCTCGCGGGCGCGCCGGAGCTCGGGGTTGTCGGGCGGGACCGCGGTCGAGACCACGACCTCGGCATCCGGGGGAAGCGCCTCCGCGTCGTGCCCGACGATCGGGTCCAGCCCGGCCGCGCGAAGGCGCGCCAGGTAGGAGCTCTCGGCTCGGTCGGAGCCGCTCACGCGCGCCCCGAGGCGCGAGCAGACGAGGGCGAGGCCGCTCATCCCGGCGCCGCCGATTGCGATGAAGTGAAGCCTGCGATCGGTCCACCCGGCGGCCACTAGCTCGCCGCCTCCATGACCTGCTCGGCGATGCGCCTGGCGGCGTCCGGGCGGGCCAGCGAGCGCGCCGCGGCGGACATGCGCTCGAGACGGCCCGGGTCCGCGAACAGCTCGCCCGCCATCCGGGCCAGCCCGGCGGGATCCAGATCCGAGTCCTCCAGGACGACCGCGGCCCCGGCGGCCGCCATCCACGCCGCGTTCGCGTGCTGGTGGCGCGCGGAAGCCTGCGGATAAGGCACGAGGATCGCCGGGCGGTGAGCGGCGGCGAGCTCGAATATCGAGCCGCCGGCCCGGGCGAGCACCAGGTCGCACGCCGCGAGGGGGTCCGCGAGCGTCGGCTCGTACTCGAGCAGCGTGTACCGCTCGGCCCCCGGATCCGCCTCGAGCCGGGCGCGGGCGAGCCCGTAGTCGCGGCGCCCGGCGATCTGGAGGACGTGATAGCCACGGTCCCGTGCGGCCGGACCGTCGCCGAGGAAGGCACCGAGCGCGCACGCGTTGATCGACCGCGCTCCCTGACTCCCTCCGAAGACCAGCAGACAGCGCTCGGAGGGATCGATCCCGAATCGACGCCGCGCGGCGTCGCGGTCGGCGTCCAGGATCGCCCGCGGCACGGGGCGCCCGGTGACCAGGAAGCGTCCGCCCTCGCGACCGGGGATCGGGAACGCGAGGCAGACGCGCCGGGCGCGCGAGGCGAGCAGGCGGTTGGCGAGACCGAGGTGCCGGTCGGCCTCGGTCAGGACCAGGGGAAGCCGCAGCGCGAGCGCCGCGACCCCTGCCGGCCCGGCGACGTACCCGCCGCCCCCCATCGCCGCGTCGGCGCGGCGGCGGCGAAGCGCACGGCGCGCCGCCGGGATCGCCGCCGCGGCCAGCGCCGCCGCGACCGCGGCCCTGAGCGGCGCTCGCCGGTCGAGGCCGCGCACGCTGAGGAAGTCGATCTCGTATCCGGCCGCAGGGACGAGCTCGGCCTCGAGCCGATCACTGGTCCCCAGGAACGAGATCTCGGCGCCCTCAGCCCGAAGCGCGTCGGCGACGGCCAGCGCCGGCACGACGTGTCCGGCTGTTCCCCCCGCGGCTATGACGACCCTTGGCACCGCTCGAGCTGCTCCTTCCTCTGGCGGCCACCGCGCGGCCTCGAGCCGGCCGACCGCCGTCGACGATCCGCAGTCTCCCAGCGCCGGCGCGGCCGCGCGCGGACGAGGCGGCCTTTCCTCCCCGCGCCACGTTCAACAGCAACCCGGTGGCCGCGAGCATCGCCAGGAGGCTCGAGTTGCCGTATGAGACGAACGGGAGCGGAACCCCGGTGAGCGGCGCCAGGCCGAGGACGGCGAAGAGGTTGACGATCGCCTGGACCAGGACCAGCGAGGTGAGCCCCGCCGCCAGCAGCTTCGTATAGCGATCCCGCGCTCGCTGCGCGGTGCGCAGGCCGGCGTAGCCGAAGAGCCCGAACAGCCCCACGAGAGCGGAGATCCCGACCAGCCCGAGCTCCTCGCCGATCACCGCGGCGATCATGTCGGTGTGGGCCTCGGGGAGGTAGAAGGCCTTCTGGAGGCTCTGGCCGAGGCCGACGCCGAAGATCCCGCCGGAGCCGAGCGCGATCTTCGCCTGGATCACCTGGAACCCCGCGCCGCTCGGGTCGCCGCCCGGGTTGAGGAACCCCGTCAGACGCTGCATCCGGTACGGCTCGACCACGATCGCGAGCAGGAGAACGACGCCGATGGCGCCGGCGAGCAGGGCCAGGTGGCGGATCTTCACCCCGGCGGCGACGAGCAACGCCGCCGTCGCCAGGCAGACGACGATCGCGGTCCCCAGGTCGGGCTCCACGACCATCAGGAGGCAGGCGACCGCCACCACCGAGAGATACGGCATCAGGGTGCGAAGCGAGCGGATCATCCGCGGACGCTCGGCGAGGAGGTTGGCTCCGTAGAGGACCAGCGCGAGCTTCGCCACCTCCGATGGCTGGAGCTGGAACGGTCCCGCGCCGATCCAGCGGCTGGCCCCGTTGCTCGACACCCCGACGCCAGGGAGGAGCACCGCGAGCAGGAGGAAGAACGAGACACCGAGGAGGAGCGGAGTCACGGGGCGCATCAGGCGCACCCCCCGAACCGACAGCACCCGCATCACGAGCAGCCCGATCGCGCCGATCGCGAGCGTGCGCTTCAGGTAGTAGGCGCTGTCGCCGCTCTGTCCCAAGAGCGCGGTCGTCGAGCTGGCGCTGAACACCATCACCACCCCGAACGCGAGCAGGCAGAGCGTCGCGGTGAGCAGGAGGTTGTATTCGATCGGGGGCGATCCGGCCCGTCGCCGCGTCCGCGGCCCGAGCCGGGAGAGGGAGACCGAGCTCACGCCTCCAGCTCCCGGACCAGGGCGCGAAAGTGCTCGCCGCGCTCCTCGTAATCGCGGTAGGCGTCGAAGCTCGCGCACGCCGGGGCGAGGAGCACGACCTCCCCCGGCCCGGCGTCGGCGGCGGCCGTGCGCACGGCCTCGGCGAGGCCGTCGCAGCGCCGCAGCTCGACGCCCGCCGCGGCGGCGCGCCGGAGGTCGAGCTCCAATCGGTCCGCTGCGTCGCCGATCAGGTAGCAGGCGACGCAGTGCCGAGCGGCCGGCTCGGCGAGGGACTCGAAGAAGCCGGCGCCCTTCAGCGAACCGCCGAGGATCGCCCGCACCCCGCCGTCGAACGAGCGAAGGGCCGCGGCGGCCGCCTCCACGTTGGTGGCCTTCGAGTCGTTGACGTAGAGCACCTCGTCGATCCGCGCGACCGGCTCCAGCCGGTGCGGCAGGCCGCGGAAGGTCCGCAGCGCCTCGCGGATGTGCTCGGCGCCGATCCCCATCGCCGCCGCCGCCGCCGCGGCGGCGGTCGCGTTCTCCGCGTTGTGCTCGCCGAGCAGGGTCAGCTCCCCGGTCTCGATCAGGCGCTCCTCGCCCCACCAGATCGCTCCGTCGGCGAGCGTTGCGTCGCAGGCGAACGGGCCGGGGCCCGCCGGGCCCGAGCGGCGCGGGCCGTGCCCCGTCCCTCCCTTGCAGAAGGCGACTCGCCTCCCCCCCCCGGCGAGCTCGTCCGGGCGGACGGCGCCGGGGTTGTAGATCGCGATGTCGCCGTCGTCCTGGTTGGCGAAGACGCGAAGCTTCGCCTGCCGGTAGTCGTCGAGGGTTCGATGGCGATCGAGGTGGTCGGGGCTGATGTTGAGAAGCACCGCGCACTCGGGGGCGAACGCCTCGGAGTCCTCGAGCTGGAAGCTCGAGCACTCGCAGACCACGGTCGCCTCCGGTGGCGCCTCGCCGACGAGCGAGGCGAGCGGCGTGCCGACGTTGCCGGCCACCCCTACCGGCTCGCCCGCCACCCGCCACAGGTGCCCGAGGAGCTCGGTCACCGTCGTCTTGCCGTTGGTGCCGGTCACCGCGACGATCCGGTTCGGAAGCAGGCGCCATGAGAGCTCGAGCTCGCCGAGGACCGCGATCCCTCGCCGCCGCGCCCCGACCACCACCTCCGCCTCCTGGGGCACCCCGGGGCTCTTGACCAGGCAGCGCGCGCGTTCGAGCAGCGAGACTCCATCCGTATCCAGGTGAACTTCGACGCCCGCGTCCCTCAGCCCTGCCGCGGCTTCGGGGGCGCCCGAGTCGCACCCGAGCACCTCCTCCCCCCGCCCGGCCAGCAGGCGGGCGGCCGCCTGGCCGGAGCGCGCCAGCCCGACCACCAGGTAGGTACCGCCGGGAAGCCCCGGCCGCGGCTTCGTCTGGGACGCCGTCACGCCCCTAGTTTCGCCTCAGGCCAGGCCTGACCTTCGCCCGGCTAGCCGATGCTGTTCTGGTACAGCGTGTAGCCGATTCCGGCGCAGACGGCGGCGATGATCCAGAACCGGAGCATGATCTTCGTCTCCGACCAGGCCATCATCTCGAAGTGGTGATGGACGGGAGCCATGAGCAGGACCCGGCGGCGGAACATCTTGAAGCTCAGGACCTGGATCGCGACCGACAGCGCCTCGATGACGAAGATCCCACCGAGGATGATCAGGAGCAGCTCGGTCTGGGTCATGACCGCCAGCGCCCCGATCGCGGCCCCCAAGCCCAGCGAGCCCGTGTCCCCCATGAAGATCGCCGCCGGGAACGAGTTGAACCACAGAAACCCGACCGAGGCGCCGACCAGGCACGCCGAGAGCAGCGCCAGCCCCTCCTGGCCGCTCGTGATCGTGATCGCCAGATAGGCGAGCAGGACGATCGCGCACGACCCGGCCGCCAGGCCGTCGAGGCCGTCGGTGAGGTTGACCGCGTTCGAGGATCCGGCGATGACCAGGAAGACGAGCAGGACATAGAGGACCGGCCCGATGTAGATCTGGGCGTCGAACACCCGAACCCTGAGCTCGGGATCGAGGCCCACCTGGTCGATCGCCACCCACCACAGAGCGAGCGCGAGCCCGATCTGCACCAGAAGCTTCCAGCGCGCGGGCAGTCCAAGCGATCGCCGCTTCGTGACCTTTATGTAGTCGTCGGCGAAGCCGAGCGCCGCGGCGCCGAGCGTGACCCCGAACACCGCCAGGCTCTGCGTGTCGCGCGGGCCGAGGACCAGGTAGGGGACGGCGATCGCGACGAAGACGATCAGGCCGCCCATCGTCGGCGTACCCGCCTTCGCGTGGTGCTCCTGCGGCCCCTCCTCCCGGATCTGCTGGCCGAACTCCCTCGCGGTGACGAGCTCGATGAACTTCGGGCCGAGGAAGATCGTGATCAGCATCGCCGCCATCCCGGCGATCAGGATCTGTCCGCGGTCGACCGTCGAGGCGGCGAGCGCCAGGGGCAACGTCACCGCGCCGCGGCTCCCCTGCGGGCGATCAGCTCGTCGGTGACCAGCTCGAGGCCGACCCCGCGCGAGCCCTTGACCAGGAGCGCGTCGCCCGGTTCGAGCATCGCCTCAGTGAGCGGGATCGCCCGCTCGGCGTCCGGAGCCCAGGCGTCGGGAGCGTAGTCGCGGCCGAGCTCGCCGACCCCGATGATCGGCTGGATCCCCAGCGAGCGGGCGTGGGATGCGATCTCACGGTGATAGGCCTCGGCCTCGGGTCCCAGCTCGCGCATCTCCCCCAGCACTGCCACGCGGCGCCCCGACCCTGGGAGCGAGGCGAGGTGGTCGAGCGCGGCGCGCATCGAGATCGGGTTCGCGTTGTAGCAGTCGTTCACGACGACGATTCCGCCCGCGAGCTCGATCAGCTCGCCTCGCAGGCGCGAGAAGGTTATCCGCGGCGCCCGCCGAGCCATCTCCTCCAGCGGCGCCTCGAGGGCGACGCCGATCGCGATCGCCGCCACGGCGTTGGCGAGATTGTGCGCCTCGCCGAAGGGGAACCTGAACCGCCCCTCGCCGTCCGGCGTCGCCATGGTGGCGTCGATCGTGCGCCCATCGCCGTCCCAGCGCGAGGCGAAGACGTCGCCGCCGGGGCCGAAGGTGGTCGTGAGGAGCCGGTCGTGCAGGTGGGGCGTGAGGGCCTCTTCGCCGGCCGGGACCACGGCGCGGCCGCCGTCTCCGAGACCCGAGAGGATCTCGGCCTTGGCTTCCACGATCGCCTCGAGCGTGCCCAGCAGCTCGAGGTGGACCGGCCCGATGCTGGTGATCGCCCCCACGTCGGGCTCGGCGATCTCGCACAGCTCCGCGATCTGCCCGCGCCCGCGCATCGCCATCTCGAGCACCAGGGCCTCGGTCTCGACCGGCGCCTCGAGGATCGCGAGCGGCAATCCGATCTCGGTGTTGTAGTTCTCGCGGCTCGCGTGGACCCGCAGCGGGAGGATCGCGCGGCAGATGTCCTTGACGGACGTCTTGCCGACCGACCCGGTGATGCCGATCACGGGGCAATCGAGCTCGCGCCTCCAGGAGCGCGCCAGGGCCTGGAGCGCGGCCAGGGGGTCATCGGCCGAGAGGACCCATCCGGGGCGCCGCGGGTCCTCGGCGCCGCTCGCCAGCGAGCTGGCCCACTCCGGCGCGACCACCACCCCCCACGCTCCCGCTTCCAGGGCGCGCGAGGCGTACTCGCCCCCGTCCGCGCGCTCACCCGGGAGGCCGAAGAACAGATCCCCCTTCCGCACCTCACGGGAATCGGCCACCGCGCGTTCGGGGCGGGCGCCGCCTCCGGCGATGACGGTATCCGCCCCGGTGGCGGCCGCGATCCGCGCGGCGGAGAGCTCGATCACGTGGCCGACCCACTCCGCAGCCGCCGCAGCATTTCAGTGGCGATCACCCGATCGTCGAACGGGACCGTCCGCCCCCCCTCGAACTCCTGGCCCTGCTCATGGCCCTTCCCGGCGATCACGACCGTGTCCCCCGCCGCCGCCATGGCCAGGGCCAGCCCGATCGCGGCGCGCCGGTCGGGCTCGACCGCGACGTCGTCGCGAGCCTCGCCGTCGTGACCCGGAATCCCGGCGAGGATCTCGCCGATGATCGCCTCTGGGTCCTCGGAGCGAGGATTGTCCGAGGTGACGATGGCGGCGTCGGCGAGCTCCGCCGCGATCCGTCCCATGAGCGGCCGCTTTTCGCGGTCACGGTCGCCTCCGCACCCGAACACCGCGATCAACCGCCCGTCGGTCAGCTTGCGAGCCGCTCGGAGCACGTTCTCGAGCGAGTCGGGAGTGTGGGCGTAGTCGACGAGCACGGCGAACGACTGTCCCTCGTCGACCGGCTCGAACCGCCCCGGCACCCGGGCGGCGCCGGCGAGCGCGGCCGCGCCGGCCTCGAGGGGCACCCCGAGCACGCGGCAGGCGCCGAGCGCGGCCAGCGCGTTCTCCACGTTGAAGTGCCCCGGAAGCGCCGTGCGGACCTCCACCTCGGCGTCCGGCGCCACGCACATGAAGCTCGATCCGGCCGCATCGAAGGCGACCTCGACCGCGCGGAGGTCGGCCCCCTGAGCCCCGCCGGGCGAAAAGGTCAGGAGGGGCGTCCCACCGTGGGCTCGAATCTGGTCGGCCAGACGGGCGCCGTAGGCGTCGTCGACGTTGACGACCGCCGCTTCGGGCGGGCGCCCGCCGATCCCCGAGCCGGGCTCGCCGGTTTCCGGCTCGGGCAAGAACAGGGTCCGCTTGGCTTCGAAGTAGCCCTGCATGTCGACGTGGAAGTCGAGGTGGTCCTGGGTCAGGTTGGTGAACACCGCTACGGCGAAGCGGACCCCGGCCGTGCGCCCGTACGCCAGGGCGTGCGAGGAGACCTCCATGGCGCAGGCGGAGTCGCCGGCCTCGAGCATCCGATGGAACGTCTCCTGCAGATCGATCGCCTCCGGCGTCGTGCGCTCGACCTGCTCCTCCACCCCTCCGACGACGCGAATCACCGTGCCCAGCAGCCCCGTGCCGCTGCCCCGGGCCTCGAGGACGCGCCGGACCAGGAACGCCGTGGTCGTCTTGCCGTTCGTCCCGGTGATCCCCACGACCCGCAGCCTCGCCGTGGGATCGCCCCAGAAGCGGAGCGCGATCGGCGCCATCGCGGCCCGGACGTCGGCGACCCGGACCTGGGCGATCGGGAGGTCGACAGGCCGTTCCACGACGAGCGCGGCGGCGCCCGCGTCGACGGCCGCCGGCGCGAATCGGTGCCCGTCGGAGCTCCCGCCGACGACGCAGAAGAAGAGCGCCCCGGGCTCGACGCGGCGACTGTCGTAGGCCAGGCTCGAGACCTCGACGCCGTCGCCCCCGGTCAGTTCGCCGACCGGCGCGCCGGCGAGGAGCTCGCGGAGCTTCATCGCGGCGATTCTATGGAGCCGTCTGGGCGTTCTGGTCCGGCGGGATGTGGAGGTACGGAAGGGCGAACCGGGCGATCTCACCGAAGGCCGGCGCGGCCACCGTGCCCCCGTAATAGCTTCCCTGCTGGGGTTCGTCGACGACCACCGCCACCAGCAGCCTGGGGTTGGCGGCCGGCGCGAAGCCGACGAACGAGGCGACGTACCGGGAGTTCGAGTAGGTCCCGTTGACCGCCACCTGCGCGGTCCCCGTCTTGCCGGCGAGGGTGTAGCCCGGGACGCTCACCTCCGACGCGGTCCCACCGGGCGCCAGTACGCCCTCCAGCATCTGGCGGAGCTGCGCCGCCGTCTGTGGGCTGATCACCCGCCGACCCGCGGGCTCGGGGACCGGGGTGTCGCCCTGGTCCATCACCAGGCGCGGCGCCCGCAGGATGCCGCCGTTGGCGATCGCGGCGTACGCCGCCGCCATCTGGATCGGGGTCACCGAGAGGCCCTGGCCGATCGGCAGGTTGCCCATCGTCGAGCCCGAGAACTGGGACGGGGTCGGGACGATGCCCCGCTCCTCGCCGGGATACTCGACCCCCGTCGGGTCCCCGAAGCCGAAGCGCCGCACCCAGTCGTAGAACCGCTGCGCACCGAGCTCGAGGCCGATCTTGACCGCGCCGACGTTGGAGGACTGGGCGAGGATCTGGGCGACCGTGAGGGTCTCCGGCCCGCGGGGCTCGGCGTCGGAGATCGTCCGGTCGGCCACCTGGATCTCTGTCGGAAGCTCGAACGGCGTGCTCGGGGTGACCAGGTGCTCCTCGAGGGCTCCGGCGACTGTGAACGCCTTGAAGGTGGAACCCGGCTCGTACGTGAACCCGGTCGCCATGTTCTGGAGGTCCTGCGGATCGGCGGCGGATGGATTCGACGGATCGATCGTGGGCCAGTCCGCCATCGCCAGGACGTCGCCGGAGCGGGGGTTCATGACGATCGCGGTAGCGCGTTTGGGCGCGTAGGTGCGCGCGACGCCGGAGAGGACCTCCTCGGTGCGCGCCTGGAGCCCGGCGTCGATCGTCAGCCGCAGGTCCTCGCCCTGCTGCGCCCCGCTCAGCGTCTGGCGCTCGATCTCCTTGCCGAGGCCGTCGAACGTCACCTTGCGCTCGCCGTTCGCGCCGCCGAGCAGGTCGTTGTCGCCCGCCTCCAGCCCCGTGAGTCCCTGGTCGTCGATCCCGACCGTGCCGATCACCTGGGCGGCGAGCTTGCCCTCCGGGTAGATCCGCCTCTGCGAGGGGACGGTGGAGATCCCGCCGATCCCGAGCTTTCGCACCTTGTCGGCCGTCGCCAGGTCGACCTGACGCGCCAGGTAGGCGAACCCCGACGAGCGATCGGCGAGGGCACGGAGGATCTGGGCGTCGGGTATCTGAAGGAGCGGGCCCAGCCGCCGCGACGCCCGAGCCGGGTCCTTGACCTGGTACGGCGTCGCGATCACGTCCGCCGCGTCCTCCGAGACAGCCAGCTCCCGGCCCCGTCGATCGAGGATCGAACCGCGCTGCCCGAAGACGGTGACCGTCTGAGAGTGCTGGCTCTGTGCGTCGGCGCTCAGGGTCCCGGCCTGGATCCCCTGCACCCATGCGGCCCGCGTGATCGCGACCACGAACAGCAGGAGGAAAGAGGCGAAGAGGAGGCCGATCCGGCGCTCG
>DATGAF010000102.1:0-3536 GCA_035313645.1 Solirubrobacterales bacterium
GCTCAGTAAACGAACGCGACCGCCAGGTAGTAGGCGATGACAATTGTGAACAGGAGGGCGTCGAGGCGGTCCAGGAGGCCGCCGTGGGGGCCGAAGACGCTGCCGGAGTCCTTGATCCCGAGGTCCCGCTTGACGATCGACTCGAAGAGGTCGCCGACCGGCGCCATGGCGGCGATGCACATCCCCATCACCAGGGCGTCGATGCCCGAGAGCCAGTCCTGGTAGAGGCCGGCGAACCAGAAGCCCATCGTGCCCCCGACGAAGCCGAACGCGAGGCCCTCGACGGTCTTGTTCGGCGACAGGCTGGGGGCCAGCGGCCGGCGGCCGAAGAGCCGCCCCCCGGCGTAGGCCGCGGTGTCCGTCACGAAGGTGCCGACGAGCACGTCGATCAGGAGCGCTCCGCCGTGCTGCGGCAGCTCGCGAAGCAGCACGGCGTGGGCGAAGGGGATGCCGATCCAGGCGATCCCGAACACCGTGATCGCCATCGATCGCGTCACCCCGTCGAGCGTGCGCCGGAGGATGGCGAATGCGAACATCGCGGGGAAGGCGGCGACGCCGACCAGGACGATCTGGAACTGATCGCCGTAGTAGGCGGCGATCACCATCCCGGCCGCCGCGGCGAGCGCCACCGGCACGATCGGCCGGTACCGCATCGTCATCCGGAACAGCTCGCCGAGGCCGATCACCGCCAGGCCGATCATCGCGAGCGCGAACGGGATCCCGCCGACCGCGACGATGACGATCGCGAACGCCACCCACGGGACCGCCACTCCGATCCGCGCAAGGGTCTCGCGGCGCGGCCGCCGGCGCTCGCGGCGGGGCGGCGGCGGGGCGGCGGGTGCCGCTGCTCGACGCCGGCGGCGCTCCGTTCTCTCCTGCGTCGCCGCCTCCGCGGAAGCGTCCCGCGGAGGCCGTGGCGGAAAGTCCATCGGGGGCGACCTTAACGCCGGCCGACGGGGGCGTTCGCCGTTGTGGAGATTGGGTGCACGCCTACGTGCGCATCCCGAACCGCCGCCGGCGTGCCTCGAATTCCTCGAGCGACTCGCGGAACGCCTCCCGGGTGAAGTCGGGCCACAGCTCGTCGCGGAAGACGAGCTCCGAGTACGCGCACTGCCACAGCAGGTAGTTGGAGACCCGCTGCTCGCCGCTCGTCCGGATCAGGAGGTCCGGGTCGTGCATGTCGGGCGCGTACAGGTGGGTGCGGAACTCCTCGTCCGTGTATCCCTCGAACGACCGCGCCGCGTCGACGATCTCGGCCCTGCCGCCGTAGTTGAAGGCCACGAAGAATCTGATCCGATCGTTGTCGCGGGTCAGGTCCTCCGCCCACTCCATGCGCTCCACCAGCGCGGGATCGACCCCGCCCCGCCGGCCGATGAACCGCATCTTGACGCCCTCCTCGTGGAGCTCCGGGGTCTCTCTGTCGATGCGCTGACGAAACATCCGCATCAGCCCCTCGACCTCGTCCGCCGGCCGTGACCAGTTCTCGGTCGAGAACGAGAACACGGTCAGCTCCTCGACGCCGAACTCGACCGCGTCGCGCAGCCGGTCCTTGACCACGTCGGCTCCGGCCCGATGCCCCTCGATCGGCGGCAGACCGCGCCGCTGCGCCCAGCGGCCGTTCCCGTCGGTGATGATCGCGACGTACCTCGCCGGCGACATGTCTCCCGTCACGTCCGCTGTCGCCGGGTCCCGGACGCTCAAACCTCGAGGATCTCTTCCTCTTTCGCCTTCAGCGACTCCTCGATCTCGCCGACGGCGGCATCGGTGCCCTTCTGAAGCTCCGCCTCCGCCCGCCGCTCGTCGTCCTCCCCCACCTCTCCCTCCTTCTTCAGCTCGCGCAGGTCGTGCATGACGTCGCGGCGGATGTTGCGGACTGCCACCCGGCCGTCCTCGGCGACGTTGTGGACGATCTTCACCAGATCGCGGCGGCGCTCCTCGTTGAGCTCGGGGATCTGCAACCGGATCACGTTGCCGTCGTTCGACGGGGTGAGCCCCAGATCGGACTCGAGGATCGCCTTCTCGATCGACTTGATCGCGTTCTTGTCGTACGGCGTCAGGGTCAGGAGACGGGCATCGGTCGCCGCGATCTGGGAGAGCTGGCGAAGCGGCGTCTCGGTCCCGTAGTAGTCGACCATCACCCGGTCGAGGAGGTGGGGCGAAGCGCGGCCGGTGCGCACCGTCGCCAGCTCGTGCCGGCAGGCCTCGACCGACTTGTGCATGCGGTCCCTGGCGTCGATGAGGAGCTCGTCGGTGAACTCGCTCATCGAGTCACCTCCCCCGCCGTCTCCTCCCCCTCGGCTTCGGCGGCGGCGCCACGTCGACCAAGGTTGCCATCCACCGAGACGATCGTGCCCACGCGCTCCCCGCAGACGATCCTATCTATGTTGCGCTCGTCGGCCATGTTGAAGACGTAGATGGGGAGATCGTTGTCCATGCACAGGGAGAGCGCCGTCGAGTCCATCACCCGAAGCCCCCGCTCGATCGCCTGGCGGTGGGTGATCTCGGGAAGGAACTTCGCCTCGGGCACCTCGGTCGGGTCGGCGTCGTACACCCCCTCGACCCCGTGCTTGCCCATCAGGATCGCGTCCGCGCGGATCTCGAGCGCGCGAAGCGCCGCCGCGGTGTCCGTCGTGAAGAACGGGTTGCCCGTGCCGGCGCCGAAGATCACGATCCGCCCCTTCTCCAGGTGGCGGATCGCGCGCCGGCGGATGTAGGGCTCGGCGACCTCGGTGACCTGGATCGCCGACATCACCCGCGTGTACGCGCCGCGCTTCTCGAGCGCGTCCTGGAGGGTCATGGCGTTGAGGACGGTGGCCAGCATCCCCATGTAGTCGGCGGTCGCCCGATCCATGCCCTCCGCCGCCGCGTCGAGGCCGCGGTAGATGTTCCCGGCGCCGACCACCAGCGCCACCTCCACGCCCCTCGCCGCGACCTCGTGTACCTGCGCGGCGATCCGCTCGACCCGCTGGGGGTCGGTCCCGTACTCCAGCGGGCCCATCAACGCCTCCCCCGAGAGCTTCAGGAGGATGCGCTTGAACGTCGCTTCCGGCATCGCGGGGATGATCGTACGGGCTAGCGACCGGGTGGCGGGGTCATTCCTCGCCGACCGCGAAGCGGGCGAAGCGGGCGATACGGATGTTCTCACCCGTCTTCGCGGCGAGCTCGGCGCGGAGCGCCTCGATGGTCTTGCCCTCGTAGCGATCGGAGCGAACGTGCTCCTGCTCGAGCAGCGCGACCTCCCCGGTCCACTTCGCGAGCTGGCCGTCGACGATCCTCTCGACGACGGCGTCCGGCTTGCCCTCCTCGCGCGCCTTCGCCTCGAACACGAAGCGCTCGGCCTCCCTGACCTCCTCGGGGACCTGATCCGCCGACACGTACGCGGGCGGCGACGGCGCCCCGGCGACGTGGATCGCCACCTCCCGGGCGAACTCCTGAAACTCGTCGCTCCTGGCGACGAAATCGGTCTCGCACTGCACCTCGACCAGCACCCCCACCTTTCCCGTGGCGTGGATGTACGAGGAGACGATGCCCTCGCT
>DATGAF010000103.1:0-9604 GCA_035313645.1 Solirubrobacterales bacterium
GTCAACGAGGCGGTGGTGATCGCCTTCTTGGGGGTGTTCGCGTTCAACTACGTCTTCACCCAGACGCTCTTGGCCACCCACCCCGAGCTGAACGTGATCAAGTGAGATCGATCGCCACAGCCGTGCTCTGTGCCCTGCTGGCGCTTGGAGCCTCGACCGCTCTCGCTGGAGGCACCGGCTCCTACCAGCGGGCGCGCCTCGGATTCACGGCCAAGGCGCCGGCGGAGTCGAGCGGCCTCCGACTGCGGATCGACTACATGAACCCCGACGATCCCAACGGCAAGCCCGTCGCGGTCCGGAGGGTGGTGCAGACGCTCGCGCGCGGGGCCAGATTCGACACAGCGGCCCCGCGGCGGTGCACAGCGTCCGACGCCGATTTGATGGCGGAAGGACCCGGTGCCTGCCCCGATCGAAGCGTCGTCGGCGGGGGCTATTTGACGGTCGACACCGGCACCCCCGGGCCGGATCGGTTCCTGGCCGAGGACGTCACCGCGATCAACAGCGATCACGAACTGATCTTCTTGACCAGGGATCGGCAGACCGGCGCCTACCTGTCGAGCCGATTCGAGATCCACCGGCGGAGAGTCGTCGCCAACACGCCCCCACTCCCAGGGACCCCCCCGGATGGAGGCGCGATCGACAAGGTGCACGTGAACATCAAGCCCGTCGCCTCGACGCGGAGCGGGACGCGACATCTCTACGTCAGGACGCCGGGACGTTGCCCCGCGAGTGGCCGCTGGACGAATCGGATCCGCTTCACCTACGCGGACGGCGTCACCCAGGCCGTGACGAGTCACCCCCGCTGCGAGGGATAGATGCAGGGCTGGCTGACCCTCCCCCGCGACTGGCTCGGCTCGCTCGGCGAGATCGCGCGCTTCTGCGGGCGGACCATGGGGCTCGTCTACTCCGGCCGCGTGCTCGGCTTCTTCGGCGAGGCGCTCCGCCAGGCCGGGATCCTGATCCTCGGCTCGGCGATCGTGATCTGGGGGCTCGTCTTCATCCTCGGCCTCTCGTCCTGCGGGATCGAGGCCGCCTACTTCAACCGCTCGGTCGGCGCCCCGGCCTATGCCGGCGTCTTCGCCGCCTGGTGCGACCTGCGCGAGGTCGTCCCGTACGCGTTCGGCTACATGCTCTCCGCCAAGGTCGGCACCGGGATCGTGGCCGAGCTCGGGGCGATGCGGATCTCGGACGAGATCGACGCCCTGGAGGTGATGGGGGTGCCGCCGATGACCTTCCTCGCGGCCACCCGACTCCTCGCAGCCTGGATGGTCTTCCCCTTCCTCTTCCTCTCGAGCGTCGGGATCGCCTACTTCGCGAGCTGGCTCGCGGTGGTGCAGCAGGTCGGCGACGTCTCCTCCGGCGGGTACTTCCTGATCTTCTGGATGTTCCAGAACCCGCCGGACCTCGTGTTCAGCCTGATCAAGGGGATGGTGATGGCGACCGCGATCGTCCTCGTCGGCTGCTATTACGGCTACACGGCCTCGGGCGGCCCCGTGGGGGTGGGCCGCGCGACTGCGAAGTCGATGGTCTTGAACATCGTCCTGGTCCACGTCATCTCGATGATGGGGACCCTGGTCTTCTGGGGCGCCAACCCCCGAGCGCCGATCGGTGGATAGCGTGGAGGCGGGGACGATCGACCCGGGCAACGCGAGACGGCTCTCATGGGCGGATCGCCTGGCGGCGGTCTTCCTCCTCGGGCTGATGGCGGCGGGATGCCTGGTGCTGTGGATCGGGGTCCCGATTGGAGTGCTCTGGGGCCTCTCCAAGCTCACCGACTCCTTCAGCGCTCACTTCGTGCTCGGCCTGCTCGGGGTCCCGGTGGCGATGGCCCTCTTCTCCCCCGCCCTCTTCTGGGTCAACGGCCTCTACCTGCGGGTCACCGGCGCGCTCGACCGCGACGATGAGGAGGAGGATGCGGGGTGGGGGCTGCACGGCCCCTTGGAGCTGTTCCTCTACGTCTCGATGGCGATCGCCGTGGTGGCCCTCTTCGTGTGGTTCTTCGGGTTCGCCTCCAACCCGCCCGAAGTCGTCTGGTAGCTCGGCGGGCTCAGCGCCGGCCGCTCAGTACCAGGCCGAGGCCGGATCGCGCGGGGGCTCGTGGAGGTCGCCGCCCTCGGTTCCGAGCAGATTGGGATCATCGCGACCGAGCTCCCAGAGCAGGTCGTCGAGGACCGGCGGGGAGAGCTCCGCGGCCAGCGCCACCTCGGCGAAGACCTCGCGGGTCGCGCTCCTGACCTCCTCGAGCGAGTCGGGCTGAACGAGGCCGGAGCGCAGCGCGAGCCGCATCAGCACGCTGTCGGAGCACACCTCCCAGCACTCGGGGTCGGCCACCCGGAGCCAGCCGCGCCGGGCGGCGATCTTCGCGAACAGGAGCGATTTCTTCTGCAGCGGGTCCGAGTACGCCCGGTAGCGCGCCAGCAGGGCAAGAAGCCCCGAGCCGCCGCCGAGTCGCCCGCCCGCCGTCGCCAGGAGAGCCGCCGCGTCGCCCTCGTGGTCGCGCTCGAGACCGGCGGCGAGGTCGCGCCACAGCCCTGCCCGGCGCTCGGGGTCGGCGACCGTCTCTCCGCCGATCCGAAACAGCTCGCCGACCTCGTCCGCGCCCGCCTCGCGAAGACGCGCCGCCATCAGCAGTCCCGGGTGGCGCTCGGCGGCCCGCAGGCCCACGGCCCACAGCAGCGCGCTGCCCTCGAACGGGCCCCGGCCGCCCACGAGGTAGCGACCGCGGTACCCGGACTTGTGGTCGATCGCGCAGAGGAAGATCGCCGCGTCCGGGTCCGGGACGTGGTCGAAGCTCGGCGGCTCATACTCGGCGGCGAGCCGCCGGACCCTAGATGCGACTCTCTGAACCGCGTCGGGGCGCGCTACCACCAAACGGTGGAATCTATGCCCTCGAGCTCCTCGATCGACTTCGTGTAGACGCCGGAGGAGAGGTACTTCCAACCGTCGTCCGGAGCGATGAAGACCACGTTGCCCTCGTCGAGCTCGGCGGCGATGCGCACGGCGATCGCCGCGATCGCGCCGGTGGATACGCCGGCGAAGAGCCCCTCCTTCCGGAGCAGGCGCTGGGTCCAGACGATCGCGTCGCGGTTCGAGACCATGATCTTGCGGTCGAGCAGCGACAGGTCGATGATCGGCGGAATGAAACCGTCGTCGAGCGACCGCAGCCCCTGGACGAGCTCGCCCTGCATCGGCTCGGCGGCGACGACCTTGGTCTCCGGGTCGTGCTCCTTCAGCCGCCGCCCCACCCCCATCAGCGTGCCGCCGGTCCCAAGCCCGCCGACGAACGCCGCCACGCCGTCGAGCTCCTCGAGGATCTCCGGCGCGGTCCCTTCGTAGTGGGCGCGGGGATTCGCCTCGTTCCCGTACTGGTAGGGCATGTAGTAGGAGGCCTCAGCCTCGGCCATCTCGAGCGCCACCTCCACCGCGCCGTTAGAGCCCTTCGCGCCCTCCGAATAGACGATCTCGGCCCCGTACATGCGCAGGAGCTGGGTTCGCTCCTCCGTGACGTTGTCGGGCATCACCACCTTCAGCGGATAGCCCTTGCGACGGCACACCATCCCGAGCGAGATCCCGGTGTTGCCCGACGTCGGCTCGAGGATGGTCTGGCCGGGCTCGATCGCCCCCGCCGACTCGGCGTCCTCGATCATCGCCTTCGCCACCCGATCCTTTACCGAGCCCGTGGGGTTGCGCCCCTCGAGCTTCGCGAAGATCCTGACGCAGGGGTGCTTGGGTGACAGGCTCGGCAGCTCGACGAGCGGCGTGTTGCCGACCGCCTCGACGACGCTCGCGTAGCGGCCTCCGCACGGCCGGTTGAGGATCTCCTCGGCCATTGCTTCAGGAAGTGTAGTGACGCGAAAAGGTATGGTCTCCGGTCGATTCGCATTCCGGACGGGAGGTCCGAAGAAACGATGAGAGGCAAAGTGACAAGGTTCGCGCTGGCGCTGGTTACGGCGCTTGCCACGGTGGGAGCCGTCGCCGGATGCGGCGGCTCGAGCAGCAGCACCAGCAGCGGCTCGACCGCGAGCCTGACCGCCACGCCCGACGTCAACGTGCCCCTCGACAAGAAGGTCGCGGCCGAGCTGCCGAGCGCCGTGAAGTCGAAGGGCACCCTGAGCGTCGCGGCCGACGCCACCTACGCGCCGAACGAGTTCATCGCCTCGGACGGCCACACGGTGATCGGGATGGACGCGGACCTCGCCAAGGCCCTCGCGCAGGCGATGGGACTCCAGGTCGAGGTCAAGAACGTGACCTTCGACAGCATCATCCCGGGCCTCGCGGCGAACAAGTACGACCTCGGGATGTCGTCGTTCACGGTGACCAAGGAGCGCGAGAAGACCGTCGACTTCGTCAGCTACGCGAACGCGGGCACCTCCTTCTTCGTCAAGGCCGAGGGTGGCCCGAGCGTCCAATCGCTCGCGAACCTCTGCGGGCAGAAGGTCGCCGCGGAACGGGGGACGACCCAGGAGGCCGACGCGACCGCGCAGGACAAGAAGTGCAAGGCGGCCGGGAAGCCCGGGGTCAGCGTCAACGTCTTCCCCGACGAGAACGGCGTCAACCTCGCACTCGCCAGCGGCCGCGCCACCGTCGGCATGGCGGACTCGCCGCCCGCGGCCTACGCGGTCGAGCAGTCGAACGGCCAGTTGAAGCTGTCCGGCACGCAGTACGGCGTGGCGGCCTACGGGATCGCGATGCCGAAGAGCACCGGCCTCGCGAAGCCGGTGCTCGACGCCCTGAAGGACGTGATGGCGGACGGCACCTACAAGCGGATCTTCGATTACTGGGGCCTCTCGGGAACTTCGGCGAGCAACGGTTGCCCGTGCACGCTGGACAACCCGCAGATCAACCCCACCAACGTGCCGGCCAGCTAGCCCGCGGGCGAGGGCGTGGCCACCCCGGCCGGCGCGACACGTGACATAGCTCGGACGGAGACGCCTGCCGAGATCCAGGCGGTTCCGGTCCGCCACCCCGGCCGTTGGATCGCGGCGGTGGTGGTCGCGGTCCTCATCGTCGCGCTGGGTCGCTCGATCGCGACGAACCCGCGGTTCAACTGGAACGTCGTCGGCGACTTCCTGTTCACGAGCAGGATCCTCGACGGCTTGGTGTTGACGATCGAGCTGACCGCCATGGCGATGGCGATCGGGATCGTGCTGGGGATCGTGCTGGCGCTGATGCGGATGTCGCAGAGCGCACTGCTCGCGAGCACGAGCTGGGGGTACATCTGGCTGCTGCGCGGGACGCCGGTGCTCGTGCAGATCCTGCTGTGGAACAACATCGCAGCGCTCTATCCGAGCGTGGACCTCGGGATCCCGTTCGGTCCCTCCTTCGTGCACCTGAACGCGAACTCCGTGGTCACCCCGTTCGTCGCCGCGATGCTGGCGCTGGGGCTGAACGAGGGCGCCTACATGTCCGAGATCGTCCGCGCCGGCATCATCTCGGTCGACGAGGGGCAGACCGACGCGGCCAAGGCGCTCGGGATGACGCGCCTCCAGACGATGCGGCGCATCGTGCTCCCGCAGGCGATGCGGGTGATCATCCCTCCGACGGGCAACGAGACGATCTCCATGCTGAAGACGACGTCGCTGGTCGCCTTCGTCGCCCTGACCGACCTCCTCTATTCGGCGCAGCTGATCTACGCGACGAACTACCAGACGATCCCGCTGCTCATCGTCGCGAGCATCTGGTACCTCGCCGTGACCTCCGTCCTGTCGATCGGCCAGTACTACATCGAGCGCCACTACGGCAGGGGATCGGCGCAAGAGACGGCGCCGACCCTGCTGGAGCGGCTCCGCGCGGGCCTGTGGCCGCGCCACGCCGAGGTCGAGCCGGTCGAGCGGCCGCGACTCCCGGAGGACCACCGGTGAGCGACGCCATGGTCAAGGCCGAGCAGGTCCACAAGCGCTTCGGCGCCCTGGAGGTCCTGAGGGGAATCTCGCTGGAGGTGGCCCACGCCGAGGTGATGTGCCTGATCGGCCCGTCCGGCTCCGGGAAGTCGACCCTGCTCCGCTGCGTCAACCACCTCGAGAAGATCAATCGCGGCCGCCTGTGGGTGGACGGCGAGCTGGTCGGGTATCGGCAGGCGGGAGACACGCTCCACGAGCTTCCCGAGCCGGAGATCGCCCGGCGTCGCGCCGAGATCGGGATGGTCTTCCAGCGCTTCAACCTGTTCCCCCACATGACCGCGCTCGAGAACGTGGTCGAGGCGCCGATCCGCGTCAAGAAGGTTTCAAAGGGCGACGCGAAGGAGCGTGGCCGCGCCCTGCTCCAGCGGGTCGGGCTGGCCGACAAGGTCGACGAGTACCCCGCGCGCCTCTCAGGCGGGCAGCAGCAGCGGGTGGCGATCGCCCGCGCGCTGGCGATGGGGCCGAAGCTGATGCTCTTCGACGAGGTGACGAGCGCCCTCGACCCCGAGCTGGTCAAGGAGGTCCTCGACGTGATGCGACGGCTCGCCAAGGAGGGGATGACGATGATCGTCGTCACCCACGAGATGGGCTTCGCCCGCGAGGTCGGCGATCACGTCGTGTTCATGGACGGGGGGGTGATCGTCGAGGAGGGGCCGCCCGCCGAGGTCCTCGACAGCCCGCGCGAGGAGCGCACGAAGCGCTTCCTCGGCCTGGTGCTGGAGCACTAGCGGCCGGCCGCCGCGCGCTCAACGCGGGCAGCCCTACGCGCTCGATCGCGCCGTTCGCTCGACGATCGTGTTCGCCACCCGCGCGGCGCGCGAGCGCGGGCGTCCGGTGGTCGAGATAAGCCACTCGCAATGGCGGTCGGTCGCCCCGAACCAGTACTTGTACGACTCGGCGCCGACCATGAAGTCGTAGTAGCTGCGCCCGGCGGCGATGCTCGAGCGGATCCCCACGCCGACCGCGGTCTTGCCGAGCCCGAGGTGGGAGAACTCCGGGTCATAGCCGTCGAGCCAGGCGTAGAAGCGTCGCTCGTCCACGAGGTTGATCTCCACCCCGCGCACCTCGCCGTCCTCCCGAAACTCCCAGACCACGGCGAGCCCCGCCGGGACGAGGAGGCGGACCACGTCGCGCAAGAACAGCCTGAAACGCTCGCTGCCGTGCTCGGGGTCGATCCTCTTGCCCCGCGCGCCCCACCAGCGCACGCGAAGCTCCTGCCAGCGGTCGATCGCCGCCTCGAGCGCGGCGGGCTCGCGCACCTCGCGGCACGCGAGCGAGCCCTCGTCGATCCGCCTGAGGTGGCGGCGCAGGTCGCTCCGGCGCTTCTTGGGCAGCGCGCGAAGGTACTCCTCGAAGCTCCCGGGAAGCTCGATGCCCGGGTAGGTGACGGGGGGTCGGCGATGGACTCGAAGGCCGCGGGACGCGAGCGCCCCGCCGATTGCGGAGCCGGCCGGTAGGCCGCCGAGGATCACCGCGTCCCACTCCCCGGCACGGCGGGCGAGCTCGTCGGCGATCGCCGCCGCCACCCGCTCGCGGTCGGGTGGCGCGGCGACGACGTCCCAGTGGTTCCCAGGGGGGCGCCCGAGCTCCGACAGGACGCGGAAGGGGCCGCGCCGCATGATCACCATCGGCGCGAGGCCGAGCGGCTCACCCCCGTCCCGCGCGACGGCGAGCCAGGGACGTGCCGAGCCCCCCCAGTGCGGCCACCACGCGCGCGCCCAGCCCGGCGAGCAGAACGGCGTCGCATCGGGGTCCTTCGCGAAGAGCCGATCCCAGTCCTCGAGCACGGGCTCGAGTCCCTCCCGGTGCGCCTCCACCGGCATCTCGTGGCGAGCGTGGGAACGGGCGCGACTCACGGGCTCTCGCTCGGCGGCCGTCGCAGCGCCCGCCGGGCGAGCCGACCGAGCCGCCTTCGGTGGAAGGCCAAGGTCGGCATCGGGTCGTTCCATCGGAACACATGAAGGTGCTGTCGATGCATGAGACTTCGAAGCCAGCGCCCGAAAGTCCACTCCCCCGCTCGCCGGTAGAAGAGGAACGCCCGGACGTCCTCGACCGGGTTCCAGAGGTGGATCCCGGGGTGCGAGGGTCCGCCGGGCGGACCGGGGCGACCGAGCGCCCGCTGGTAAGCCAGCAGGGCCACGTCGGTTCCGCAGAACAGGAGCTGGAGCGCGGTGAACCGCGGGTTGCACTCGATCAGCTTCGGCCTCCCGTCGCGCGCGTCGCGCTTGAACTCGACCTCGAACGGCCCCCGAACTCCGACGGTGCGGACGAACCGCAGCCCCAGCTCGGCGACCTCGCGGTCGGAGTCGCTGACGGCGTAGGAGCTCAGCCCGTAGCGGGGCGGGAACTGGCGAATCTTCCGAAACGTGCAGTCCGTGATCGGGTCGCCTTTCTCGTCGAGGTAGCCACCGTATGAGACGAGCCGCCCGTCGTCGCCCGGGATGATCTCGACGACCATCATCCGGAGGTCGAACTGGGTGGTCCGCTCGAAGGCGTCTCGCAGCTCCCCCTCGTCCCGCGCGACGATGAGCTTCCGTCCCTCGCCGAAATGCCGCTGGAAGAGCGCCGCGTTGCGGGGCTTGAGCGCGCAGGGAAAGCCGATCCGTGCAGCGGCCGCCTCGAGCTCCCGCGCGTCCTCCACCGGAATCGCAGTCGGGACCTCGATGCCCATCTCGGCGGCGAGCTCGGCCGTCCGCTGCTTGTCGAGCATGGCCAGGGACGCCTCGTCGCTTCCCTCGATCGGAGAGAACCCGAGCTCGAGGAGCGTCGACCGGTGACGGGCCACGAACTCCACGCCCGGGTCCGCACAGGGCAGGATCACCGCGCCGCGCGGCGCCTCGTCCTCAAGCCAATCCATCCAGCGATCCCCGGAGCGAGCCGGAAGGTCGACGAAGGACGCCGGATAGCGGGAGTGCGCCGCCGGGTCCCACGAGGCGTTGCCGACGGCGTGGACCTCGATGCCCGCTTTGCCGAGGCTTCGGATCACCGGCATCGCGATCGCCTCGCCCGCGAGCAGGACCGCTGGCGTGCCGCGCTCCGGGTCCATCAAGCTGCGTTCGCGGTCCCAAGCGCCACGATCGGCGCGGGGTCCCGCCGCGTACGCCTTCGAGGCGTATGGTCATCTAGGCTGGCCACGTGAGCTCTTGGAGGCCGCCGCTCCCGCAAACAGGCGAGTCGGCCGGCCAACGACCGGAGTCCGCCACGCTACATGGCACGACGCCCTCGCATAGTTGTGATCGGCGCCGGAATTATCGGCACGAGCATCGCCTCGCGTCTCGTGGCTCGCGGCGCGTCTGTAACGGTGGTCGAGGCAGCTTTCCCGGGCGCCGGAGCGACGGGTACGAGCGTGACATGGGTGAACGCCAGCAGCAAGCTCGACTCAAGCCGGGAGTACTTCGACCTCGCCGTCAGGGCAACGGCTGAGCACCATGCGTCGGCGGACTCTCTCGGCGAAACGCGCTGCTTCCATCCCACCGGCAACATCGAGATAGCCCGCGAATCGGCGGAGGCGGATCGCCTACGGTCGAAGGTCGCACGGCTCCGGGAACGGGGATATCCCGCCGACCTCGCCCCGGTTAGAGAGCTGGAACAGCTCGAACCGGGGCTCAAGCTGCCCTCGAGCGCCGTTGCCGCCTGCTACCCCGAGGAGGGGTGGGTCGACGGACCGGCCATGGCGCGTGCGCTGCTGGAGCGCGCAAGAGGCT
>DATGAF010000104.1:0-2177 GCA_035313645.1 Solirubrobacterales bacterium
ACAGCGGCTATCGTGAGCGGCGGTGGCCAAGAGTGAAGCGGAGGTAGCTCAGGGGCCGACCGTGACGGCGGCCGGCGACGGCAAGGGAACGGCCGCGCACCCGCTTCCCGACGCGGACACCTGCCGCGAGCTGCTCGAGACCATGGCGCTCATTCGCCGCTTCGAGGAGGAGGCGGGCCGCCAATACCAGCAGGCGAAGGCCGGCGGCTTCCTGCACCTGGCGATCGGGGAGGAGGCGACGATCGTCGGCACGACGTCGGTGATGCGGCCCGACGACTACCTGATCGGCACTTACCGCACCCACGGTCACGCGATCGCCCGCGGCACCGACCCGAAGAACGTGATGGCCGAGCTCTTCGGCCGCGAGGACGGCTGCTCGCGCGGCCGCGGCGGGTCGATGCACATCTTCGACCCCGAGCGCCGCTTCATGGGCGGCTATGGCATCGTCGGGGGCAACCTCCCGATCGCGGCGGGCCTGGGACTCGCCTCCGATTACAAGGGCGAGGATTCGGTCACCGTCGGCATGTTCGGGGACGGCGCGTCGAACAGCGGCAACTTCGGCGAGACGATGAACCTCGCCGCGCTGTGGAAGCTGCCGGTCGTCTTCCTGGTCGAGAACAACCTCTACGGAATGGGGACGGCGATCGAGCGCCACTCCGCCGTGACCGACCTCTCGCGCAAGGCGGAGGGATTGGGCGTGCCGGGCGTCCGAGTGGACGGGATGGACGTCCTCGCCGTCCGCGAGATCGTCTCGGAGCACATCCGCCGGGCGCGCGAGGACCGCCAGCCGACGCTCGTCGAGGCGTTCACCTACCGGTTCCGCGGTCACTCCGCCGCCGACCCCGAGGTCTACCGGACCAAGGAGGAGGTCGAGGAGTGGCGCAAGAAGGACCCGATCACCGTATTCCGCGACCGGTTGGTGGCCGAGGGCGTCATCTCCGACGAGGCGGTCGACGAGATCCGCGAGCGGGTGGAGAAGCGCGTGCTGGAGGCGGTCGAGTTCGCGGATGCATCGCCTGAGCCGCCGCTCGAGTCCCTCTACGACCACCTGTACGTCGTGGGCGACCAGGTGCCGGGCTGGTACGCGGTGGACGAGCGAACGCCCGAGCCCCACCGCGGCGAGGAGGAGTGGGAGATCGGCGCCGCCGGTGAGGCGCGAAAGCTCGCGGAGGCGGGCGCCGCGTACGCGGGCCGGCAGAGCTCGCGAGGCCGTGGCCCGGAGCAGACGATGGACGACCGTGACGCGGCCGACGCGCTCGAGGACCGCGACGAGGATGAGCCCGAGGAGGGACCGGGCTGATGGCTCAGGTCCGGATGAGGGAGGCCCTGCGCGACGCGATGGCCGAGGAGATGCGCCGCGATGAGAGCGTCTTCGTCATGGGTGAGGACGTCGGCGTGTTCCAGGGCGCCTTCAAGGTCACCGAGGGACTCCTTGACGAGTTCGGCGAGAAACGCGTCCGCGACACGCCCATCTCAGAGAACACGATCGTCGGCACCGGAGTGGGCGCCGCGATGGCGGGGCTGCGGCCGGTCGTGGAGATCATGACCGTGAACTTCTCGCTGCTCGCGATGGACCAGATCGTCAACCACATGGCGGCGATCCCGTACATGTTCAATGGCCAGGTGCGCGTCCCAATCGTGGTTCGGATGCCGGGCGGCGGCGGCCACCAGCTGGGCCCAACTCACTCCCACAGCCTCGAGGCGATGTTCCTGCACATCCCCGGCCTGCTCGTCGCCTGCCCGTCCACGCCGGCCGACGGCAAGGGCCTTCTGAAGGCGGCGATCCGCGACGACAACCCGGTGATCTTCATCGAGCACGAGACGCTCTACGGCGCTCGCGGCGAGGTCGCCGACTCCGATGGCAACGGCGACGGGCCGCTCGTCAACTTCGGTGAGGCTGCGGTCCTGCGCGAGGGCGGCGACGTCACGATCGTCGGGCTCCTGCGGATGGTCGACGTCGCCGAGCGCGCCGCAAAGACGCTCGCGAACGAGCACGGCGCCGAGGCCGAGGTGATCGACCCGCGGACGCTCCGCCCGCTGGATCTCGACACCATCCTCGAGTCCGTCCAGAAGACCAATCGCTGCGTGGTCGTCGAGGAGGGCTGGCCGCACGGCGGCGTCGGGGCCAATCTCGCGGCACTGATCACCGAGCAGGCTTTCGACTACCTCGATGCGCC
>DATGAF010000105.1:0-6901 GCA_035313645.1 Solirubrobacterales bacterium
TCGATCCTGGTCTACCTGGCCGAGCTGATGGTCTTCTTCGCGTTCTTCACGATCCTGTTCGCCAAGACGTACCCGGACGGGATGCACCGGATCACCCTGGTCGCGCTCCGCTGGCAGGCGCGCAGCAACGCGTACACCTACTGGCTGGTGACGAGGTACCCGCCCTTCGTCTGGGACTAGAGGCGCGGTCGCTTTCCGCGACTACTCGCCGAGCACCTTGATGACGAGCCGCTTCGGGCGGCGGCCGTCGAACTCGGTGTAGAAGACCTGCTGCCAGGGGCCGAGGTCGAGCCTGCCGCCCGTGATCGGGACGATCGCCTGGTGGTGGACCAGCAGGTTCTTCAGGTGGGCGTCGCCGTTGTCCTCGCCGCCGCGGTGATGGCGGTAGTCGCCGGGGTCGGGAAGGAGCTTCTCGGCGACTTCGTTCGCCGGATCGCGCCAGCTCGGCGGCGCGACCTTGTCGAGCCATTCGAGCGTGTCCTCGTGGAGCCCCGGCTCGTCGTCGTTGACCCACACCCCGGCGGTGATGTGCATGGCGGAGACGAGCACCATGCCCTCCGCCACGCCCGCCTCGTCGACGGCCGCCTGGACGTCCTCGGTGATCCGGACGAACGCCCGCCGCTCCTCGGTCTCGAAGGTTCGATAGACGGTGTGCGCCTTCACGCGTCGCTCCCTGTCTCGCCGTCGGCGACGCCCGGAGACCGCCGCCCGCCGAAGCCCGTCTCGCCCTCCGGCAGGCGTCCGTCGCGACCGACATAGCCGTCGCTGGCGCCGACGATCAGGTAGACGGCGTCGTCTTCCCCCGCGTTCTTGACCTTGCGCACGGTGGCCGGATCGACGCGGGCCGCGCCGCCGGGCTCGAGCACGTGGCGGGACCGGTCCCCGAACTCCATCTCGATCCTTCCGCGGTGGCAGAAGTAGAGCTCCTCCTGCTCGTCGTGGTAGTGGCGCCCGGTCTCATACCCCGGGGGCAGGACGATGGCGTTCGCGCCGAACGCCGTCACCCCGAGCGCGCGACGGACCTTCCGAAACCCGTAGCCATCGCCCATCTGGTCGATGTGGCCGATGGCGTAGCCAGCGCCCTCGCTTACCCGCTCGCTCATGACCCCGATGCTATGCGCCCCGGGGCGGGGACGGAAGCCCGGCTGGGTAAGCTTCCGCGCCCCTTCGTATCCTCCGCTCGATGGCCGATACCCCCGACATCTTCGGCAAGCAGTTCATGCTCACCGCCGGGCCGACGCCCCTGCCGCCCCTGGTCTCCCAGGTCATGGCGGAGCCGGTCCTCTATCACCGCGCCCCGGCGTTCGTGAGGATCTACGCGCGAGTGCTCGAGCGGCTGCCGGAGGTCTTCCAGACCCAGAACGACGTCCTCTGTTTCGCCGCCACCGGCACCGCGGCGATGGAATCGGCGGTGGCGAACCTGGTGAGGCCTGGCGAGCCGGCCGTGGTCGCATCCTGCGGGAAGTTCGGCGAGCGGTGGGCCGAGCTGTGCGGCGCGTACGGCGCCGATACGCACCACGTCGAGTTCGAGTGGGGCGAGAGGGTCGATCCGGCCCGGCTCGAGGAAGCGCTCGCGGGCTTCGACCCGCTGCCGCGCGCGGTCTTCATCACCCAATCCGAGACGTCGACCGGCGTCCTGAACGACGTACGGGCGCTCAATGACGTGGTCACGGCGCGCGGCGCGGTGCTCTGCGTGGACGCCGTCTCGGGCCTCGGCGCGGTCGACCTGCCCCAGGACGAGTGGGGGGTCGACGTGGTGGTCGCCGGCTCGCAGAAGTCGCTGATGTGCCCTCCGGGACTCGCGTTCGCCTCCGTGTCCGAGCGCGCGATGGCGCTCGCGGCCGAGACGCCGGGCGGCCGCTACTACCTCGACTGGCGGCGGACGGCGGACGGCCAGCGGGAGGATCCGCCGAACTCGGCGTTCACGCCGGCGGTGACGCTCTTCCGGGCCCTGGACGTGGCCCTCGACCTGATCCTGGCGGAGGGGCTCGAGCGCGCGTTCGCCCGCCACGCGCTGCTCGCCCGGGCGGCCCGGGCGGGAATCGAGGCCCTGGGCCTCGAGCGCTTCGGCCCCGACGACGAGAACGCGAACGTGGTGACCGTCGCGAGACTGCCCGAGGAGATCGACGGCGCGAAGGTGCCGAAGCTCATGCGGGACCGCTACGGGGTCACGATCGCGGGGGGTCAGGGGCACCTGAAGGGCAGGATCGCCCGGATTGCCCACTGCGGCTATTACGGGGCATTCGACATCGTGATCGCGCTCACGGCGCTCGAGATGGCGCTCCGCGACCTCGGACACGACGCGGAGCCCGGCGCGGGCGCCGCCGCCGCCCAGCGGCTCTTCGCGGAGGCCGGGACGACGCCCACCCCGGTCGGTTAGATCGGTGGCAGACGCGAAGCCGAAGGTCCTGGTCAAGGAGAAGATCGCCGACTCCGGCGTCGAGCTCCTGCGCTCGGAGTTCGATGTCGAGCTCGGGCTCGAGATGTCCGATGAGGAGCTGCGGGAACGGCTTTCGGAGTTCGATGCGATCGTGATCCGCTCGGCGACCAAGCTCACTCCGGACCTGATCGAGCGCGCGGGGCGCCTCAAGGTGATCGGCCGCGCCGGGACCGGGGTCGACAACGTCGACGTCGAGGCGGCGACCAAGCGCGGGATCGTCGTCGTCAACGCGCCCGAGTCGAACTCCGTGGCTGCGGCCGAGCACACGCTCGCGCTCGTGCTCGCGCTGTGCCGCAACGTGCCCCAGGCCCACGCGTCGCTCGTCGACGGAGAATGGGCCCGGTCGCGCTTCGCGGGCAACGAGCTGTATGGCAAGACGCTCGGCGTGATCGGCTTCGGCCGCATCGGCCAGCTCGTCGCGAAGCGGGCGCAGTCGTTCGAGATGGAGGTCGTGGCCTTCGACAAGTTCGTCGCGGCGGAGCGGTTCCGGGAGCTCGGGGTCGAGAGCGCCGAGACCACCGACGAGCTGTACGCGAGGGCGGACGTGATCACGATCCACCTGCCGAAGACGCCCGAGACCGTGGACTGGATCGACTCGGAGGCGATCTCGAGGATGAAGGACGGCGTCCGCATCGTCAACTGCGCCCGAGGGGAGCTGGTCGACCTCGAGGCGCTCACCGGGGCGCTCGATTCCGGCAAGGTCGCCGGCGCCGCGCTCGACGTGTTCCCGGAGGAGCCGTTCATCGACCACCCCCTGTTCGGCCGTGCGAACGTCGTCGTCACGCCGCACCTCGGCGCCTCGACCGCGGAGGCTCAGGACCGCGCCGGCACGATCACGGCCGATCAGGTGCGCCGGGCGCTCACCGGCGGCGTCGTCACGAACGCGGTGAACATCGCGGCGGTCCGCCCGGAGGAGATGGAGGCCCTGGCCCCGTTCGTGCCGCTGTCCGAGAAGCTCGGACGGCTCGCCCAGGGACTCGGAAACGGCTCGGTCGACCGCGTGGTGGCCGAGTTCCGGGGCCGGATCGCGGAGCACGACACCAGGCTCCTGGGCATCGCGGTGCTGGTCGGGATCCTTTCCGGCCACACCGAGGAGCAGGTGAACCTGGTGAACGCCCCCGCGCTCGCCGAGGAGCGCGGGATCGAGCTGACGGAGCTCAAGGACGTCCTCTCCGAGGAGTTCACCGAGCTGGTCACCGTGAGGGTGGAGTCCGACGGCGACGCGGTGGAGGTGGCCGGGACGGCGGTCGGACCGCGCAACCTCCCGCACCTGGTCCGGGTGTGGGGCGAGAGCTTCTACATGCCGGTCGCCGAGCACCTCGTCGTGTTTCGCTACAAGGACCAGCCGGGGATGATCGGCCGGGTCGGGACGATCTTCGGCGAGCACGGGGTCAACATCGCCTCGGCGGCGGTGGGTGCCGAGGCCTCGGGGGGTCAGGCGGTCCTGGCCCTGACGACCGACGCCCCGGTCCCCGAGGAGGTGCTCGAGGAGATCCTCCGGCTCGAGGGCTTCGACGCCGGCCGCGCGGTGGACCTGTAGCGGGGCGGACGTCGACGCCGCGCGACGCCGCCGAGCCGCTCGGGGCCGAGCGGGGGCGAAAAAGGGCGGGGTGGGGCGGCCCCGAGGCGGGGATTGAAGGCTTTTGGGGTCCATAGACCCCAAAACACGTCAGAGAGCGCGTCCTCTGCCGCCTGACTCGAGGCGCTGAGGTGACGCGCTACGTCTGGGCCGGGCTAGAAGACGTGTAGGGGGAACTCGACGCCGATCTTGTACTCGCACAGGGCGTCGCCGTCGCGGCCAGGGCCACCGGCGCAGACGTCGTGCCTGGGCCCTCCGATCAGGTGGTCGTCTCCCATCGCCCCGTTCAGAGTGTCCCTCGCGCCGCCACTGCTGGTTCCCTGCGCCACCGTGGCGTAGTCGTCGCCGTAGATCGTGTCGGGCCCCCACAGGCCGTGCAGGTGGTCGCGCCCCGAGCCGGTCGCCGAGCCGGTCTGGGTGTAGCTGTCGCCCACCATGAGGTCGGACTTCATCCCGGCGTTCAGGTGGTCCTTGCCGCCGCCGGAGGCGTGGCCGAACGGCGAGTAGCTGTCGCCGACGACGACGTCGCGGCCACCCTCGCCGTAGGTGTAGTCGGCGCCGCCCCCGGTGGCGCTTCCCGATCCCATGACCGCGCTGTCGCCGATGATCGTGTCGTTTCCGTTGACGCTCTTCAGCGTGTCGGCGGCCGCGCCGGAGGCGTTGCCGCTGCGGGAGAAGTCGTCCCCGACGATGAAATCGTTCCCGAACCCGGCGTTGACGAAATCGCGCCCCGTGTGCCCGGTGGCGTTCCCGGAGTCCGTCGCGAGGTCGCCGACGATCAGGTCCTTGCCGTGGTTTCCGAAGATGCGGTCGTTCCCGGAGCCGCCGACAAGGGTGTCGTCGTCGTTTCCGCCGACGATCCTGTCGTTGCCGGGGCCGCCGCAGATCACGGTGCCGCCGTGGCGACCGCCGGCGATCACGTCGCTGCCGCCGAGCCCGGCGACGACGTCGCCGCTGTGGGCCTTGAGGTGGTCGGCGTGGTTGGTGCCGATGACCGTCGCCCCCTTGCCCATGCACTCGGGGGGCTGGGCGGCGGCGGGAGATGGGGCGGCTAGCGCCAGTGCGAGGGCGGCGCCTAGCGACGCGAGCGCACGCCGGGGCGTGAACCGGGAGGCGTTCACACGAGCATCGTCGGCGCCCGATCGGACGCTTTGAGGGCTGGACGAGGATCTTGAGGCTCGGCGAGCGGTCAACACTCGGGGCCAGGGCCGTCGTCTCTCAACGATTGGCGCTGGCCACCGAGCACGGCGGCGAGGTGCAGAACTGGATGCGAGGGATGCATGCCGAACTCCTTTCCGGCATCCGGGGGAGTCGAAGGAGCTGGAGGGTCTGTACCCCCGGTGTCACTTTCCAAACATCGAGTGAGACGAGCGTTCGCGCGCACCCGGGAGTAGGGTCATCGGCGTGCGCGCCGTCGTGATCCCCCGCCACGGGCCACCCGAGGTGCTCGAGGCGCAGGAGCGCCCCGATCCTCCGGTGGGCGCGGGAGAGGTGCGGATCGCGGTCCGGGCGGCGGGGGTCAACTTCGCCGACACGCTCGCTCGCATCGGGCTCTATCCCGACGCGCCCAGCCTGCCCTGCGTCGTCGGCTACGAGGTCGCCGGCGAGATCGAGGCGCTTGGCGACGGGGTCGAGTCGCGCCGGATAGGCGACCGGGTGATCGCGCTCACCCGGTTCGGCGGTCAGGCCGAGCTGGTCAGCGTCCCCGAGCGCAACGTGATCCCGCTCCCCGACGGGCTCTCGTTCGAGCAGGGAGCCGCGTTCCCGGTCAATTACGGAACCGCCTACGCGGCCCTCGTGATCATGGGCGGGTTGAAGGACGGAGAGAGGGTTCTGATCCACGCGGCCGCGGGTGGGGTCGGGATCAGCGCGACACAGATCGCCCGCGGCATCGGGGCCGAGATCTTCGGAACGGCGTCGGCTTCGAAGCACGACGCGATCCGCGCCCAGGGGGTCGACCACGCGATCGACTACCGCTCGAGCGACTTCGCGCAGGAGGTCCGCCGGATCACGGGTGGGGAGGGGGTCGACGTGATCGTCGACGCCCTCGGGCCGGCCTCGTTTCGCAAGGACTACCGCCTGCTGCGGGAGGGCGGCCGGCTGATCATGTTCGGGGCGTCGGAGGTGCATACCGGAAGCGGGAAGCGCGACCTCCCGTCCGCCCTTCGCAGCCTCGCGCGAATGCCGCTGGCGACGATGCCGTGGTGGAAGAGCCTCGGCATGATGAACGAGAACAAGGGCGTCTTCGGCCTCAACATGCTCTCCTGGTGGGATCGGGAGGGAGACGTCGACCGGCTCACGGATCCCCTGCTCGACGGCCTCGCCAGCGGGGAGCTTGAGCCCGTCGTTGCGGAGGCGTTCCCGTTCGACCGCGCTCCCGACGCGCATCGCTTCATCGAGGAGCGGCGCAACGTCGGCAAGGTCGTCCTGACTCCCTGAGCGCGCCCGCCGCCGCCGCTACGCTGCGCCGGTGCTCGTCCCGGTGATCGCCACCATCGGCAGCCTGTACGACCGCGCGATCGTCGACACCGGCCGGCAGCCCGAGTTCCTGTTCTTCGTCGCCTTCCTCCTCACCTTTGGGTTCATCCGCACGAGCGCCCACCTGATCCGCGCGCAGGTCAGCTGGTGGCCCGGCGACCTCAGCGTGGGGGGGACGCACATCCACCACCTGGTGTGGGGGATCCTCCTGCTGCTGGTCACCGGGTACGTCGGGGTCACCGTCGCCCCGCCCTCGCCCTGGCACGAGATCCTCGCGGTCGTGTTCGGCGTCGGCACCGGCCTGACGCTCGACGAGTTCGCGCTGTGGCTGAACCTACGGGACGTCTATTGGTCCGATAAGGGACGGCGTTCGATCGACGCCGTGATCATCGCGGCGACCGTGA
>DATGAF010000106.1:0-5896 GCA_035313645.1 Solirubrobacterales bacterium
CGGCTCGGCAGCGAGCTCGAGGAAGAGATCCAGCACCTCCGACGGCACGGAGGCGCAGGTTACCGGGCGATCCGCACTCGCTCGCTGCGGCGCTCCCGCGCTCGCTCGAGCGCAGCGCGCACGAACTCGCGGAAGAGCGGCGCCGGCCGCGGCGGGCGCGACTTGAACTCCGGGTGGAACTGCGACGCCACGAAGAACGGATGCTCTGGGAGCTCGATCACCTCGACGAGGCGCTCGTCCGGAGAGGTGCCGCTGGTCACGAGACCCCCGTCCTCCAGCCGTCGGCGCAGCATGTTGTTGACCTCGTAGCGATGGCGGTGACGCTGATAGATGACCGCCTCACCGTAGATCTCCCTCGCCCGGGTGCCGTCGTGAAGCTTGATCGGGTCCGCGCCCAGGCGCATGGTGCCGCCCATGTCGGTGACCTCCTTCTGCTCGGGGAGGAGGTCGATCACGGGATAGGGGGTCTCGGGATCGAACTCCGCCGAGTTGGCGCCGTCCATACCGGCGACGTGGCGGGCGAACTCGACCACCGCGATCTGCATCCCGAGGCAGACTCCGAGATAGGGGATCCCGTTCTCGCGGGCCATCCTCGCGGCCTCGATCTTGCCCTCGATCCCTCGCTCGCCGAAGCCACCCGGGATGAAGATCCCGTCCACCGCTTCGAGGTCCTCGGCCTCGAGGTCCTCGGAGTTGACGAGATCGACCTCGACGTCGACCCCGTGGTGATAGCCGCCGTGGCTGAGCGCCTCGGCCACCGATTTGTAGGCGTCGGCGAGCTGGACGTACTTGCCGACGAGGGCGATCCGCACGGTGCGCTCGCGGGCGTCGGCACGGCGCACGAGCGCCTCCCACTCGGATAGGTCAGTGGCTGGGGCCTCGAGGCCGAAGTGGTCGAGGACCAGGTCGTCGACCCCCTCTGCCCTCAAGACCAGCGGGACCTTGTAGATGTTGTCGACGTCGCGGGCGGAGACCACCGCCTCGGCCGGCACGCTGCCGAAGAGCGCGATCTTCTCGCGGATCTCCCGCTCCAAGCCGCGTTCGGAGCGGCACACGAGGGCGTGCGGCTGGATCCCGATCCGGCGAAGCTCGTTGACCGAGTGCTGGGTCGGCTTCGTCTTCAGCTCCCCCGCGTGGCCGACGTACGGCACCAGCGTCAGGTGCACGAACATGCAGCGCTTCGCCCCGAGGTCCGTGTAGAGCTGCCGGATCGCCTCGAGGAACGGAAGGGACTCAATGTCGCCGACCGTGCCGCCGATCTCCGAGATCACGAAGTCGATCGCCTGCGACTCGGCCAGAATCAGGATGCGGTGCTTGATCTCGTCGGTGACGTGGGGGATCACCTGGACGGTGGCGCCAAGGTAGTCGCCCCGCCGCTCCCGGCGGATCACCGAGTTGTAGACGCCCCCGGCGGTCACGTTGGAGGCCCTCGAGGTGTTCTCGTCGGTGAAGCGCTCGTAATGGCCGAGGTCGAGATCCGTCTCGGCCCCGTCCTCGGTCACGAACACCTCCCCGTGCTGGAACGGGCTCATCGTCCCCGGGTCGACGTTGATGTAGGGGTCGAACTTCTGAAGCTGGACCCGAAAGCCCCGGCTCACCAGGAGCCGCCCGATCGAGGCGGCGGCGATGCCCTTCCCCAGCGACGAGACGACGCCGCCGGTGACGAAGATGAACCTGGTCTCGCCGGGCGTCATCGTCATCTGTCTGCCAGCGGGCGCCTAATCAACTCTGCCGAGCGAGTCTAGTGAGCGAAGCAGCGGAACGGCCTCGATCGTCCGCGAGATCGAGCGGAACTCGCCGTACAGGTTGACCGCCGCGACGACCGCGAGGGCGACCAGGCGCCCGGTGTCCCCAAGCGTGACGAGGAGCGAGACCCCGGCCAGCGCGCCGACGAGGTTGGCGCCGGTGTCCCCGAGCATCGCCCGCTCGCGGAGCGTGAACGCCGCCACCATCAGCACCGGGCCGATGAACAGGCCCAGGAGCTCGAGCGGCTCGACCGTCCACGCCCCCACGCACAGGGCCAGCACGAGCGTCACGAACACCTTCTCCACCCTCCCCGGGCGCAGGTCGAGCAGGTTGAAGAGGTTCGTGGTCAGGAGGAGCAGCGCGAGGTCGGCCAGGTAGCGCAGGTCGTGGCGGCCGAGGCCCGAGGTGGCGTAGGCGGCCAGGGCCAGCGCCCCGATCGCCTTGATCGCGCCGGTCGAGAACCGCCCCTCCGCGAGCGCGGCGGCGTGCCGGCGCCATCCGCGGGGCGCGGCTCGCTCGGTCCCGCGCCCGAGGGAGTCGTCGAGCAGGCCGAGGAAGGCTACGCCGAGCACGTAGACGGCCCATCGGCGCAGATCCGGGTCGAGGAGATCGAGGTCGGCCCGATCGTCGAGGACGGCAAGGGGGGCCAGCGCGAACAGCGAGCACACCATCTGCACGGCGCCGGCGGGGAAGGCGACCATCCGGTCCCGGTAGTTTCGGCGGACGAGGCCGGTCCGCTCCATGTCGCGGAGCCACGGGCCGACGAAGGCGACCGCGATCGCCGCGGAGGCGGCGAGTCCGGCGAGCCTCATCGCTGGGCGCTTGCCGGCGAGCCCGCCGGGCTCCGGAGCGTCGGCAGGAGCCGGTCGGCCGTCGACTTGACGCCGTAGTTCCCCTGGGCCCCGTCGAGCGCGTAGGCAAGCGCCACGCGCCCGGAGGCGAGATCGATGCTGTCCACGGTGGAGGGGGCGCCCTGAGCGTCGAAGAACCCGATCGACGATCCGGTCGTGTCGGAGCGCTCCACGCCCACCACGGGTGTGCGCCCGGCGCGTTCGAGCCCGTCGAGCAGCCCCCCCTCGAGGCTGTCGGTGGCCGCCGAGCGGCTCGCGTTGAGGTCGGCGGGACGCGAGCGGACGACGATTACTGCGGCGATGTTGCCCGGATGCCCGCTGATCCGGCTGAGCATCGCGCCGCGAAACCGGAAAAACGGCTTTTGCCCAGTGACCAGCGCCTGACCCATGCGCCGGGCGACGCCGGGGAGCGCGTCCGGGTTTCGCGCCAGCGTCCGCGCCGGGGTCCCCTGAGCCGCGGCCGACGCGAGGGCGCGCCGGTCCGGGGGCTCACGGACGATCGCGACCTCTCCCAGCTCGGCGCCGGTCGGGTTGTCCGCGCCGACGACCGACTCGATATCGCCCTTCATGTTCTCCGGCAGGCCTCCGAGCGCCACGACGGCGACCCGCTCGCCCCGAAGCAGCCCGCCGACGAGCGCCGGGAAGACCTGGTCAGAGAAGCCGCGCTCCTGGTTCAGCTGGCCCTGGAGCGTGTCGGCGCGGCCGCGGGCGTCGGAGAGGTCGCTCTTCAGGCTCTGCTCCAAGTCCTTTCGGGCCGCGGGAATCACGTTGTGACCCAGGCCGACGCCGATCAGGATCCCGATCGCCAGCGCCAGGAAGACGGCCGCGAGCGAGGCGGCGTGGTAGCGGCCCGAATACCCCATGGCTAGCGATCGAGGATAGGAGCTGACGACCGCGCGGGACGGGTCAGCCGATTCCGAGGATGATCTTGAGCTTCAGCCAGATGAGCTGGACGAGATCGCTCAGGGCCGGGGTGGTTGCGATCACGATCGTCAGCAGGACCAGCGCGGCGAGGAAGAAGAGCGCCATCTGGGGGCCGGTGACTCCGGGGTTGTAGAGACGACTCACCCCCTTCGCGTCGACCAGGAGCTCGCCCAGGCGCAACCTGGTGAGGAACGTCGAGGACATCCCGGCGCGGCTGCGCTCGAGGAACTCGACCAGGTTGAAGTGCGCCCCGACGCTCACGATCAGCCCGGCGCCCTTCTCGTGGGCGAGGAGCATGGCCGCGTCCTGGCTCGTCCCGACCGACCTCATGACCCGGTGCTCGAGGCCGAGCCGCTCGAGGCGCTCACGGCCCGGCGCGCGCCCGTCGCGGTAGGCGTGAACGACCAGCTCGGCCCCGCCCCGGAGCGCCTCGTCGCTGGCCGAGTCCATGTCGCCGACCACCACGTCGGGCTTCAGCCCCGCCTCGAGGATCGCGTCGGCGCCGCCGTCCACCCCGACGAGCAGGGGGCGAACGTCGCGGATGTAGGCGCGAAGCGCCCGCAGGTCCCTGCGATAGGTCGTTCCCCGGACGACGATCAGCACGTGCCGGTCGCGAAACCTCGTCCAGGTCGCGGGAAGCTCGGGCGTGCCCGCCAGCAGCTCGCCCTCCTCGCGCAGCCGAGCCATCGTGTTCGCCGCGAAGGCGGCGAGCGCCTCGTCGATCCGCTCCCGTTGCCGCTCGAGCTCCTCCGCGAGCTCGGCGACCTGGAGCTCGTGGCCCGCGGCGAGGACGGTGCCGTTGCGGCGGACCTCGCCGCCGACGATCACCACCGGGTCGCCGTCGCGAAGCTCCTCGAACAGCGGCGCGGCGGGAGCGTCGACCAGGCGCACGCCCGCCCGTGCCAGGACCAGCGGCCCGGCGTTCGGGTAGCGCCCGGTCGAGGAGGGCGCGACGTTCACCACCGCCCGGACGCCCGACCCGACCAGGTCCTCGGCGGCGATTCGGTCGAGGTCGGCGTGGTCGACGATTGCGACGTCCCCCGGCTGGAGGCGCCGCACGAGCTCCTTGGTCCTCCTTCCCAGGCGGGCGCTGCCGTGGACCGCGATCAGGCGGTCTGGGGCTGGGTGGCCGCGGCTCCTGAAGAGTCCGCGCGCTCGGGTTCGGGCGGGCGTCGCCATCGGGACACGCTGATTATCCGGAAAACTGGCCGGCGAGCGGCGCCGCCCGAAGCGCGAGGGGCGATTTTCGGTTTCGTGCGGGGAGCTCGGCGACCCGGTGACGCCCAAACGCCAGGAGGGCGCCCCTACGCCGCCTCGCGAAGCGCCTCGATCTCGCGCTCACTCGCGAGGCGCTCCAGCGCACGCGCCTCCAGCTCCCGCACCTCCCTGCCCGGTATTCCGAGCCGCCTCGACGCGTCGCGGATCGTCGTCGCCTCGTCGCCGTTGATCCCGTAACGGAGCCTGACCACGTTCCGCTCCGGCTCGGGCAGGCGCTCGATCGCCTCCCGCAGGGTCTCCTCCTCGAGCGTCAGCGTCACCTCGTCCTCCGGGCTTGGCTGATCGCTCGGCAACAGCTCGCCGAGCCCGGTCTCGCCCTCCTCCCCCACGGGCCGGTCGAGGCTGGTGACAGCGCGCGCCGCCTCGCGGATCCGCTCGATCTCGGCCGGATCGATCTCGGCGCGGGCGGCGATCGCCTCATCGCTCGGCGCACGGCCGAGCTCGGCGGCGAGCTGGCGCTCCACTCGGGCGATCTTTCGCTCGCGCTGCGCGAGATCGTGGGGAAGGCGGATCGTCCGCGCCTTGGTGTCGAGGGCGCGCTGCATCGCCTGGCGGATCCAGAAGGTGGCGTACGTCGAGAACTTGTAGCCCCGGCGCCAATCGAACTTCTCGGTTGCCCTGATCAACCCCAGGATGCCCTCCTGGATCAGGTCGAGGAGCACGAGCCCGTGTCCCTGGTAGCGCTTGGCGTTCGCGACGACCAACCGCAGGTTGGAGTTGATCAACCGCTCCTTCGCCCGGAGGTCGCCTCGTTCGATCGCCCGCGCGAGCTCGTTCTCCTGCGCCTTCGTCAGCAGCGGATAGCGCCGGGCCTCGTTCAAGAAGAGCTGGAGGGCGTTCGTGGTGGTGCCGGCCAACTCGTCGTTTCGATAGCGGGTTGCCTCGACCCCACTCCGCCCGCAGTCGTCGCGGAGGTCGATCCCGAGCGACTCGAGCTGCTCGTGGATCGCGCGCGCCGCCTCCTCGTCCAGCTCGAGCTCCTCGACGGCCTCGTTCAGATCCGAGAGCTCGATGCACCCCTCCCGCGCTCCCCTGGCCATCAGCGCGCGAAGCTGGGGCTGCTCGAGCTCGGGGTGCCCGGTCTCGATCACGAGCGC
>DATGAF010000107.1:0-13176 GCA_035313645.1 Solirubrobacterales bacterium
CGCGAACCGGCCGTCCGCGCTGATCTGCGGGTAGAAGCTCTCGCCGTTCGCCTCCGTTCCGGAGCTGTCGACGCTGACGCGCTCCGTGGTGCCGGCCTGCCGGTCGCGGACGAAGATGTCGGAGACACCGTTGGTGTCCCCGGAGACGAGATTGGAGGCGAAGGAGAGGAAGGCGACGTAGCGGCCGTCGTCGCTCATCCACGTCTCGAAGCTGTCCCCGTTCGCCTCGTTCCCCGCGCTGTCGACGCTGATCCGTTCGATCTGCCCAGTCTGGCGGTCATAGACGAAGTCGTCGCTGGCGCCGTTGGTGTCGCCGGGCACCAGGTTGGAGGCCTGGGAACGGAAACTGACGAAGCGCCCATCCGCGCTCAGCGCGGGGCCGAAGCTGTCGCCGTTTCCCTGGTTCCCGGCGGCGTCGACGCTCACCCGCTCGGTGGTGCCCGTGAGGCGGTCGCGAACGAAGATGTCGTCGACGCCGTTGGTGTCGCCCGGCACCAGGTTCGAGGCGGCCGAGTAGTAGGCGACGAAGCGCCCGTCGTCGCTGACGGCCGAGTCGCTCGAGTCGGCGTTCCCCTGGTTCCCCGCGTCGTCGACGCTCACCCGCTCGGTGCTGGCCGCCCGCGCCTGCGGGGTGGTCGCGAACCCGAGCCAGGCGATCGAGATGGCGCAGAGCGCCAGGCCATATCGCCGCCACCTCCCTCGAGCCACCTTGAAATGATGCCCGTTTCACAGCCCCAGCGTGCCGGACGCGGGGGCACCGTAAGCCGCATCACCACGATGTCACGGCCATCCGGGCGCTCGTGGCCGATGAGTTTCGCGCCGAGCCGCAGTCTCAAGGGATGCGTTGCAAATCGCCCGCGCCGGATGCGCCGGCGCCGAAAGGAGAGAGCATGGGACAGCCGGTGGTTTGGTTCGAGGTCGTCGGGAAGGACCCCGACCAGCTGAGGAGCTACTACTCCGACCTCTTCGGCTGGGAGTTCGACTCCGACAACCCGATGAACTACGGGATCGTGTCGCGCGACGGCAACCTGAGTCCCGAGGGAGTCGGGATCGGCGGCGGCATCGGCAAGGGGCCGGAGGGGTACGACGGTCACGTCACCTTCTACGCCGGGGTCCCGGACGTGGAGGCCGCGCTGGCTAAGGCGGAGAGCCTCGGCGGCACCCGGATGATGGGTCCCGAGAAAGTCATGGAGGACGTCGAGATCGGCCTCTTCAATGACCCGGAGGGCCATCTGGTGGGGGTCGTCAGGACGCCGTCCTAGCGGTCCACGCGCGTGGTGCGAGGGCCCCGCGTCCGCGGGGCCCTTCTCACGCCGTCAATCTCGACGGGGCGGTGTCCCAGAGCCTCGCGCCCGACCTAGCCCTTGCTCGGGAGGACGGTGATCACGCCGCTCATCGGGGTGCCGAAGTTCCCGTCCGAGCTCTGGATGCCGCCGTCCGGACCGGGAGCGATCGGCTGGTTCTTGTTGTTGAGTCGCGCGTGGAAGCGGCAGTAGTAGACGAACGTCCCGGCGTGCTTGAAGCGCAGACTCAGGGTGCCGCCGGCGCCCGTGAGCCGCTTGTTGATGCTCTTGTGCCCGGCGCTGTCGAAGGCGCTGTCGGCGACCACCGAGTGGTCGTCGCTGTCGTGGTTCACCCACTTCACCTTGTCGCCGGCGCGGATCGTGAGCTGGAAGGGGGTGAAGCGGTCCGAGTGGGGCACGTTGACCCGATGGGTCATGCCGCCTCCTCCCCCGGCGCCGAATCCGATCGCGCTGATCGCGAGGAAGACGGCGGCGATCGCCAGGGCGGCGAGGAGAAGCTTGCGCATGGGTCCCTCCTTCGTTCACGGGTGACCGGCTCCCACCCGAATCCAGATCTCTCCCGGGATACGGCGCGGCGCGAGCGGAGGTTCAAGCGGGCGGCACGTTTGAAGGGCTCAGGCGTTCGTCCAGTCGAACGGGTTGAGCTGGCCGTACGTGTTCTCGAGCGTGAACGAGAGCGGCTCCTCTGTGGAGCTCGCGGCGTGGACCGTGTTGCCGATCTCGGCCTGCTTGTACTCGAACCCGTCCGGCAGGTCGATCCGCACCCGGTGCTCGTCGCCGGTCACCGGGTTCTTGATCGGCTCGATCCTGGCTTCGGCGATCTCCCCCACGCGGACCGACGCCACCCGCCGCTCGCGATCGGCGTCGATCTCGATCGGGACCGCCACGGTCTCGCGCTTGTGCGGGAGGACGGAGGCGAAGATCTCGAAGTAGGTTCCGCCGTGCTCGCCGCTCACCAGACGCTCGATGGCCTCCTGCTGCTCGGGGGTCGCCGACTGATCCACGATGAGCTGGGCTGTGCCGCCGCCCTCGTGGATCGGGCCCGGCCACGAGACGACCTCGGCGAACCGCACGCCGTCGAGGCCAGTCTCGCCGAAGCTCCCGTCGCGAATCTCGTAGGCGATCACCGCCTGGCAGTGGCCGTGGGTCGGGTCGGCGTCGAACTGGCATGGACACGCCCAGTTGCAGTTGCAGCTGCCGACCTCCTCGCCCGCGATCCGCCACGCCGGCCGGCCGTTCTCAGCCACGGAATCTCCTCCGGTGGGTCGCCAACCGCGTGAGCCTATGCGGGCGCGGCGGTCGCGGTCAACCCGGAGGCGCCTCGCCCCGCGCCATGCGCGCGCAGCAGCTCAGATCTTGAGCAGAACGAGGGTGTTGAGGACGAACAGGATCGCGAAGAAGACGGTCCAGCGGTCGAGGTTTCGCTCGACCAGGGAGCCGCCGCCGAACGCGCTGCCGGACTGCCCGATCCCGAACGCTCCGGAGAGCCCCGCGTCCTTTCCCGAGTGAAGCAGGACGAGGAAGATCAGAACCACTGAGATGATCACCTGGATCACGCCGAGGATGGTCGTCATCGCCCGCGGAGTGTAGGGAAAGCCGGCACCGGCGGGCGGTGGCTCGCGCCCGCCCACTGCTCTTCCGGCGGCCTGGATCCGCGCGAGGGCGGGCTCAGTGGTGGCTGATGCTGACGAGGTGGATCCCCTCGTGGTTGCCGCGCACGGTCTGCTCCTTGATGTCGCCGACCCCGGCCACGTAGTACTTCTGCTCCGCGACCCCGGGGTCGACCTTCGGAGCGGTCTCGACGGTCTTCAGCGTGGTCTTGTAGGAGCCCTGGGGGACCTTGATCGTCCCGCCGCTGCCGAGCACCTTGGCCTGGTCGAGCGCGACGTTCGGGTAGTACTCCTGGCGGTACTGATCGCCCGGCTGCGGGCTCCCGGGCATGATGATCCCGGGCTTGGCGCCGTTGACGCCGCCCTCCCACGAGTCGGGGGCCTTGGCGAACTTGCCGTGCTTGAGCTCGAAGGAGTCCTCGCCCATGTACCAGACGTTTCCGGCCTTGTCCTGGGCGTACCAGTCGTCGGTCTTCTCGATCGGCTTTCCGTGCGCGGAGACCGTGTCGGCGACGACGGTGCAGGTGACCCCGAGGATCTGCTTCGTCTGGTGGGTGACGATCATGTCGTCCTTCCTCGGAGCCTTCCCGTTCTCGGCCACCCCGGTGTAGTGGAATCCGGTGCCTGGGATCAGCGGGAAGTAGCGGTTGTCGATCGTCGAGACGAAGTTCGATGGGTCGATCTTCGGCGAGTAGGTGCCGTGGATCGGCGCCAAGGCGGAGGCCGAGCTCGCCGTACCGGCGCTCGTCGACGACGTGGTGGTCGAGGCGGCCGTGGTCGAGGAGCTGCTGCTCGAGGAGCCGCATCCGGCGGCGAGTCCCGCGAGCACCCCTAGTGCGAGCGTCGCGGCGATCACCTTCGAGAAGACCTGCTTCGGTCGTGCGGTCATCTATGCCTCCATCGTCGATCGAACCTTTTCGTTCCCATCCTCTTTACGGATGCCAGATGAAAGGGAAATGAAGCGGGCAACGCTACCCCGCGCCGCGGGCCCGATCGAGCTCCTTGAGGATCGCGACCGCCTCACGACGGAGCTCGGCGTCCTGGCGGCTCCAGTCCGCCTGCGAGAGCTTTCCCTGCTCGCGGTCGAGCTCGGCGTCGCGGATCTCGCGATACTTCGCCTCCTTTCGAGCCTCGAGCGCGGCGATCGCCGGGTCCTCGGTCCGGGAGGCGACGGCGCTGGCCTCGTCCTCGGAGCGCCGCAGGGGCACGGTGACGAACCACGCGATCGCGGCGACGATGACGAGCGCGAGGACGATCTCCACCCGCTGAAGGCTACGGAGCGCCGGCGGCCGGCCCGGGAGCCAGTCTCAGGCCCGTCCCAGCTCGCGCGCCAGCCTTGCCGCGTAGACGTCGGAGACGCGGCGGCGGCGCGCCTCGGGCGCCGGCCAGATCGCAACCAGGCCGCCGATCGCCGCGATCGCGCCGCCGACCCAGATCCAGGTGACCAGCGGGTTGACGTTGACGCGGAAGTCCGCCGGGGGCGGGTCGGCGAGGTAGCGCTTCTCGATCGCGCGCACCGCGAGGCCCTGGAGGAAGCCGATCGTCTGCCTGGCCTTGGCGTCGGCGGGCGAGACGCCCTTGGCGATCCGCTCGAGGCGGCGGTCGGCGCCGTTGATGACCGGGTTCAGCGAGCTCAGGTCGGGCTGCATCGCCGTCCACACGTCGCCGCCGACGGTCGTCTTCCGCCCCACCTCGCTGGTCGCCTGGCCCTCGAAGAAGCTGCGCACCGGCCCGGCGCCGGTGGGGTCGCCTGCCCCGGCGTAGTAGTTGCGGGAGGGATAGAGGGTGGCGTAGGGCTTGCCGCCCTTGGCCACCGCGAGCACGGAGCCGAAGGTGAGGCGCTGCTCGGCGGGGCTGATCTGCGCGGTCGGCTTCTCGTAAGTCACCCGGTAGCCCCCCACGGACGCGGACTGGCCCGGGCGCAGCCTCAGGTCGCGGCTCGTCTGAAAGCTCGAGGAGGCGGCGATCGCGATCAGGAGCACCGCGACCCCGGCGTGGACGACATACCCCCCGTAGCGCCGCCGGTTGCGGGCGAACAGGGCGAGGAGGGCGTGCCCGTAGGAGCCGCCCGACAGCGACCGGTAGGCCGCCGCCCCCCGCGCGAACTCCTGGACGAGCGCGGCGAGGGAGAAGGCCGCGAAGGAGAACATCGCAAGGGCCAACGGATGATGACGGGTGTCGGTGAACGCGAAGAGCCCGGCCGCCGCGACGAGGGCGACGAGCGCCGGGCGGGCGAGGAGGCGCTTCGCCGCGCCCAGGCTGACCCGCCGCCAGGCGAGGAGCGGCCCGATCCCGGTGAAGAGGACGAGGAGGATCGCCAGCGGGGTCGCGTAGTGGTCGAACCACGGCGCGGCGAGCGACGCCTTGTTGCCCGTGAAGAGCTCCGAGATCAGCGGGAAGAAGGTGCCCCAGAAGATCACCGCGGCGAGTCCGACGAGCAGCAGGTTGTTGATCAAGAAGACGGATTCCCGGGACAGGAGCGACTCGATTCGCTTCGTCGAGCGAAGGTCGTCCAGCCGGCTGACGATCAAGAGCGCCGAGCCGACGACCACCGCCGCGATCAGCCCGAGGAGCGGGCCGCCGACCGTCGAGGCGCCGAAGGCGTGGATCGACTGCAGGATCCCGGAGCGGACCAGGAAGGTGCCGAGGAGCGCGAGCGCGAACGTCCCGCAGATCAGGCTCACGTTCCAGACCCGCAGCATCCCGCGGCGCTCCTGGACCATGATCGAGTGAAGGAACGCGGTGCCGGCGAGCCACGGCATGAGCGACGCGTTCTCGACGGGGTCCCATCCCCAATAGCCGCCCCAGCCGAGCTCGGAGTATGACCACCGTGCGCCGAGCAGGATCCCGATCCCGAGGAGGAGCCAGGCGATCAGCGCGAAGCGCCTGGTGGCCCGGATCCAGCTCGCGTCGAGGCGGCGGGTGATCAAGGCGCCGATCGCGAACGCGAACGGGATCGAGAAGAAGACGTAGCCGGAATAGAGCATCGGCGGGTGGATCGCCATCGCGGGGTGGCGCAGGAGCGGCTCGAGGCCCACCCCCTCCGGCGGCACCGGGCTGAGCCGGGCGAACGGGTTCGCGTCGAAGAGCATCAGCCCGGTGAAGAAGGCCCCGAGGCCCATCAGCACCGCGGTGGCCCAGGGGGCGAGCTCGCGGTGCTTGTTGCGCGTGGCGAACAGCACCGCGGAGGAGGTGAGCGAAAGCACCCACCCCCAGAGGAGCAGCGAGCCCTCCTGGCTCGACCACATCGCGGTCAGCTTGTAGAAGCCGGGGGTGGTGGTCGAGGAGTGGTCGGCGACCACCTTCAGCGACAGATCGGTGCGGGCGAAGGCGGCCTCGACCACGATCACGCAGAGGGTCAGGAGGGCCGCGAACGCGTACACCGCCCGCCGCGCCGAGTCGGTGAAGCGGCGGTTGTGGCGGGTCGCGCCGAGGAGGGCGGCGGCGATCCCGTAGAGGGCCACCACGAGGGCGAGGAAGAGGCAGGCCGCGCCGAGCGTGATCACAGGACCCGCCGCCTCCTCACCTGCTGATGATCACGTGCTCGGGGTCCTGCTGCGCCTGGGTCTGGTACTTCGACGGGCACTTGGTGATCAGGCTGTCGCGCTGGCCGACGAAGGACCCGTTCTCGACTTTCCCGGAGACGACCACCTCGCGGCCGTCGGCGAACGGATCGGGCACCTCGCCGCTGTAGCGGACGGGGATCGAAGCCGAGGAGTCGTCGCGGTCGGCGACCCTGAAGTCGAGCTGGGAGCCGCGATGGTGGATCGAGCCGGGGACGACGATGCCGGTGAGCTGGTAGGAGCCCCCGTTCGGGGCGTTCATGATCTGCGAGGGCTCCTTGGCCTCGGTCGAGGCGCTGAACGAGGTGTAGATCAACGCCACCGCGAGCAGAACGGCGGCGCTCAGGGCGACGATCAGGCGGATCTTCCGTTTCAGGGCCGGATCCATCGGGGGGGCCGAGCGATTATGGCAAGCGGCTCCCGGTCGCCCGCCCCGTCGAGCCCGACGTCAGCGGGCTTACCCAGGCCCTTTCCAGAGCCCGGGACCTGCGTTACGTTCACCCCGCAGGCGTTCAAAGGGGTAGACGATGCGAGTACTAGTCCAGCTTCGCTCATCGGCAAGGGCGCGCGCGGCGTTGACGAGGGCGCAGCCGGCGGCGGCTCTCGCCGGAGGGATCGAGCGGGCCACGGCGGCCTTCGAACTCGATGCGACCTACGAGCCGGTTCAGATCCCGGCGCCGAGGGCGGCGGAGGAGGGCGGCAACCGCTACGACCTGGCGCAGCCGCTCGGGTTCTCCTTCCAGGCCGACGCGGTGACTCACGTGGTCAGGGGCTCGATCCCGGACGGCGAACTCCCCGAGGCGATCAACACGCTGACTGCGAACCCCGAAGTGGTCGGCGTCTTCTCCGATCCCGTGATCGAGTCGTGCATCTGCCCCCAGCGGGCGATCGGCACCTACCGCAACGTCGCCAACGTGCTCGACGTCGGCTGGCTTCACCGCAAGCGCATGGACGGCCGGAACGTGCTCCTGGCGATCGTCGACACGGGGATCAACAAGGCGCAGCTCGTCGCGCGCGGGCAGGACCCGCAGTTCGACCGCCGCAAGAGCTGGGCGCCGCCCCACGTCCCGAAGTCGCCGGGCAACTACCCCGTGAACCACGGGACGATGTGCGCGTTCGACGCCGGGATCTCGGCGCCGAAGACGACCTTCCTCGACTACGCGCTGCTCCTCACCCAGGCCCACGGGCCCACGCAGATGTCCGGCCTGTTGAGCGACGGCGTCGCCGCCTACGGGAAGCTCCTGCGGATGATCCGAAACGCCCCGGTCGCCAGGCGCCGCCTCGTGGTCTCCAACTCGTGGGGGATGTTCTCGCCGAGCTGGGACTTCCCCGTCGGCAGCCCCGGCAACTACAGCGACAACCCATCGCACCCCTTCAACGTCATCGTCGCCAGCCTCGAGGCCGAGGGCGCGGACATCCTGTTCGCCGCCGGCAACTGTGGTCGCGAGTGCCCCGACTCCCGCTGCGCGTTCGGCGCCAACCAGCGCCCGATCTGCGGCGCTAACTCGCACCCCAAGGTGCTGAGCATCGGCGGCATCGACTACCGAAAGCGCCGGATCGGCTACTCCTCGCAGGGACCCGGGCGCCTGGCGGCCCAGAAGCCGGACGTCTGCACGTGCACGGCGTTCACCGGCTCGCACGTGTATCCGGGCGGCGACAGCGGCACGTCCGCCGCCTGCCCGGTGGCCGCCGGGGTCGTGGCCGCGGTGCGGAGCAAGTACTCCTCGGCGAGGATCTCGCCGGCGAAGCTGCGCGCCCTCGTCCACAAGACGGCCGAGGACCTGGGGGGCGCGGGCTACGATTACGACTATGGCTGGGGTGCGCTCAGCCCTCGTCCGCTCGCCGAGGCGCTGGCCAAGGCCTAGGCCCCGCGAGGTTCGTGCGGGCGCCGCCGGGTGAGCTGTGGCGAAGCTCCTCCTGACCGTGACCCGCGACCCCGATCGGGCCTCGCTCGACGCGGTGAAGAGCGATCTGGGGCTCGACGACGACGAGATCGACCACGACTTCGGGGTCGTGAGCATCGACCCGAACCGAAACCGCTACGCGATCCTGGTCGAGGACCGCACCGCTGAGCGCCTCGGCGGCGAGCCCGGGGTCGAGGGGCCGTTCGCGAACCCCCCGATCGAGCCCTTCGGCCCGCCGGAGCATTAGCGCGGTCCTCGGGCGACGGTCGCGAGGGCGCGGGCGCCCGCGCCGGAGCGCTGAGGCGGCGTAGAATCGAGCTCGGTGCCCGGCTGACGGTAGAGAGCTAGAGCCCCCTCGGCAAGACGCGCCGTTGCCCGGCGGGCCACGGCCGGGTGGCGTGTACGCCTCGAGCCCTCGCGGCTCGGCGGCGGCGCCCGAGCCCCTCCTCGCGGGTCCACTGCCGATGGATCCGAACGAAGGAGGAGCTGATGAGCGAGAGGCAGAATCTCAGGACGATCGTCCGGTGGCTCGACGCCATGCGGCGGCGCGACGTCGATCAGGCGATGGACAGTTTCGCCGCGGGCGTTACGTGGGAGGGCGTCGCGGAGGGCGTGGCCTGTCACGACAAGGGCGACGTGCGCGAGATGCTCGACTCCCCGCTGCTTGGCGAGGCGGCCCACGCGCTCGAGCTGATCGCACGCGGCGACCGGGTCGTGCTCGGCGTGCGCTCTCCCGACATCGAGGAGATCGGCGGCGTCAGCCTCGAAGGCCAGCTCTACACCGTCTTCGAGCTCGTCGACGGCGAGATCGTTCGCGCCCACGACTACGCGCGTCGGGCGGAGGCACTCGCCGCGGCGGCGATCGGCGATGCACCGATCTGGCGATAGCGCCGGGCGAAGCCGAGCATCCGCCGGCTCGTAGAATCGGGCGCGGTGGCCGATGACCCGGTTCTCCTGATCACCGGCGCCTCGAGCGGGATCGGCGCGGCCACGGCGCGCCGCGGCGCCGAGGCCGGGTACCGGCTGGTGCTCGCGGCGAGGCGCGGGGATCGCGTCCGCGAGCTCGCCGAGGAGCTCGGCGGCTCCGAGCGCGCGCTCGGCGTCCGCTGCGACGTCGCGGAGTGGGACGAGGTAGAGGCGCTCGTCGACGCCGGCCTGGACGCGTTCGGGCGGATCGACGCGGTGTTCGCGAACGCGGGCTCCGGGGCCAAGCGTGGCTTCCTCGAGGAGTCGGTCGAGCAGTGGCGCTCGATGGTCCTCACCAACGTCTTCGGGGTGGCGGTGACGATCCGCGCCACCCTCCCCCACCTGCTCGAGCGCGGCACCGGCCACTACCTGATCACGAGCTCGGTCGCCGGGCGCCGGGCGCTCCCGGGCTCGCTCTACTCGGCGACGAAGTGGGCCACCAGCGCGATCGGCGAGGCGCTTCGCCAGGAGCTTCGCCAGATGCACGAGAACTCCGGGATCCGGGTCACCCTGATCGAGCCCGGCATGACCGACACCGAGTTCTTCCAGGACCGGCCCGAGAACGCGCTCGCCGATGACGACATCGCCCGCGCGGTCACCTACGCGCTGTCGGAGCCCGAGCACGTCGATGTCAACGAGATCCTGATCCGCCCCTCGAGCCAGGCCGGTTGAGCCAACCCGGTCGGACGGGCTGTCGCGGGCACCACGGTCACGATGTCTGAATAGAGTCCCGCTCGTGGCCGAAACGGGGGTCGCGTTCGCGGGCGTCGCCCGCCAGGCGGAGATGGTGCGGGCGGGCGAGGTCTCCCCGCGCGAGCTGGTCGAGCTCTACCTGGAGCGGATCGAGCGCCTCGACCCCGAGCTGAACGCCTTCCGGGTGGTGTTCGCCGAGCGGGCGCTCGCCGAGGCGGACGAGGCCGAGCGGCGCCGCGGATCGGAGGACGGCGGGGCCCTGCTCGGCGTCCCGATGGCGGTCAAGGACACGATGGACGTGGCCGGCGAGCCCACGACCCTCGGCACCGGCGCCGTCGACGTGCCGGCCGCCGCGGACAGCGAGCTCGTCGCGCGCCTGCGCCGCGCCGGCGCGATTGTGATCGGGAAGACGAACCTGCCGGAGCTCGCCTTCGCGATGTTCACCGAGTCGCCCGCCTGGGGCGTGACGCGCAATCCCTGGGACACGGCGCGGACGCCCGGGGGATCGTCGGGCGGCAGCGGCGCCGCGGTCGCCGCCGGGCTGGTCGGCGCGGCGACCGGGTCAGACGGCGCGGGATCGATCCGGATCCCGGCCGCGTACTGCTCGCTCTTCGGCCTGAAGCCACAGCGCGGGCGGGTGCCGCTCGACCCCGCGCTCGAGCACTGGCACGGGATGTCGGTGAACGGCTTTCTCACCCGATCGGTCCTCGACACCGCGCTCCTCCTCGACATAGGCGCGGGCGGAGGGCTCGCGCCCGAGAAGCCGCCGCCGCCCGAGCGCCCGTTCGCCGAGGCCGCCCGCGCCGCGCCCGGCAGGCTCCGGATCGCCGTCTCGGCGAAGCCGGCCCGCTCGCTGACGCCGCCGACCCTCGACGAGCGCTGCCGGGCGGCGTTCGAGGAGACCGCCTCCATCCTCGGCTCGCTCGGGCACGAGGTGATCCGTCGCGACCCCGCCTACAAGGGGGTCGGCAACGACCTCTCGGTCCTGTACATGCGCGGGGTCGCCGACGACGCGCGGGCGCTCCCCCACCCCGACCGCCTCGGCCGCCACACCCGGGCGCTGGCGCGAGTCGGGTCGCTCTACCCGGACGCGCTGCTTCGGCGGGCCAAGCGGCGCATCGCCCACCACGCCGAGCGGATCGAGCGGATCTTCGACGACCACGACGTCCTCCTGACGCCGACGATCGGCGAGCCGCCCGTGCGAGTCGGCCGCTGGGACGAGAGCCACGGCCTGTGGACGCTCGCCGGCATGACCCGGCGCACCGGCTACACCCCCGTGTGGAACTACCTCGGCAACCCGGCCGCCGCCGTCCCCGCGGGTTTCACCGACGACGGGCTGCCGCTCTCGGTGCAGCTCGTCGGCCGCCCCAACGACGAGGCGACCATCCTCTCGCTGGCCGCCCAGCTCGAGGCCGAGCGCCCCTGGGCCGACCGCCGCCCCCGCGCCTCCTGAGCATCCGCGGCCGGCTCCCGAACCCGGTCGCGGTCGACTTCTACGCCACGGGCGACCTGATGCGGGTGGTCGACAGGCTGAACGGCGTCGGCGGCTAGTGGACCAGCGCCTTCAGGCCGACGATCACGAGTCCGAATGCGCCGGTGATCGCGGCGCTCATCACGGCCGCCGGCCATCCCAAGCCGGCTGCGCGCCCGAAGACCAGTCCCCAGAAGAAGAGCGTCACCACCCCGATCCCGATCGCCAGCGATACGGTGGTGTCGCGCGAATAGGCCCCCACCGCGCCGAGCAGCAGGACGAGGATCGTGGGGATCGCCGTCTCGAGCATCGGCGTCTCCTGCGCCACCACGGACCGAAGCTCCTCGCCGCGGACGGGGCCCTGGCGCTCGATGCCGTGGGCGACGACCGCGGAGTAGACGTGGGCGACCCAGAAGACCAGCACCGTCGTCGCGGCCGAGAGCAGCAGGTAGCCGGCCGTCGTCTCGGGGTCCTCCGACAGCGCCGCCACCACCGCGGTGACCAGGATCTGCCCGTAGATCGCCCTCGCGACCCCGACGTGCCGCCTGCGCGTCCGCTCCCTCTCCGCCATCGCGGCGCAGCGTATCCGGGGGTAGAGTCGCGGCGGTGGGCGCGGAGGAGAACAAGGCGGCGGTAGAGCGCGTGTGGCAGGCCTTCGACGCGCGCGAGTTCGAGCGCGCCAGCGAGGAGCTCCACGAGGACTTCGTCTGCGAGTGGCCGCACTCGGGCGAGCGGATCCGCGGCCGCGACGCCTACATCGCCGTCAACCGCGGCCACCCCGACCCGTGGGTCTCGATCGAGATCCTGCGGCTCCTCGCCGAGGGCGAGGTGGTGGTCAGCGAGGTGCGCCTCCCGGTGGAGGGCGCCGAGCCCCACTACGCGCTCTCGTTCTGGGAGTTTCGCGACGGCAGGGCCGCCCGGCTGACCGAGTACTGGGTCCAGGAGAACTCCCAGGAGCCCTACGAGTACCGGGCGGGGATCAGCGAGCCGCTTTGAGCGCCGCCCTTCGCCCTCCCCGCCGCCGGGGCCTAGGCGCCCGCCTCGGGCGCGGCGCCGCCGAACTCGCGGCCCCCGAGGCGCTCGCGCGGGAAGATCGCGAAGCTCCCGATCGCCGTCGCGAGGAGCAGCCCGTCCTCGTGGCGAACCTCGCTTCGCATCACCGCCACCCGGTCGTTTCGACGGTCGAGCTCGGTCTCGCAGACCACCTCGCCCTCGCGCGCGGTCTGCACGTAGTTGATCGAGATCCCGATCGTCGCGATCCGCTCGCCCTCGGCCAGCTCCTGCCACAGGGTCGAGCCCATCGAGTAGTCGACCATCGCGTAGGCGACCGGCCCTGCCAGGAGCCCCGCCGGATTGATCAGCTCGGGGCGGATCGCCAGGCGCACCCGCCGCGGCGTCTGCCAGCGAAGCCCGAGCCACTCGGTGAGGCCGTCGATCGGCTTTCCCTCGCGCGGCATGGCGCGGCAGCGTACCCGCCCACTCAAGCTACATTTAGTGAAGCGATGGAGAATCGAGGAACAGGCTATGGCTGACCAGGCCACAGAGCGTCTTCCCTACGGGCCGATCCACCCCGGCTCGGGGCGAAAGCGCGGCCGCTTCGCCGGCATCCTCGCCGCGCTCGCCGCCGCCGCGGCGAAGGCGAAGTCGCTGATCTTCCTGCTCCCG
>DATGAF010000108.1:0-4116 GCA_035313645.1 Solirubrobacterales bacterium
GAACGGTGCTCGACGAGGGCGCCGCCCGGGTGATCGCCACCGCCACGCACGGCGTCTTCTCGGGCCCGGCCTACGAGCGCCTCGCCTACGAGGAGTCCGGGATCGAGCGGATCGTCGTCACCGACACGATTCCACTGCGCCCGGGCGCCCCCGAGAACATCGCCGTGCTCTCCACCGCGCAGACGCTCGCCGACTCGATCCGCCGCATCTTCGCCGACGACTCGGTGAGCGAGATCTTCGCCGGCGAGAACCAGCTCTTCTGACCCCTTGCGTAAGGCGCGCCGGCGGGCGTGCGGGGAGCTCAGTCGAGGATCAGGCAGGTCGAAGTGGCGTGTGCGAGGAGCTTGCCCGTCTCGGCGTCGGTCAGCCGTGCCTCGGCCGTCGCCTGCCGGCGCCCGCGGTGGACGACCTCGGCGACCGCCCGGACCCGCTCGATCTCGCGGGTCACCGACCGAACGAACTTGACCTCGAGCGAGAGTGTCGTGTAGCCGACCCCGGCGGGAAGCGTGGAGTGGACGGCGCAGCCGAGCGCCGAGTCGAGCAGCGTGGCGACGTAGCCGCCGTGAACGAAGCCGATTGGGCTGTAGTGCTGCTCGCCTGGCCTGCCCTCACACACCGCCCGCCCGACTTCGACCTCGACCGGCGCGATGTCGAGAAGCGCTCCGATCGGGGGCGGAGGCAGCTCACCGGAAACGATCGCCCGCATGTATTCCAGCCCGGTCATCGCGACCGCGGCCTGAGCAGCCGGCGCCGGGTCCTCCCAGGTGACGACCCGCGTGCGCGCCGTCCGCGGCGAGCCCGAGGCGATCTCGCGCGCCGAGGATCTCACGGCAGCGGCGCTCATCGAGGCTCGAAGCGCCGGGGCTCGCCACCGCCCGATCGCACCGCTCGATGATCTGCTGGATAGAGGAGGTCGTCCAGGATCTCGTCCTCGCTGATCTCGATGGACTGGATCAGCTCCTCTCGATCGATTTCGAAGCGGCTCGGAGCCGGTACGACCGACTGGACCGGCGAGGTCAAACGTTTCCGCCGGGCCTGCTTGCTGCGGATCGCGTAGGTGCTCATCTCCATCCTTTCGCTGTGCTCGGTACTCATCGCCCTGGCAAACGGGGTACGGGGATGTCCGCCGCGAGGTTGAGTGAGACTGCTCACGCAGCTCCTCAGGGCCCCCGACTTCGAGCGCGCCCGGGTGAACACGGACCCGCCGAAACCCGTACGTCCTATTGAGATGACCGATCAGGAAGCACGCGAGTTTGTGGAGTTGCTGGCCGTCCCGGATTCCACCGATCCCCCGCTCTGTCCCCTATGCGGACAGGACCACCCGCTCGAGATGCGATGCGAGCGACCGAGCCAGGATGGCGAGGCCCCGGTGGCGATAACCGGCTCCCTAGAGTCGCGACGGGCTGCGAGCCTGGTCGGATGAGCCGACACGTCGCTGGTCGACTTTCGACGTCATCGTCAATGGAACTCGACCAGCGATGGAACGCCCCCTTTTCTGAGCCGGTCCCGAAGACTGATCCATCCCTAGACGCCGAGGGCGGCGATCCGCCACTGGTCGCGGATCAGGAAGAGCTGGAAGGTGGCCGGCTGCGAGTTCTTCGCGCCCGGTGAGCGGAGGCTCGCGTCGACGACCGCCTGGTTGCCGCTCACCCGGACGTCGTCAACCTTCGCGATCCTCGTCTCGCTGAGCTGGCGGCCGAGGAAGGCCGCGAGGATCTGGTCGCACCCCTTGAGGCCCTGCTTGGCGGCGATGCTTCCGGCGCGCTGCTCGACCGTGCGCTGCTCCTCGGCGGTGAGCTGATGGCACGCCTCCTTGAAGTCCTTGTTGCGGGCGGCGTTGAAGAACTGCTCGACCGCCGCCTGGGCGCGCTCGGCCTCCGTGGGGGGGTCGGAGAACGGGCCGACGTCGGCGATCGCCAGGGCGGCGATCGCGATCCCGGCGATCAGCACGACCGCGGCGATGCGGCGGCGCGCGACCTCCGACAGATAGCCCACGCCGTGAACTTACCTCGCGCGGGCGCGGTAGGGCGACGGACGGCGGGGCTATGTTTCGCGCGCTTGAAGCGCATCGGCCACAAGGGCGCCGACGCGATCCGCCCGGGCAACACGCTCGAGAGCTTCAAGGCCGCGGTCGCGGCGGGGGTCGAGATGATCGAGCTCGACGTCCTGCGCCCCCGCTCAGACTTCCGTGACGGGCGCGATTGGCGCCGGGCGCCCGCGGGGCCGGCGAGCACCCCGGGCGGCCCGCTCCTCGTCGCCCACGACTGGGCGGACGCGGCGCGCCGGGAGCCCCTCACGCTGGAGGAGACCCTCGATTCCTTCACCCGCGCGCCGCTCGACCGCGTCGAGTTCGACTGCGACCTCAAGATCGCCGGGCGCGAGGACGAGCTGGTCAGCGCGCTGCGCGACCGCGAGCTGCTCGCGCGGGCGCGGATCTCGACCATGTACGCCTCGAGCCTGGCGGAAGTCCGGCGGATCGAGCCGGCGCTCCGCCGCGGCTGGACGCTGCCGAAGATCTCCCGCGACTGGGCGCAGATCCCGTGGGCGAAGCCCCTCGTCGCGGCGGGGATGGTCTCGATGCGCCGCCGATTGCCGCGCATCGTGCGGCGCCGCGCCGAAGGGCTCGGGGTGAGCTCGGTGTGGGCCTACCACCCGCTGATCACCGCGCGGCTCGCCGCGCAGTGCCACGACGCCGGGCTCGAGTTGATCGCGTGGACCGTCGACGACCTGCCGCGGATGAGGGCTCTCGCCGGGCTCGGCGTCGACGGGATCTGCACCAACGACCCCCGCCTCTTCGACGGCCTCTAGCCCGGTTCCGCGCCGCTCACCGGGGGGCCACGCGCGCTCGGAGGTCCGTCGACCTCGCGGGTAGAGTGGCGCGATGCCGTTCGCCGGATCGCATCGCCTCCACTCGGCGCTGGCGAGGACGAGGGAGCGATCACCCGCGGCGGACGCTCCGGCCGCCGGCGCGGACCGCCTCGCGCCCGGCGCGGCCATGGCGCTCGTCGCGATGGGGCTCGGGGTGATCGTGATCGCCAACGACTTCACCGCGCTCAACGTCGCGCTGCCGGCGATCGAGAACGACTTCAACGTCGACGTCGGGACCGTTCAGTGGGTGATCAACGCGTACTGCCTGGTCTTCGGGATGGCGATCGTCACCGGTGGTCGCCTCGCCGACCTGTTCGGGCGCCGCGGCACGTTCTTCATCGGCACGGCCATCTTCGCCGGGTTCTCACTGCTCGGCGGCGTGGCACAGGACACGCCCTGGCTCATCGGCGCCCGGGTCGGAATGGGGATCGGGGGCGCCCTGATGTGGCCGGCGATCCTCGTCATGACCTACGCCGCCCTGCCCGAGTCGAAGGCTGGGCTAGCCGGCGGGATCATCCTCGGCGCGGCTGGTCTCGGCAACGCCATGGGCCCGCTCCTCGGAGGCGTTCTCACCGACGAGTTGAGCTGGCGCTGGATCTTCTTCCTCAACGTGCCGATCGGGGCGTTCGCCGCGCTCGTCACCTGGCTCAAGGTCCACCAGCCGAAGCCCGGCGAGGCCGAGCGAAGGATCGACTACGGCGGCATCGTGACGCTCTCGGTGGCCCTGCTGCTCCTGATGGTCGCCCTCGACCAGGCTTCCGACTGGGGCTTCGGCGATCCGCGGGTGATCGCGATGCTCGCCGTCTCCGTCGTGCTCGTAGTCGCGTTCGGCTTCAGCGAGCCACGGATGCGAGATGCCGCCCTGATTCCACGCGACGTGTTCTCCAGCGGGGAGTTTCGATCGGCGTGCCTCGCGACCCTCCTGATGTCGGCGGCCTTCTTCGCGACCGTTCTCTACGTCCCGCAGTTCATGGAGAAGATCCTCGGCTACACCGCGCTCAAGGCGGGGGTCGGGATGGTGCCGATGCTCGGCACGTTCGGCATCGTCGCCTTCATTGCGGGGCCCATCTACCAGCGCCTCGGCGCCAAGCCCACGATCACGGTCGGCGCGGTGTGCATGGCCGTCGGGCCGTTTCTGCTGTCGGGCATCGACGCGAGCTCCGGATACGGCTCGCTCGTTGCCGGGTTGGCCGTGATCGGGATCGGAGCTGGGTTCTTCATCCCGTCGGTCACGACGGCAGGGGTCAC
>DATGAF010000109.1:0-5077 GCA_035313645.1 Solirubrobacterales bacterium
CCCCGAGCGGACCCTCGTGATCACCGACTCGCTCGACTTCGCGCCGCTCCTGCGCCTCGGCGTGGGCTTCGAGCACGTCCCAGCACCCGACGAGGCCCAGGCGCGCCTCGCCGGGGGCGACTACGACGGGTTCGTCCGCCGCCGCCTCGAGCTGATCCTCGCCGAGCGTCGCCGCCCGCACCGCGCCGTCGCCGTCGGACGAGCCGAGCCCGAGCTGCTGGAGGCGATCACCGCCCCGAAGCGGCGCCGCCGCCAGCTCCTGGCTCGGTAGGGAGGCGGCTTGGTAGGGGGCGGCTCCACTGGCGCGGAAAGGTCCAACAGCCAGTGGGTCACTTTTGTCTCGCTATGCGAGACAGATGCGGCCCAGTGGTCCTGCCCCCTGCGAGGGCCCCAACCCGCGCGCCAGGCACGGGTGAGGCGTGGATCGCACATTGCCGAGGGGTGCTCTTGTACCCTGGAGCAGGCGTCAATCGACCGATGATGGAGGCTTCCCTGCCCACCAGCGAGCACGAGGAGGTCACCACCCGCGTGGCCTCCGGGGCCCCCACGCCGGCCGCCGAGAACGGCGCCCGCGCGGGGCGCGGCGCGCTGCCCAACCTGGTCGTGATCGGCGCCCAGAAGTGCGGGACGAGCGGCCTCCACTACTACCTCAGCCTGCACCCGCAGGTTTGGATGTCGCGGCCGAAGGAGCTCAACTTCTTCCTCGAGGAGCGCAACTGGTCGCGGGGGGTCGGCTGGTACCGCCGCCACTTCGACCCGGACGCGAGCGTGCGCGGCGAGTCCTCGCCCAACTACACGGCCTATCCCCACCACGTGGGCGTCGCCGAGCGGATGGCGGACGTGGTGCCTGAGGCGAAGCTGATCTACCTGGTCCGCGACCCCCTTGAGCGGATCGCCGCGCACTGGGTCCACAACTACGCCAAGCGCCGCGAGAAGGGCACGCTGAGCGAGACGCTCACCCATCCGAACACGACCTACGTGGTCCGCAGCCAGTACCACATGCAGCTCCAGCCGTTCCTCCACCGCTACCCGCGCGAGCAGGTCCTGGTGCTCGACCAGGACGACCTGCGTCGAAGGCGCGCCGAGACCCTGCGGCAGGTGTTCGAGTTCGCCGGCGCCGATCCCGACTTCACTCACCCGCACTTCGAGTCCGAGCGCCACCAGACCTCGCGCAAGACCCGCGCCACCCGGCTGGGCGCCCGGCTCGAGCGGGCGAGTCGCACCCGCGGCGGCAGGGTCCTGCCGAAGAACTTCTGGCTCGCCCTCGACGAGCGGATCCCCTTCCGGCGCCCGATCGCGCGCCCCGAGGTGGGCGCCGCTCTCGATCCCGAGGTGCTCCGCGTGCTGCGCGAGGACGCGGAGCGGCTTCGGGAGCTGACGGGCCGAGAGTTCGACGATTGGGCGATCTGGACCGCGTGAGGAGGGCGCGGAAGCGGCCATGCCACCCCCGATGAAGCCCAACAAGAAGGAGCACTCCCACCCCGGCGGGACGGGGGCGGCGCTCGGGACCCACCTGGCGCGGTTCTCCAGCATGCAGGGGCTCTCGCTCCTGCTCACCAACATCCTCCACTTCGGCTCGATCGCGGTGGTGGCGCGGTTCCTCGGCCCGAAGCCCCTCGGCGCCTACGCGCTGCTCTTCTTCCTCACCGGGCTGATCACCCAGATCATCCACCTGATCTCGAAGCCGGGGACCATGATGCGCACCTTCGGCATCTCCGACGACGACGACGACGACGTCGAGGACTCGGAGGAGAAGGAGGCCGAGGAGACGGCCTCCACCCGGCCCGCCTACACGCTCGGGGTCGGGATCATCTGGTGCGCCTCGCTGGCGATCGGAGTGATCGGGATTGTGTTCCTCTTCCGAACCCAGATCGCCTCCTTCCTCCTCCACGACCCGAGCCAGGCGGACGCGGTCGTGTTCGCGACGATCACCGGGGGCGTGTGGGCGCTGTTCAAGCTCGACGAGATGGTGATCTGGTTCGAGAACCGCCCCCTCACCTACGCGCTGATCGACGCGGCGCGGCCGGCCTTCAACCTGATCGCGATCATCGTCATCCTGGCGGGCGGAGCCGGGGTGAAGGGGGCGATCATCGGCCAGACGATCGGCACCACGACCGCGACCGTGATCTCGGTGGCCCTGATCTGGAAGAGCTTCCAGACGGCGTTCTCATTCGCGGAGCTGAAGCAGATCCTGAAGCGGGGCGCGATCCGGATCCCGATCGCCTCCTCCATGTGGATGGTGCAGAACGCCGACTCGTTCATCCTCTCGCGCTTCCTCGATCACAAGTCGATCGGCCTCTACAACCTCGCCTCGCGAACGGGGTTCATGGTCGCCTTCCTCCCGCAGGGCTTCCGGATGTCGCTGCGCCCGATCCGCAAGACCGCCGTGTACCAGGCGTACCGCGAGGAATACGGCATCCCCACCGCGAACGGGCAGCTCCTCGCCTACTTCGTCCTGATCACCCTCACCGCGATCCTGGCGATGGTGCTCGGCGGCGAGATCCTGATTCAGATCGGGGGCCCGAAGTTCGCCTCGGCCGCCCCGATCATCCCGCTCACCGCCGCGGCGATGTCCATGCCTGCGCTGTACCGGAGCGTGACCAGCATGGCCAACTACCCGTACAAGCGACCGGTGTTCGTGGGCTCCACGATCTTCGTCGCCCTCTGTTACATCGCCCTGATGCTGCTGCTCCTCGGCCACACGAGCATCGGCATCTACGCCGCCCCGATCGCCCTCCTGATCAGCTTCATGATCCCCAACATCGTGATCTTCGCCTGGTCGCAGCTGGGCGAGAAGCCGATCGAGTTCCCCTACCGGAAGATGCTCGAGGCGACGCTGGTCGCCGTCGTGATCGCGGTCGGGTTCCACTTCTTCCACCCCGCGGGGGAGTGGACGAAACTGCCCGTGATCGCGATCCTGATGCTCGTCTGGTTCGCGGCCCTTTTCGCGCTGCGGATCATCCCCACCTACCACTGGCAGCCGATCCGCCACATCGTCATGTCGGCTCTCCGCAGGGGCTCGGCGCTTCGCTTCGACCCCTACGCCGGGCTCGGCTCGCTCAAGCGGCCCGAGCGAAACGCGCTGCGCACCGCGGTCATCGAGCGCCTTCCTCCGGCCACCCTGGTGCCCTCGGGCGGCAACGGGGCGCAACCGCGCGACGGCGATGAGGAGGAGGACACCTCGGAGAGCGATTCCGACCGGGCCGCCGAGGGCGCGCGCCTGGTCCGCTTGCTGCGCCGCACCGGAAGGCGCGGAGGGGTGCCGATCTCGGAGGAGAGCGAGCTCGACGCCGGCATCTCGCTGTTCCTGTTCTCGGACCAGCCGGTCGCGGTGCGGCTGCGAAAGATGCGCCAGCTCCTCTCCGCGGGGGCGGACGCCCACGAGCTGCGGACGCTCGAGGACCTGCGCGACGACCTCTCCAAGGTCTCGACCGAGATCTGGGGAGCGCCGCGGAAGGCGGCCAAGCAGGCCGCGAACGGACGGCGGCGGTCCGGAAACGGCCGGCGCCGCCTCGGCGAGGCGGCGAGCGGCGACGGGAAGGCGGCGGGCGAGGACGGGGAGAGCGTGGGCGACGGGGACGGCGGGGCGGCGGGCGAGGACGGGGAGGCTCCGGGGGACGGCGACGGACGCCGTTCCCGGGAGCCGGTCAAGCGCGCTTGATCACGATCCGGTCGGGCTCGATCGTCACCTCGACCTGGCGGTGGCCCGCCCAGTGCTCGGCGTAGACCGGGTCGTCCTTGACCGCGGGATCGAGCCACAGCCCGTAGCCCTCCTCGGCGCCGTGGTCGAAGGTGGCCTGCATTCCGGCGCCCGCGCGACCCCCGCCGCGCCGGCGACGGCGCCGGCGCCGTCGCCCTCCGTCGGGTTGCCGCTCCCCCTCGGGCGCCTCGGCCCCGGTCGCCTCTTCCGCGGCGGGCTCCTCCTCATCCGCGGGCGCCTCGGTTTCCTCGGCCTCCTCGGCCTCCTCGGCGTCGCTCAGCGCCTCGATCTCGGCCTCGATCTCGTCGCGCAGCTCGCGGTCCTCGGACTCCTCGCCCGGGGCGAGGTCGTGGCGGCGCCGGAACTCCCGCAGCTCCGACGCCGGGACGTCGAGCTGGTGGGCGATCCAGGCGTCCGTGCGGCCCTGGCGCACCCAGGCGCGGATCTGATTGAGCTGTGAGCGAAGCGGCTTTCGCGGCATCGATTCCCGTTCCAGCGGGGGCGGTGATGCTAACGGACGGCCGCTCGGAGCTCGCTCGCCGGCCGCGACGGTTGTGGGTGGAAGTCGCGAACCCGAGTGGCTATGGTGCTCCGCAGCCCGGGGGCCGCACGCCCGCCCGGGGCACAGCATCAGAGGAGGCAAGATGCTCGTTTTGACGCGCAAGACAAATCAGAGCATCATGATCGGGGACGACATCGAGATCTCGGTCCTGGCCGTGGCCCGGGACAAGATCCGGCTCGGGATCACCGCTCCGCGCGAGGTGCCCGTGTTCCGCAAGGAGGTCTACCTCTCGATCAAGGAAGAGCAGGTGACCGCCGACCAAGCCGCCGGCAGCCGGGTGGAGAACGCCCTCGGCGGCCTCTCCAGCGACGACTAGCGCCCGCCGGCCGCGGCGTGTCATGGGCGTGGCTCGCGGCTTCGGCGGCTAGCCCATCAGCCACGCCAGCGTCTCGAACATCACGAAGGTCACCGTGACGACGGTGACCGAGAGCGCGATGACGAGGACGCTGAACGCGACGTTGCCGCGCTGCTCGGTCCGCTGGATGCGCCGCGCCTTGGAGCGGTTCACCGCCCGCTGGCGAAGCTGCTGACGACGGCGCCGCTCGAGCGCCGCCTCCTGCTCGAAGGCAAGCTCGAACTGACTGATGCTCTGTCGCATTTTCATGGCAGAGGCTCCAGGAAGGGACTGGGCTGGTCCGACGAACTGTGCCACCAAGGCCGGAGGGCAAGGCGGCAGGGAGAGGGTGAAACTAGCAGACCTCCCCGGCCGCGGCGCCGCCGTCAGCAGGCGCCCCAGAGCCCCCGCCCCGCCTGGCCGGCACGCGCCTGGAGACGGCGGAAGAGCGCCGCGTGGGCCGTGTTCGGCGCGATCGTCA
>DATGAF010000110.1:0-31324 GCA_035313645.1 Solirubrobacterales bacterium
CCCGCGCTTGGCGAGCGGTTCGCGGATCGCCCCACGCCTCATAGAAGCGTGGAATGAAGTGGGACTCGGGTGGGATGGAGAGTCGCGGGTGGGAGCGCAGCAGGTCCCGCAACAGCGAGGTGCCGCTACGTGGACAGCCGACGATGAAGATGGGCGGCTCGCTCAGGGGCCGGGTTATTATCCGTCGCCTGGCGACCCCGGGGCCCAGCCCGCGCGAGGAGTTGACGGCGTTCGGCCGCTACGTGGTCCGGCTGCCGTCGTTCTTGAGGCAGAAGATCACGCCCGATGAGGCGCGGCGTCGCATCCGCGAAGCGCTCGCGCGAAGAGAGGAGGCTTTCCTGGACCTGCTCGCGCGGGGCGTTTACGCCAATCCAGGGAGCCCGTACCTCGCGCTCCTCCAGGCCGCGGGGGTAGAGCTCGGTGACGCTAGGAGTCTCGTTGCCGAGCACGGGCTGAAGCGAGCGCTCGAGAAGCTCCGGGACGCCGGCGTTTACGCCACCCTCGACGAGTTCAAGGGGCGGCGGCCGCTGGAGCGCGACGGGATCTCGAGGCAGCTCGGCGACGGCGACTTCGACAATCCCCTGATCTCGGGCCACTACTGGGGCGTGACGGGCGGCTCGCGGGGGACATCGCGGCGCGTGATGATCGACCTCGACAGGCTCCAGCACGAGACGGGCTATCACGCGCTTTTCCGGGAGACATTTGGCCTATCCGGGCGCCCGTTTGCGATCTGGCGGGTGATCCCGCCCGCTCGGTCGGGGGTCAATACCTACCTCTATCAGGTTAAGTCTGCCGGCTCGGTAGAGAGGTGGTTCAACCCCTATACGCCTTCGCGCGACCTCGATCGGCTGCGATTCGCGCTCTTCACCGCCTACACGCTGCGGGTCGGCCGGCGCTACGGTGGAGCGCTTCGCCGCCCCGAATACTGCCCGTCGGCCGAGGCGGCGCGGGTCGCCCGCTGGCTGGCCGTGCGCAAGGGCCAGGGAAGGCCGGCCCTGCTCGACGCCCAGCTCGGGCTCGGCATCCGGACGTGTCTCGCCGCGGTGGACGAGGGGCTCGACATCTCAGGGACCTTCTTCAGGTTCGGCGGCGAGCCGTTCACCGAGGCCAAGGCAGAGGCCGTGACGGCAGCCGGAAGCCGCGCCGCCTGCCACTACTCGATGGCCGAGATCGGACGGGTGGCCTGCGCCTGCGGCGAGCCGGTGGAGCTCGACGACATGCACTTCATGAGCGACAAGCTGGAAGTGATCCAGCGGGCGAAGGCGATCAACGGCGCAACCCTAGGCGTGCTCTCGTACACGACACTCCTGCCGAACACGCCGAAGGTGATGATCAACGTCGAGAGCGACGACTACGGGGAATTGAGCGAGCGGGAGTGCGACTGCCCCTTCGGGCAGCTCGGCTTGACTCGCCACGTGCAGCGCCTGCGCAGCTACGAGAAGCTCACCACCGAGGGCAATCACTTCCTCGGCAGCGATCTGCACCCGCTCCTGGACGAGGTGCTTCCGGCGCGCTTCGGCGGCGGGCCGACCGACTACCAGCTGGTCGAGGAGGAGATCGGGGCGATGCCGAAGGTCAGCGTGGTGGTGGCGCCGCGCGTCGGTCCAGTCGCCGAGGCCGAGGTGCTCTCCACTGTCTACGGGTTCCTGCGCGAGCAGCCGCGGAACCGGCTGATGGCCGACTTCTGGGCCCAGTCCGAGAGCCTCCGGATGGTGCGACGAGAGCCGTACATAACCCCGGTTGGCAAGATCCTGCCGCTTCACGTCGTGCCGTCGACTTGAGCACGGCGGCGGCCACCGGCGGGCGGCCGCTCCGCTTCTGCCTGCTGAGCACGTTCTATCCGCCCTGGAACTTCGGCGGCGACGGGATCCACGTCCAGCGCCTGGCGCACGCGCTTGCTGACCGGGGCCATCGGGTCACCGTCGTGTGCGCCCCGAAGGCCCACCGGATCCTCTCCCGGGAGCGCCCCGCCGAGCCGCCGCCGCACCCGGGCGTCGAGATCGTTTCCCTCCCCGACGGTCTCGCCTCGCTCACCGGCGTCTACATGTCGGGACGCCCGCTTCGCTCCCGCCGGCTGCTCCGCCGCCTGCTGAACGGCGGCTTCGACGTTCTTCACTTCCACAACCCCTCGCTGCTCGGCGCACCCGAGCTGCTCGGGATGGGGGAGGGGTTGAGGCTCTACACCACGCACGAGCAGTGGCTGCTCTGTCCCAGCCACCTGCTCTGGCGTCGCGGTGGACGTGTCTGCGAGGACCCGCCATGCTGGAGCTGCGAGCTCAGCCACCGGCGGCCTCCGCAGCCCTGGCGCCGGACCGGCCTGCTGGAGCGCTCGGTCCGCCGCTTGGACGCCGTGATCGCTCCGAGCCTGACGACCGCCCGGCTCCATGAGCGCTTTGCCCCTCTGACGCGGCTGGAGGTGATCGAGTATTTCGTCCCCGAGCCCCCCGCCGGCGAGGAGGAGCGGCCGCCATCCGGCCCGCGCCGGCGCTATTTCCTGTACGCCGGGCGCCTGGAGCCGATCAAGGGCGTCGGCTCGCTGGTCGAGGCCTTCCGCAGCCGGCGCTCGGAGGACCTCGTGATCGCGGGGGACGGCGGCGAGGCACGCCGGCTGCGCCGTGCTGCCAAGGATCTTCCTCACGTCCAGTTCGCCGGGCGCCTCTCGCATGAGGAGCTGACGCGCCTCTACAGGGAAGCGATTGCCGTGGTGGTACCCACCCTTGGCCACGAGACCGGGCCTCTGGTCCCCCTGGAGGCCTTCGCGGTGGGGACCCCGGCGATCGTCCATAGCTTCGGCGCCCTGGAGGAGCTGGCGGACCGGACCGGAGCAGCAATCGCGTATCGATCGCCCGAGGACCTGCGCGCGGCACTCGACCGGCTCGCGGGGGACGGACGGCTTCGCGATGATCTGGGGCGGCGAGGGAAGGCCGAGGTCGAGGAGCGCCACACGGCAGGCACGCACCTCGACCGGTACCTCCGACTGATCGCATCTCTGGCGCACGAGCGCGGGAACTCGGAGCTGGCGACCGCTGCCCAGGCGGCGACCGCGTCGCTGGAGGCTCCGAGCCGGGCGAACGGGCCGTCCGCGAGCCCGAATCTGGCGCCGGCGCGATGAGTGCCCGGAGAATCGTGCTGACTTATCACGCGATCGAGGTTGGTCGCTCGCCACTCTGCATCGAGCCGTCGCTCTTTCGGCGTCATCTCGAGACGATCGCCGAGGTTGGGGCGCGGGTGGTGAGCCTGGATCGGCTCGCCGCGGAGCTGCGGTCGGGTCGCCCGGCAGAGCCGACGGTTGCGATCACCTTCGACGACGGCGCCGCCAGCGTCGCGCACAATGCCGCGCCGCTGCTCGCCGAGCGACGCTTCCCGGCGACGATCTTCTGTGTGGCGGCGCACCTCGGGGGTCGCACCGACTGCGTCTCGGAACCGCCGTCGCTCCCCCGGATGCGCTTGGCCGGCCCATCCGCGCTCGCCGAGCTCGCGAGGAACGGCTTCGAGCTGGGCTCGCACGGCATGACCCACGTTCCGCTCGCGCGTGCCGAAGGCCCAAGCTTGGAGCGGGAGGTGGTGGACTCCAAGGACGCGCTGGAGCAGGCGACCGGCGCCGCGGTGCGGTGGTTCGCCTATCCCTATGGCTCGGTACCCCGCGACCGGGCGTTGGTCGAGCGCACCTACGCGGGCGCCGCGGCCGGGGGAAATCGAGCGGCAACCGCCGGCGCCGACCCGTGGGCGATTCCGCGCATCGACGCTCACTACCTGCGCCGGGTGGCCTTGCTCGCCCGGGCGCTACAGGGCGCCGACGGCTATCTCGCCCTTCGCCGCGCCGGCGCCCGAACCCGCCGCCTCGTCCGCCTCGACTACGTCGGCAAGCCTTAGGCCGGGGCCCGGCTCGATGCGGGTTAGGGCTCGAGCGCTGAGGCGCCTTCCCGATCGGGTTCCAAGATGATCCCCAGCGGGAGAGCGCATCGAGGAAGTCCGGCGAACGCGGAGGCTTCGGCTTTGCGCGAATACGCTCCCGCCGTGAGAACGCTGGTTACCCGCTCTACGCTCGTCGTTGCAGCGGCGGGGTGGGTGGCCTTCGCCGGTTGGAACCGCTGCACGGGGGGGCGGGCTAGACCCCCGGAAAGAGAGCAAGCAAGCTTGGAATGCGCCTGAGAGGAGTCGAACCTCCACGAGCCTGTTCAGCTCACAAGGCCCTCAACCTTGCGCGTCTACCAGTTCCGCCACAGGCGCCTGTGTCGAGGCGATTCTAGACGCGAACGACGCGCGGCTTGCTTCCGTCCGCGGAAGGGTCTACTCTACGAACGTGTGTTCCCTTGGAGTAGGCAATCGGCGGCGGGTCGCCGCTGTTGAGGGGGGTTAGACAGTGGACTTGACCAAGCGCCAAAAGGAGATCTTCGACTACATCCGCCGCTACGGCTCGAAGTACGGGTATCCGCCCACGGTGCGGGAGATCGGCAAGGCGGTTGGCCTGCATTCCTCGTCCACGGTCCACGCCCACCTCGCCAACCTCGAGAAGGTCGGGCTGCTGCGGCGCGACCCGACGAAGCCGCGCGCGATCGAGCTCCTCGTCGACAAGGCGAAGCGCGCGGTGCGCGGCCAGGGCCTGCCGTTGGTGGGCGAGGTGGCGGCGGGCGAGCCGGTCCTCGCCGAGGAGCGGATCGAGGACTACCTGGAGATCCCGCCCGCGATCGGCGGGCAGGATGGCGACTACGTGCTCCGGGTGAAGGGCGACTCGATGAAGGAGGCGGGGATCCTCGCTGGCGACTACGTCGTCGTCCAGCAGGCCGACGATGCCCGCAACGGCGAGATCGTCGTCGCCCTGATCGAGGACGACGCCACAGTGAAGCGGTTCTACCGGGAGAAGGACCGCGTCCGGCTCCAGCCGGCGAACAAGGACTTCAAGCCGATCCGCACCCGCGATGCCAAGGTCCTCGGCCGGGTGGTCGGGGTCTTCAGGAAGGTGTGAGGGTGGCTCCGGTGGCAACCCGCGAGCCGGCCCTTGCCGAGCGACCGCCGGCGGAGGCTTCGGCGCACAGGCTCTTCGAGCCCGGCGGGGTCACGCTCGAGGACGCTGTCCTCAGCGTCTGGGAGGACCTCGTGGCGAACGGGCGCGCCGAATGCCCCGTCTGCGGTGGCTCGATGTCCGCCGCGGGCGGCTGCGAGTCCTGCGGGTCCGAGCTCGGCTGAGGCCAAGGCGGTTCCGCGGACCCGCCCACGCATCGAGTGGTGGATTTTGTCTCCTATACGCACACAACCCCTCCACTCGTTGCGAGCGGCGCGATCTGCTCCTACACTTGACCGTGCAGGCCATGCGGTCGCGGGGAGGTGATTCCTCGAGGAAAGTCCGGACACCAGAGGGCAAGGACGGTCGGTAACGCCGACCCGGCGAAAGCCGCGGGAAAGTGCCACAGAAACGACACCGCCGATGGCGCGGCAACACGTGAGCCGCGCACAGGCAAGGGTGAAATGGTGCGGTAAGAGCGCACCGGCGCCACGGTGACGCGGCGCGTCAGGGCAAACCCCGTCCGGTGCAAGGCCAAGCAGGACCTACGACCCGGCCCGGGGAGGTCCAGGTGGGCCGCAGGATCCCGGCGAACGGGATCCCTCCGGGGCCTAGGCCCCGGAGAGACAGATGACCGCACGCGACAGAATCCGGCTTACAGGCCTGCTGACGGAAGGGCCCCCGCAACGGGGGCCCTTCCTACGTTCCAAGGGCCCTCACCGGGGGTCCTTCCCACGTTCGCGGTGCTCTACGGCAACCTGCCCGCCTCGACCCGGCGCTTCCAGCGCCGCTGGCGGCGGCGGGCGTTCGCCATGAACAACGGCATCGTCCGGGTGGCGAGCGCGGGAAAGGCGTCGAGGACGCGGACGAACCCGCCGCGCCAGCGGGGCATCGTGAGCACGGGCCGGGGCCGATCCAGGAGGGCGACGACCTTAGGGGCGACGGCTTCCGGGCGAAGGAGGGCGCCCGAGAACGAGGGCGCGGCGTCGGGGTCGTCGAGCTTGTCCGAGATCATCGGCGTCCAGATCCCGTCGGGGCAGACCGCCGAGATGTGGATCTCCGAGAAGCCGGCCCGGCGGAGATCGGCGAGCGCGCCCAGGCCGAACGCGATCGCCGCGTGCTTGGTCGAGGAGTAAAGCGCCTCGCCGGGCGGCGCGCCGAGTCCGGCGAGCGAGACGACGTTGATCACGTGGCCCGCGCGGGCCGCCCGCATGGGCCCGAGCGCGGCGAGGGTGCCGTTGATCGTGCCGAGCGCATTGACCTCGAAGAGGAGGCGGCAGGTGTCCGGGTCGTGCTCCCAGACGTGGCCGGTCACGAGGACGCCGGCGTTGTTGACCCAGACGTCCAGCGAGCCCGCGCGCTCGACCGTGACCGCCGCGGCGGCCTCGCACTCCTCGCGCTCGCGCACGTCGAGCTTCGAGAAGAAGGCGCCGCCGCCAAGCCGACCGGCGGCGGCCGCGGCCGATTCCTCCGCGACGTCGGTGACGTGGACGGTGAGGCCCCGGGTGGCGAGCGCGCGGGCGATCTCGAGCCCGAGCCCGCGCCCCGCTCCGGTGACCACCGCCGCTCCCACGCGCGGAGCATATGGTCGCCTGGAGGTGGCGGGGGGCAGGAGCGCGCCGGGGCGCCGAGAACACCCCTAGTAGCGAAGAACACACGATTAGGGGACGCTCACCAACTGCAAACTTCCGTCTTAGCGTTTGTTAGGATGCCGCGACCTTCCGGCTGAATCCCCGCCACATACCGCGGGGATCGGGGGACCCAGTTACTGGGGCGAATCGCAGGCGAATGCCGCGTAGCGCCAACTCTTTCGGCGCGAGCCCGTCAGCTAACCCCGTAAGCGACTGAAAGAGCACATGCACGAAGGATCACCCCGCCCGCGGGCGGGAACCGAATACCGGCGGCGCGGGCGCCAAGCGGCGTACATCCGCAATCCCGACCGCATCGCCCTGTGGGCGGTGGCGATGGCAGTGATCGCGATGGTCGCCGCGGCGGCAAGCGCCCACGCCGGCTCGGGCGGCACGAGCGCCTCCGGCGGTGGCGGCACCGGCACCTCCGGTCCCTGCCAGGACCAGCGCTTCGGGGCCCGGGCCCTTCGGCTCGGCGACTGCGGGGCCGACGTCAAGACGCTCCACTGGCTGCTGAAGGCCGCCTCCTACGGCGTCCCCATGGACAAGGAGTTCGACGATCCCACAGATGGCTCGGTGCGCTCGTTCCAGCGCCGCCACGCCGTCGACGCCAACGGCGTGGTCGGGACGGCGACGCGCAAGAGGATCGTCCAGACGATGGCGAGCAGCGTGGCGACCTGGTACGGCCCCGGCTTCTTCGGTCACCAGACCGCCTGCGGCAAGACGCTTCATCGCGGCACGATTGGCGTCGCCCATCGCCACCTTCCCTGCGGGACCAAGGTGACGCTCAAGTACGGCGGCCGTTACGTGAGGGCGCGGGTGATCGACCGCGGCCCCTACACGCGGGGCGTTCGCTGGGACCTCACCCAGGCCACAGCGCAGGCACTTCACCTCACCACCACAGACACGATCCGCGCCGCCCCGATCAGGTAGCGATGCCCCCGCTGGGGCGGCGGGGTGACAGTGGCCAGCGGTCGCGCGGCGACTCCCCGGTCGCCCGCGGCCCGCTGCCGCTAGGCGGCCGCGGCGGTGGCGGCGGGGAGGATCGAGGGGTCGGACTGGTCCTGGGGCAGGGCGGCGGCGTTCGACATCAGGCTCTGAAACTCGTTCATGGCCAGATGAGCGACCGCCTCGAGCAGCTGCTCATCGCTCCAGTCGACCTCCCGCGCCTCCTCGAGCAGGTGATGGGCGGGCCGTCCCTCGGCATCGAGCAGCTCCCTCAGGAAGACGAGAAGAGCCGCCTCTCGCGGATCGCTCGAGGACCAGCTTCTAGCCCGCGAGATCTCGTCGAGCCCGAGGCCCGCCGCGCGGGCCGTCCTGGCGTGCTGCGCGATCGAATACGTGTCGCCGCGGCGCTCGGCGACCGCAAGGGCGATGCGCTCCCGGGTCGGGCGGGGCAGCTCGCCGCCGCGAAGCTCGTGTCGCATCCGCGCGAAGGCGCGCATCGCCGCCGGGGCGCCCGCGAGAACGCCGACGAACTTCGACACCTGCCCGCCGATGCTCGCCATGCCGTTGAGCAGCTTGGCGCTCTCCTCCGGGGCGGTGAGCTCGTCGTGGATGTCGAAGCGGCTGATGTCTGTCTTCACTGTCATTCGCGTCGGAACCCCGTTTACCGGGGGTTAATCGGGCTTTTACTTTACTTTTAGCCCCTTACTTACCGCGCGTAAGTATATCGCGGGGTCGGGCGTCGTGCACCACCGATCGATGTACTCGCACCTGAGTACGGCGAGACGGGGTCCTCCGGTTCACCGCCGCCTCGCGGCCGCCCTCCGCGGCGCCGTGGCCGAGGCTCCGCTCGCCGGAACCCCGTGCTGCGCGTCGCCGCGCCGCCGATATGGTTCCGCCCTTCGCGGGGGCCTCACGAGGCGCCGCGCGAGCGCCAAGCCCCGCGTCAGACCACGGAGGACCAGATGCCCGAGACCGAAGCCGCGCGAACGCAGACCCCCGACGACGTGATGAAGCTGGTCGAGGACCGCGACGTCCGCTTCATCCGGCTGTGGTTCACCGACGTCCTCGGCCAGCTCAAGAGCTTCTCGATCAACGCCGAGGAGCTCGAGGACGCGTTCGAGGGCGGGATGGGGTTCGACGGCTCGTCGATCACCGGCTTCAACCCGATCGAGGAGTCGGACATGATCGCGATGCCCGACCCGAGCACCTTCGCCGTCATTCCCTGGCGCCCGGTCGAGAAGGCGACCGGCAGGATGTTCTGCGACATCCGGGTCCCGGGCGGAGAGCCATACGAGGGCGACCCCCGCTGGATCCTTCGCCGAGCCCTGAAGCGGGCGGCCGACCTGGGATTCGACGCCTACAACATCGGGCCCGAGCTCGAGTACTTCTACTTCCGCTCGGCGAAACCGGACGACGGCCCTCCCGAGGTCCTCGACGAGGGCGGGTACTTCGACCTCACCACCCTGGACGCCGGCTCCGACGTGAGGCGAGAGACGATCCTCGCCCTGGAGCAGCTCGGCATCCACGTCGAGTACGCGCACCACGAGGTTGGGCCCTCCCAGCACGAGGTCGACATGCGCTACAAGGACGCGCTCTCGATGTCCGACGACTGCATGACCTACCGGATCGTGGTCAAGGAATACGCGATGAAGTACGGCTGGCACGCGACCTTCATGCCGAAGCCGCTGTTCGCCGAGAACGGCTCCGGCATGCACGTCCACCAATCGCTGACCCGGGACGGCAAGAACGCCTTCTTCGACGCCGACGATCAGTACTACCTGTCGCCGACGGCGAAGGCGTTCATCGCCGGCCAGCTGAAGCACGCGCGCGAGATCGCGCCGCTCTTCGCCCAGTGGGTGAACTCATACAAGCGCCTCGTCCCCGGCTATGAGGCGCCCACCTACCTGGCGTGGTCGCGCCGCAATCGCTCGGCCCTGATCCGGGTGCCGCTGTATCACCCGGGAAAGGAGCAGGCCACCCGGGCAGAGCTCCGCTGCCCCGACCCGGCCTGCAATCCCTACCTGTGCTTCGCGGGCATGCTCCACGCCGGCCTCGAGGGGATCGAGCACGGCTACGAGCTCCCCGAGCCGATGGAGCAGAACCTCTACCACCTGACCCCGGAGGAGCGCGAGAAGCGCGGGATCGAACAGCTTCCGGAGACGCTCGGCGAGGCGATCGAGATTGCCGCCCATTCCGAGCTCGTGTTGCGGATCCTGGGCGAGCACACGTTCAAGCGCTTCATCGAGATCAAGCGCTCCGAGTGGGACGAGTACCGGGTCCAGGTCACCCCGTGGGAGGTCGACAAGTTCCTCCCGGTCCTCTGATGCCGAGGCCGCGCCCCAGCGTCGTCCTCGACGGGATCGGGTTCCTGACCCGCTAGCCGGAGAGCGGATGCGACATCGCGGCATCCTGCGCGCCGGGCTCCTGGTGCTCGCGCTGCCCTCGGTGGTGCTCGGGGTCTGGATCACGATCGCCCCTCGCTCCTTCTACGACGACTTCCCCGGCGGCGGGCGCCATTGGGTCTCGGCGCTCCCGCCGTACAACGAGCACCTGCTGCGCGACTTCGGCTCCGCGAACCTGACGATCGCGATCGTCCTGATCGGCGCCGCCATCGTGCTCGAGAGCCGCTTCGTCCAGGTGACGCTGCTCGCCTACATAGTCGGCACGCTCGCGCATCTCGGCTACCACCTGACCACGACCGGTCACTACTCGAGCGGCGACAACATCGCGAGCCTCGGGGGCTTCGCCGTCGAGCTGCTCCTCGCCGTCGCGCTCCTCGTGCTCACTCGTCAGCTGGCGAGAGCCTCCGAAGCGCCGCCGCCCGCCGCGTCGTCTCATTCCCCGACTTCGCGCTCTTGACCACATAGCGCGGGTCGTCCTTGGAGGCGGCGACGACGCGGTCGTTCACGACCGTGCGTGAGGTGAGGCGCCTTCGCACCGTGCCGATCACCCGCGCGCCGCGGAAGTTCCACTCCACGCGCTCGCCTCGCCTGAATTCCCGAGCCATCGATTCCAGCAACCCCGGCCCAAAGTCTCGCGCCCCCGGCCGACGATGCCCCAAAGGCTCAGCTGAGGCTGGCGGCGAGGTCGTCCGGCTCGGTCACCGGCCGGCGGCAGGCGAAGTTCTCGCAGACGTAGGCGGCGGCGTGGCCGTCCACCGCCGAGCGCTCGCGCAGGAGCTCGGGCCGCTCGGTTCCCTCGGGGCCGCCGGCGAGGACGAGGTGGGGGCGAAAGCCGCGCCGGACGATCTCGGCCAGCTCGCCCAGCCCGTCGCCGCCGGACGGGCCGACCAGGGCGACCTCCTTCACCGAAGCGAGGTGGAAGTCGATCCCGCAGAGCAGATGGGCGAGTGCGTTCGGGTGGCGTGCGGCGGCGCGGTGAAGCAGCCTGAAGACCCCGACCGCGCGACGCTCGTACTCGCGGTCGCCGGTGAGCGCGGCGAGGCGCAGCAGCCCGTAGGCGGCCGAGGAGTTGCCGGAGGGGATCGGATGGTCGTCGACGTCCTTTCGGCGGGCGATCAGGAGCTCATGGTCGTGAGCCGTGGTGAAGAAGCCGCCCCGGTCGGGATCGGCGAAGAGCTCGATCATCAGATCGGCGGTCTCGCGGGCGGCGTCGAACCACCGCACCTCGAAGGTCGCCTCGTACAGGGTCAGGAGCGCCTCGACGAGGTAGGCGTAGTCCTCCAGGTAGGCGGGCAGCCGAGCCTCGCCGTCCTTGTAGGAGCGCAGCAGGCGCCCCCGGTCGTCTCGGAGGTCGCGCCACACGAACTCCGCGCAGGCCACCGCCGCGTCAAGGTAGTCGCCGCACGGGAGGGTCGCTCCCGCCTCGGCGAGGGCGGCGATCATCAGCGCATTCCAGGACGTCAGCCGCTTGTCGTCCTTGCCGGGCCAGGTCCGCCGGGACCGGAACGTGTAGAGGGCCCCGCGAACGCGGTCGAGGTCCGCCGGGGGCGAAGCGGCGGGACCGCGCGGGACGTGCAGGATGTTGCGCCCCTCGAAGTTCCCCTCCACGGCGACGCCGTAGTGGGCGAGCACCTCGTCGGCACGCTCGCCGAGCCCGGCGCCCGCGAGCGCCTCGCGGATCTCGTCGGGCGTCCAGACATAGAACCGCCCCTCCTCGCCCTCGGAGTCGGCGTCGAGCGCCGAATGGAAGCCGCCCTCCGGCCCGCGCATCTCGCGAAGGGTCCACACCAGGGTCTCCTCGCAGACTCGCCGCCAGCGCTCGTGGCCGAGCGCCTGCCAGCCGTGAAGGTAGGCGCGCGCGAGGAGGGCGTTGTCGTAGAGCATCTTCTCGAAGTGGGGGACGAGCCAGACGTCGTCGACCGAGTAGCGGGCGAAGCCGCCGCCGATCTGGTCGTAGATCCCGCCGTGGGCCATCGCGTCGAGGGTGACCTCGACGACGTCGTGATCCCCGCGCGCCAAGAGCAGCTCGAGCGCGGCGGAGGGCGGGAACTTCGGGGCCGAGCCGAAGCCTCCGTGCCGCATGTCGGCCATCATCCGCAGGCTCTTGACGGCGGTCTCCACGACCTCCGGCCCGATCGGCTCATCGGAGGGCTCGATCTGCCCGATCGCGGAAAGCTGCTCGCGGATCCGCGCCGCCGAGGCGCGGATCCGCTCGCGCTGCGTGCTCCACGACTCGACCACCGCCTCCATCACCATCCGGAAGCTCGCCATCCCGTGGCGCGCCTCCGGCGGGAAGTAGGTGCCGCCGTAGAACGGCACGCCCTCGGGATCGAGGAAGGCCGTCAGCGGCCAGCCGCCGTGCCCCGTCATCCCCTGGACCGCCTCCATGTAGATCGAGTCGAGGTCCGGGCGCTCCTCCCGGTCGACCTTGATCGGGACGAAGTGCTCGTTCATGTAGGCCGCGGTCTCGGAGTCCTCGAAGGACTCCCTCTCCATCACGTGGCACCAGTGGCAGGCTGAGTAGCCGATCGACAGCAGGATCGGCTTGTCGTCCCGCTTGGCTCGCTCCAGCGCCTCTGGGCCCCAGGCGTGCCAGTCGACGGGGTTGTCCTTGTGCTGGAGGAGGTACGGGCTGGTCTCCTCGGCGAGGCGATTGGCCATCGATTCCAGGCTAGCGAGAGGAGGCGGGTCGGCGGCGCCGGCTAGCGAGCCGAGGTGGCCATCATCACCTGGCCGCCCCCGCGCCGCTGGGCGCGCTCGAGCGCGCCGCGCGCTCGCTCCAGGATCTCGGCGGGCTCGTCGGTCCACATCGGCGCGACCCCGACGCTGAGCGACCCTCCCCGCCAGCGGTGGTCGCGCCCGGCGAGCTCGCGCACCTGCTTGACCAGGCGCTCGAGGCCCGCGAGCACGTCGTCGCCGCTCGGGGCGTCGAGCACGATCCCGTACTCTCCGCGCCCCACGGGGGAGAGCTTGTCCGACTCGCGAAGCGAGGATCGCAGCGCGCTCGCCGTGCTTCGCAGGAACTCCTCCGCCGCCGGATCTCCGTATCGACGCCGGATCTCGCCGACCCCGTTGACCCTCGTGACCGCAACCCATGGATGCTCGGTTCCGCGGCGCCGCTGTGCGGCGCCGCGAAGCTGGCGCTCGAAGCGAGGCGGGATCGCGGTCCCGGTTCCGCCGAGCTCGGCTCCCGAGATCGCGACCACTTTCGATCGCTCCTCCGGGCCGTCGCCGGCGCGCTGAGACGAGGGATCCATCCCTGTCGTGGATCCTACCGCCAGGGTCGACAACGCGGTCGACGCGGCCGCCGCGGCGCGGCCGCTGGGAGCGCTCGATCTCCTATACGCTCGCCTCCGGTGGCCAAGGACCTGACGATCGTCCTCCAGGACCGGCCGGGGGAGCTGTCGCGCCTCGGCGACGCGACCGGGCGGGCGGGGGTCAACATCGAGGGGATGTGCGCGATGACCGGCGAGGGCCGAGGGATCATCCACATCCTCGTGTCCGGCGAGCGCGCGGCGACGGCTCACAAGGCGCTCGAGGAGGCCGGCATGGGCGTGGCCGACGAGCGCGAGGTCCTGGTCATCGACGTGGATGACCGCCCCGGCACGCTCGGCGAGCTGGCCCGATCACTGGGTGAGGCCAACGTCAACATCGAGTTCGCCTACACGACCTTCGGCGGCGTCAAGCTCGTGGTCGCCACCGACGACCTCGACAGCGCCCGCGCCGCCCTCGGCTGATCCGAACTTCGGCGCCTCGCGTCCACCCCTCGGGCGCCGTGCGCCGAAGTTCGCGGCGTCGGCCTCAGCCCTCCTCGAAGCGCCAGCGCGTCGCCGATTCGGGGAAGTCGGCCTCGCGCCATGAGAACACCACGCGCGGCCGCACGGAGTAGATGCCCATCGCCCGCTCGCCGGGATCGATCCGGTAGCCGTACTTGGCCTCGTACTCGTCGACGAAGCGCCCGAGAGTCTCGCCGCCCCGGACCGGCTCGGCGACGCCCTCGACGATCGCGACCTCATCGCCGCTCTCGAGGTGGACGACGACCTCGGGGCTCGCCGCGAGGTTTCGGCCCTTCACCGTTCTCGGGTGGGTCGAGAACCACAGCTCGCCCTCCAGCCACAGCCCCCACACGGGCATCGCGTGCGGTCGCCCGTCGGGGCGGGTGGTGCACACCCAGTAGTTGCGCGAGGCCCCGAGCCACCCCTCGACCTCGCTCCACGGCAGGCGCTCGCCGGCATCACCCCTCGCCCCGGCGAAGCCGTAGCTCGCCGGCCCGGTCGGGCGGCTCGGCTGCGGCTCGGGAGGGGTCAGCTGCCCGTGAGCTCGCGGGCGAAGGTCTCGAACGCGGTGAGGTAGCGGTCGAGGTCGTCGTCGGTGTGGGCGATCGACAGCGTCCACTCCTCCTCGACTCCGGGGGTCATGAAGATGCCGTTGTTCATGTGGTAGAGCCAGGCCAGCGTGGAGAGCTCCCCGTCGACCTTGGTCAGGTAGTCGCGGTACTCGCGAAGCGGCTCGGCGGCGAAGATCACGCACCCCTTGGCCCCGATGCCCTCGGCGTAGGCGGGCAGGCCGTAGCGGTCGATGACCTCGCGGCACGCGGCCTTCAGCGCCTCGTTGGTCCGCTCGAGCTTGGCGTAGGCATCGTCCGTGAGCACCTCGGTCAGCGCCGCCTGCGCGGCGGCCATGACCAGGGGGTTGCCGTTGAACGTCCCGTACTGGTGCACCGCGCCGCTCGCCACCAGCTCGGCGATCTCCTCCGTCATCCCGATCGCTCCGCCGGGGTAGCCGCCGCAGATCGCCTTCGCCAGGGTGATCAGGTCCGGGGTGACGCCGAAGCGCCTGGTGGCCCCGCCGTAGGAGATCGTCGCCCCCGTCTTCACCTCGTCGAAGATGAGCTTCACCCCGTGCTCGGTGCAGAGCTCGCGCACCCGCTCGAGATAGCCCTCGACGGGCGGGATGATGTTGATGTTCATCATCGCCGGCTCCATGATCAGCCCGGCGACCCGGCCCTCGAGCTTCTCGAGCGCCGATTCGAGCGCCGCGGCGTCGTTGAACGGCACCGCCCGCGTCAGCTCGGTCAGCGCGCGCGGGTAGCCGGCGCCGTAGGGCACCGAACGGGGGTCGTCCCGCTCGCCGAGGTCCTCGAGCGCCGGGTACACCGAGACCATCACCGCGTCGTGATGGCCGTGGTAGGAGCCCTCGATCTTGAGGATCACGTCCCGGCCGGTGGCCCCCCGGGCCAGGTGCACGGCGTCCATCGTCGACTCGGTCCCCGAGTTGGTGAACCGCCACTGCGGCAGGCCGAACCTGCGGGTGAGCTCCTCAGCGACGACGATCGAGCCGTCGGTCGGGGCGGCGAAGTGGGTGCCGAGGTCGACGCGCGCCTTGACCGCCGTCCCGACGCTCGGGTTGGCATGCCCGACGCACATCACCCCGAAGCCGTTGTGGAAGTCGACGTACTCGTTGCCGTCCACGTCCCAGACCCGGGTCCCCTCGCCGCGCTCGACGTAGATCGGCCACGGATCGTTCTCCTGGAAGGAGGAGGGGACTCCCTTCGGCATCACCTTGACCGCCCGCTGGAAGCGATCCCTGGAGGCCGGAGTGCGCTCGCCGAGCTTCGTCATTTGCTGCTCGGTCAGCTGCGCGATCCTCGCCCGATCGACCGCGGGCGTGCTCGTCGTGCCGGTCTCCACTGTCATCCGCTCTCCCCGGTTCGCTTCGGTCCGAGCAGCGAGAGTAGCGGCCGAGGTGGTCACGCCGAGTACAAGCTGAAGCCCGCGGATTGGCCGGAGCGGATGCCGCTATCGTCAGGAGGGTGAAGCTCGACGGCATCCACCACATCACGGCGATCACCGAGGACGGGCAGCGAAACGTCGACTTCTACGCCGGGGTCATGGGCCTGCGGCTGGTTAAGAAGACCGTCAACCAGGACAACCCGAGCGTCTACCACCTCTTCTACGCCGACGAGAACGGCGATCCCGGGTCCGACCTGACGTTCTTCGAGTACCCCGGAGTCGCCCGAGGCCGCGCGGGCGACGGGATGATCCACCGGATCGTCTGGCGCGTCGCCTCCACCGAGGCGCTCGACTTCTGGGCCGAGCGACTGAAAGAGCGCGGAACCGCCGGCGAGCGGGTCGCGGACCGCGACGCCCTGCGGTTCTCCGATCCCGAGGGGCTGGAGCACGAGCTTGTCGTCTCGAGCGTCGATGACGCGCCGCTGATCGCCGAGCATCCAGAGGTCCCCGCGGAGCTCGCGCTCCAAGGCTTCGACGGCGCCCGCGCCTACTCGTCGGACCCCGGCCGCAGCCGGGCGCTGCTCGACGAGGCGCTGGGATTCGCGGGCCGTGACGCCCGCCTGTGGGAGGTCCGGGGCGACCGCCGCGGCGGCCTCTACGCCTACGACGAGCCCCCAACCGAGCCGGGCGTCCAGGGCGCGGGAACGGTCCACCACATCGCCTGGGCTTCCACCCCCGAGGACCACGAGGCTTGGCGCGACCGCGTGATCGAGGCCGGGGAGAGGCCGACGCCGGTGATCGATCGCTTCTACTTTCGCTCGGTGTACTTCCGCGAGCCCAGCGGCGTCCTGTTCGAGATCGCCACGCTGGGCCCCGGCTTCACCGTCGACGAGCCGCTGGAGAGCCTCGGCGAGAAGCTCTCGCTGCCGCCGTTCATCGAGCACCTGCGGGATCAGATCGAGCCGAACCTGCGGCCGATCGTGAATCCTCGGGACGCCGCGCGCGCCGGCTAGCTCCTAGGCCTGAGCTCGTCGCCGGGGGCCGGGCCCCGACTCGGGGCCGGCCCGCCTCCAGCCCAGCTCGCTCCGCTCGAAGCGGTCACGGCCCGTCAGCTTGGCCTGGTACATCGCCGCGTCGGCGCTCCGCATGATCGCATCCGGCTCGAGGTCGATGCCGGGGCCGAAGGGCGTCACGCCGATGCTGACGGTCACCGGGATCGCCGCTTCGCCGCGCACGATCGACGCCTCCCGGCGGACCTTGGCGAGCAGCCGCTCGACCACCGCGATCGCCTCGGCCTCGCTCGCCTGGGGGAGTAGCACCGTGAACTCGTCGCCTCCCCAGCGGCCCAGCACGTCCGTGTCGCGAAGGCATTCTCGGAGCAGCCGGCTCATCCGCGCGATCAGCTCGTCGCCCGCGGCGTGTCCCAGCGCGTCGTTGACGCGCTTGAAGCGGTCGACGTCCACGACGAGCACCGCCCCCAGCCCGCCGTAGCGCGCGTTGTAGGAGGCCTGGTGCTCGAGCTCCTGCGTGAACCTGGCGCGGTTGAAGAGCCCGGTCAGGGCGTCGTGCTCCGCGCGGTGGCGCAGCTCGTCCTCGGTGCGCCGACGCTCGGCGGTCAGCGCGGCGATCAGCAGGCCGGTGATCGTCGCCACCGCGACGAAGGTCTGGGAGCGCAGGAGCTCGGTGTCGATCGAGCCGCCGATGAACGGCCCCTCGCCGTGAGCCGTGAACCCCACGGCGATCCCCGAGGTGACCAGGCCGGCGATCACGACGCCGACCTGCCGGTAACGCAGCCCGATCCAGAAGAGGAGCGGGAAGACCACGTAGGCGACGCCCAGGCCGGTTGCGAAGACGGTCACGCTGACGCCGACCAAAAGCACCGACAACCCGACGCCCTCGGCCCAGACCCCGGGCCGCGACTCGAGGCGGGGACGCGCAGCGAGGATCAGCAGCGCAGGGGCCACGATCAGATCGCCGCCGGCGTCGCCGAGCCACCACACCCGCCAGGCGGAGCCGATCTGGCCGCCGTCCACGAGCCCCGACGCGGCGAGGCTCGCGACCCCGATCGTGGCGCTGATCGTCGTGCTCAGGATCGCGGCGTATCCGACGAGTGCGAGGACGTCGCGCACGCGGTCGAGGGAGGGATGGAACCGCGCCACGTTCGTCAGGAGATAGGCGCCTGCGAGGGCCTCGAGCGTGTTCCCGGCGGCGATCCCGAGGTCGGTCGGCGTGGAGCCGGCGGTGGTCAGGTTCGCGAGAAACGCCCCGAGCGCGATCCCCGGCCACATCCGGTAGCCCCACACGACCACGGCCGCGAGGGCCAGCCCGGTCGGCGGCCAGACGGCGGTGATGCTCTGGTTCTCGAACGCGAACGCGAGCCCCGCCTTCGCCAAGCCGAAGTAGGCGAGGCACACCAGCGCAAGCCGGGCGGCGTAGATGCCGCGGGGCTCGTGCCTTTTCTGTCCTGGATCCCGAACGTCCGGCGTCGGCGGCGCCGGCCTCGAGGCCACTCCGCCATCTATAGCCAATTTCCTCTGCCTCTCCCATCGGCAGCAGGGGCGCTCTCCTCGATCCCTCCTGGCCGGCCCTCGACGAAGGGACCCGTTCCAGCCGCCCGACATGCGAACATTCGTTCGCATGCGATGGGACAACTTGAGCGTCGAGCGCGAGCGCGGGGCCGCCCTGCCGGGCTTCAAGGAGCCCGCGGTGGTCCGCACCTTCGACGCGCCGGAGGCGCTCGGCACCCGGTTCTACGAGGTCCGCGCTCGCTCCGCGATCAACGAGGTGCCGAAGCGCTCGCGGATGCCCTTCCGCTACACGATCAACCCGTACAGGGGATGCAGCCATGCGTGCGTTTATTGCTTCGCCCGACCCACGCATACGTACCTCGACTTCAACGCCCGCGAGGACTTCGAGCGCGAGATCGTCGTCAAGGTGAACGCCCCCGAGCTCGTGCGGGCGGAGCTCGCGCGGCCGTCGTGGAACGGCGACCACGTGGCGCTCGGGACCAACACGGACCCGTACCAGTGGGTCGAGGGACGCTACGAGCTGATGCAGGGCATCTGGGAGGCGATGCGGGACTTCGCCAACCCATGCTCGGTCCTGACCAAGTCGCCGCTCCTCCTGCGCGACGTCGGCCTGATGAAGGAGATCGCCGAGCGCACGGATTTCACCGCGAACCTCTCGATCCCGACCCTGGACGAGAAAGCGTGGCGCCAAACCGAGCCGCACACCCCCCATCCGCGCAAGCGGATCGAGGCCGTGGCGGAGCTGAAGCGCGCCGGGATCCGAACCGGCGTCCTGATCGCGCCCCTGATCCCGGGCGTCAACGACTCCCCGGAGCAGGTCGCGCCCCTGCTCGACCTCCTCGACGAGGCGGGGCCGGACTCGGTGGGCGGGGTGGCCCTCCACCTCCGCGGCGAGGTCCGCGAGATCTGGTTCGACTGGCTTCGCGAGCACCGGCCGGATCTCCTTCCGCGCTACGAGGAGCTGTACGAGCGGGGCGCCTACATGCGGAAGGACGAGGCGGGACGGCTGGCGGCGATGGTGCGCCGGCCCGGGCGGGACGGCCCGCGGCGAGGAATCCGCGCCCGGCCGGACGCCGAGCGGGCGGAGGAGCTCAGCCCGCCGCCGGAGCGGCAGCCCACCCTCTTCTGAGCGCGTTGGCCAGCACGACCGTGCCGATCGCGAACACCGAGCCGAGCCAGAACGCCGCCGAGTAGCCGCCGATCGCGGCGGCCGCCCCGGCGAGCGGCGCGCCGAGGCCCACCCCGATGTCGAAGAACGCCGTGAACGTCCCGAGCGCGACCCCGCGACGCTCATCCGGAACGCGATTGACGACGACCAGCGAGAACGAGGGGTAGAGCAGGGAGAAGGCCGTCCCCATCGCCGCCGCGCCGGCGATCGCGACGGGCAGGGTGGTGGCGAGCGCGATCACCGCGAGCCCGAGCGACTCCACCGCGGCCGCGGCGGCCGCGCAGCGCAGCGGGCCCACCCGATCGGGGAGGTCGCCCCCGATCAGCCTCGTGAGCACGACTGTGGCGGCGAACACCGTGAACGCGGCGGCGCCGTGGCCGGTGCCGTTGGCGTCCAGGTCCAGGACGATGAACGAGGCCATCGCCGCGTAGCCGACGTTGGCGAACGAGAACGCCAATCCGGGGCCCACCGACTCGCGGGCTATCAGCGGCCGCCGCTCCGGGACGGCCACGGGGCGGAACGGGTCGGGGATCGTCAGGGCGATCAGAGCCCCGATGAACGGCGAGATCGCCGTGAACACCCACACCGCGTCGAAGCTCGATGCCCGCAGCAGCGCGTCGCCGATCGGCGGCCCGAGGCTCAGCCCGCTCCAGACCGCGAGCCCGTAGAGGCCGATCACCCGTCCGCGGCGCCCCGGCGGAGCGAGGTCGACGACCCAGGTGGCGCCCGCCGTGAACACCATTCCCTCGCCGGCGCCCAGGACGAGGCGGGCGAGGATCAGGCCGGGGAGCCCCGCCGGCACCAGGTAGAGGCCCCCCGCCGCGGCCGCCAGCAGCGCACCCGCGGCCACCACGGGCCGGCGGCCGCGGCGGTCCGCGATGTGGCCGGCGATCGGACGCCCCGCCAGGGCCGTCAACGCGAACGCCCCGATCGCCACCCCGACGGCGACGTTGCCCGCGCCCAGCGGTCCGCGCACATAGCGCGGGATCACCGGCAGGACCGCCCCGACCGCGGTCAGCGAGAGCAGCGTGACGACGAAGAGGCCCCCGAACGCGGCGTACTGAGAGCGCCGCACCGCGGCTCAGCCCGGGCCGGCCGCGCGCAGCTCCGCCCGCTTGATCTTGCCGCTCGACGTCTTCGGCAGCTCGTCGACGAACTCGACGATCCGGGGGAACTTGTACGGCGCGGTCACCCTCTTGACGTGGTCCTGGAGGTCGCGGGCCAGCTGGTCGGTCGGCTCGCCCTCCCGCAGGACCACGATCGCCCGCACCACCGAGCCGCGCTCCGGGTCCGGCGCCGGAACGGCGGCGGCCTCGGCGACCGCGGGGTGGGTGAGGAGGGCCGACTCGACCTCGAACGGCCCGATCCGGTACCCGGCCGAGAGAATCAGGTCGTCGCGGCGACCCTCGTACCACAGGTAGCCGTCGCCGTCCTCGCTCACCACGTCCCCCGTCGGCCACCACTCGCCGTCGAACGGCTCCGAGTCGAGGTAGCGGCTGAAGAACGTGGGACAGCTTCCGGGCCTCACCTGAAGCTCGCCCTCCGCGATCCGCACCTCGAACCCGGGGAGCGGCCTCCCCATCGAGCCGTAGCGAACCGCCTCGCCGACCAGGTTCCCGGTCACCTGCCCGGTCTCGGTCTGCCCGTAGCCGTCGCAGATCTCGAGCCCGAGCTCCTCCCGGAAGGCCTCGATGACCTCGGGGTTGAGCGCCTCCCCGGCCGAGACCATGCGCCGAAGCGAGGGCACGGGGCGAAGCGCCCCGTGCTTCGCGAGCATCCGGTACTCGGTCGGCGCCTGGCACAGGACGTCGACTCCCTCACGCTCGACCAGCTCCAGTCGCTCGGCCGGGTCGAAGCGCCCCTCGTGGAGAAGCGCGGCGGCGCCGCAGAGCCAGGGGGCGAGGAACACGTTCCGCGCCGACTTGGACCATCCGGTGGCGGTCGTGCACCAGACGAGATCTCCCTCCCGGGCGCCCAGCCAATGCCGCGCCTGCACGCGTTGGCCCGTCAGGTAGCGCTGAGCGTGAAGGGCTCCACGGGGCTCCCCAGTCGTCCCGGAGGTGAAGACGATCAACGCGCCCTCTGCGGGATCGAGGTCGGCGACGTCCGCGGGCGGCTCCTGGGGGCGCTCCTCGTCCATCACCCGAGCCACGTCGGCCATCGTCAGCGCCGGGACGCCGTCGGGAAGCTCGCCGAGCAGCTCCTCCTCGCCCACGCACAGCTTCGGGTCGGCGGCGCGCACCCGGAGCGCGAGGTCGCCCCGGCGAAGCTGGACGTTGCACGGCAGGGCGATTGCGCCCATGCGCCAACAGGCGAGCACCGCCAGCGCCCATTCGACTCGATTGCCGACCAGAGTCATCACGACGTCGCCGCGGCGGACGCCGCGAGCGGCGAACGCGCCCGAGAGCCCTGCGCTCCGCGCGATCAGCTCGCCGAAGTGCCAGATCCGCCGCTCACCCTCGTCCGAGATCGTCACCAGCGCCGGCTTGGAGGCGGCGAAGCGCTCGAGCACGTCCTCGACGAGGTTCAAGGTTGTCTCGGTGTGATCAGTGGTGGGACCCGGCTTCCCTCGGGGCTTCTTCCATCACTCGAAGCACGAGCAGGACGATGTCGTCGCGGGGCTCACCGCCACCGTCGCCCAGCGCCGCGGCCTCCACTTCGCTGACGATGGCGGCGGCGTCGCGGTGGCCATCGCTCGACTGGAGCGCGGCCACCAGGGCCGCGCGCTTCACGATTCGGCCGGGGGCATAGGCCTCGGTGAGGCCGTCGGTGTAGAAGACGAGCGCATCGCCGGGATCGAGGTGGGCCCTGTGGTCGGCCAGCTCCGGGCGGGGAAGCACGCCGAGGAGCGTGCCGGGCCTTCCCACCGGCTCCACCTGCCCGTCCGCACGCAGCACCAGCGGCAGGGGGTGGCCACCCACCGAGAGCGTCACGCTGACGCCCCCCGTCTCCTCGAGCTCGAGCCGGCCGTACGCGACCGTGCAGAACTGGTCCGGCGACTGCTTCAGGATCGCGTCGTTCAGAAGCCCCAGGACCCGGCTCGGGCGCCGCTCCTGGACGGCCGCGGCGCGCAGCGTGTAGCGGGCCAGGCCGGTCGTGGCGGCCGCGGTCGCCCCCTTGCCGAGCACGTCTCCCACCACCACCGCCCAGGCTCCGTCCTCGCCCTCGAACACGTCGTAGAAGTCGCCCCCCACCAGGTGGCGCTCGCCGGCCGCCCTGAAGTCGACCGCCGTCTCGATCCCCGGTATGGCGGGGAGGTGGGTGGGGAGGAGGCTCTCCTGCAGCGTGGCGGCGATGCGCTCCGCCGCCTCCTCCGCCCGCCGGCGCTCGGAGATCACCGCCGCCAGCACGAGCGCGGTCAGCCCCGCGACGCCGAGGAATGTCTGGGCGAGCAGCAGCCGGTCGTCGGGCGAGTGGCCGGAGAACGGGCCGAGGTCGTGCTCGGTCAGCGGAATCGCGATGGCGGCGACAAGCAGGGTCGCGCCGGCGGCACCCGGCTGCCAGAAGCGAAGCGCGCCCCAGACCAGCAGGGGGAAGAGGACGTAGGGGAAGACGTTCGTGCTGGAGAAGACGACCGCGCTGAGGCCGCCCGCAAGGAGCGCCAGCGCGACGGCCTCGAGCGGGCGGCCCGGGGCCCGTCTGAACGGCCACTGCGTGGCGGCGACCAGAAGCGCCGGGGCGACGATCAGGTCGCCCCCCATGTCGCCCAGCCACCAGGTGCGCCAAACCGAGCCGATGTCGCCGGAGCCGATCTCGTTGCCGATCAGGAGGCTCGTGACGCCGACGGTCGCGCTGATCGCCGTGCTGACCGCGCCCGCGAGGATGGCCAGCGAGATCACGTCCACGACCCGCTCCAGCGACGGCCGGAAATCGCCGACCTCGCAGAGGAGGTACGCACCGGCGAGCGCCTCGAGCGTGTTTCCGAGCGCGATCCCTCCGACCGTGTAGAAGGGCACCCCCGTCCAGCTGTTCGCGAGCAGGGCGCCCAGCGCGACTCCGGGCCAGACCCGATAGCCCCACAGGATCAAGGCTGCCAGGGCGATCCCGGTGGGCGGCCAGATCGCGGTGACGCTGGGCGCGGCGAAGGCGAGGCTGAGGCCGAGCTTCGCGGCGCCGTAATAGACCGCTGCGAGCGCGACGACCTTGATCAGGTACAGCCTCCTGCTGTCCGGGCCCCCCATTGCGGCGAGCGTATAGCGTCGAAGCTCGCTGCCGTTCGATTTGTTTGAGCGGGTGCGCGTGCCCATTACGTGATGGACGCGACCTCGTCGCTGGCCGAGCTAACCGCTGGGCCACGACCCGCTGGGGCGGCGTGGCCCTCGGGGAAGACCTGGTGCCCGGTGAGGCGCTGAGCCTTCCGGATCGCGAGATACTGCGCGGGGCTATGTCGCAGGAGACAGTCGAGATTGCTGCGCGCTGGTACGAGGTGGCTACGAGCAAGGCGGAGTTGCTGGCCGGGATGCCCAGAACAATGGCGTTCTGCCATCCCGAAGTCGAGTGGACCGCCCCTGAGGACGGAAGCACCTATCGAGGCCGTGACGGAGTCAGGCAGCGGCTCGAGGAGTGGCTCGAAAGCTTCGATGACTACAGATACGAGGTCGAGCGGATCATCGACTGCCCAGGCGATGAGGTGCTGGTCGTGGCAACCGAGGTCGGACGAGGCGCAAGCAGCGGTGCCGAAGTTCGCTCGACCAACTACGAGTTGCTCACGATCCAGGACGGGATGATCGTGCGCATTCGCGAGTTTTACGGCGAGGACAATGCCCTCGAAGCCGCCGGGCTGCGGGAGTAGCGGCTCCAACCGCTTACTGACGATCCCAGAACTAAGCCCAGGGGGACGGCTCTCTGCGCTCGTCGGCGCCTGAACTCGGGACTCGTGACGGGATCACGGCGCCGACGACGACCAGCCCGATGCCCACCAGGAGCAGAAGGGTCTGCGCCCAGCCGAAGCCGGACTTGCCGATTCCAAGTGGATTGGCCAGCAAGGCAAGCAACACGGCGGCGACGCCCACGACGACCAGTGCAAGGCCTGCTTGCCTGGTTGCCGTGGGGGACATGTTGCATGGAGGCTACTCGCCCCCTCTCGAACCCTGCACCTGAGCCTCCCGTAGCGCTTCGAGCCCGGCGCGACACCGGCGATCCTCCGCCCTCGAAGCCGCCGGGCTGCGGGAGTAGCTGACAGAGCCGGTCCCGGGCACTGAGCTTCATCAACGTCGTAGTTCGCTGCCGTCGTAGAGCTTCTTGACCGCGACCGTCCCGTCAGGGGCGGCGTCGAGGCAGAGCTCGCAGAGCACGCATTCGTCGAGGTTCGAGTCGACGATCCGCAGCGTTCCGCCCTCGCCGTCGGCGGCGAAGATGTCCACCGGGCAGACCTCGGTGAGCTTGGCCGCGAGCTCAGGGTCGTCGCGCACCGAGTCGTCGACCTCGAGCTCGATGAAGATCCCGGTCAGCCCCTCGGTCGTCCCGCCGGGCGCGCTCACGCGGCCACCCCGAGCTTCCCCTTGACCGCGTCCGGGATCTCGTCGATCCGCTCGACCACCTGGATCCCAGCACCCTCGAGGCGGGCGATCTTCTCGGTCGCCGTGTCCTCCTTCCCCTCGACGATGGTCCCCGCGTGGCCGAAGCTCATCCCCTTCATCTCCTCGTCGTCCATGAACCGCCCGGCCATGAAGGCGACGATGGGAAGCCGCGACTGATTGTCCGTGACCCACTCGGCGAGCTGCGCCTCCATGCGCCCGCCGGGCTCGGTGTAGATGACGATCGCCTCGGTCTGTGCGTCGGACTCGAACAGCGGCATCAGCTCCGCGTAGGCCGAGCCGATGATCGCGTCGCCCCCGATCGAGACCGCGGTCGACACGCCGAGGCCGGCGGCGGTGAGCGAGGAGGAGATCTCGGTCGTCATCCCGCCGCTTCGCGACATGACTCCGACCGGCCCCGGTTGGTAGGCCTTCGCCGCGTCCCGCGCGGGCCCCCCGATGCCGCCCATCTTGCAGACCTCGGGAACGATCACCCCGAGGCAGTTCGGCCCGATGATCCGCGCGCCGCGCATCCCCGCGAGCTCGACCATCTCGGCGACGTCGCGGCGCGGGATCCGCTCCGTGACGATCACGATCAGCTCGATCCCTGCCTCGATCGCCTCGAAGACGGCGTCCTTGGTGAAGGCGGGCGGGACGGTGACCACGGCTCCGTTCGGCACGAAGCCGACCGCGTCGACGGCCTGCTCCACGGTGTCGAAAACCGGGACGCCGTGGACCTCGCGCCCCTTTCGGCCCGGGGTGACGCCGCCGACCACCTTCGACCCGTAGTCCAGGCACTCCCGGGTCAGGTTGACCGCCTCGCGGCCGGTGATCCCCTGGACGATGAAGGTGAAGTCCTCGCTCAGCAGGATCGACATCAGCCCGCCGCCTCCCCGTCTCGGACTTCGGCGGCGGCGGGGTGGCCGGGGCCCTGGATCTTGGCGACGGCCCTGCCGGCCGCCTCCCACATCGAGACCGACCGGTCGCAGTACTCGACGCCATAGCGCTCGAGGATCCTGAACCCCTCCTCCTCCCAGGCGCCGGGGATGCGGAAGATCGCGATCGTCTCGGCCGGGTCCTTGCCCAGCTCCAGGCAGGCCTTGATCACCCCCCGGGCCACGATGTCGACGCGGGTGTTGGAGACGATCGACATCATCACCGCGATCTTCTCGACCCCGTCCTTTCGCAGCACCTCCTTGGCGAGGCCGCAGGCCTTGGAGACGGATGGGTTGCCGCCGATCTCCGTGTAGTTGGCGGGCCGGCCGCCCTGGCTCCTGACCGCGTCCGTCAGGGTGAGGGACCCGCCGCCGGCGCCGATCACGAGGCCGAGGTTGCCCGCGAACCCGTGGTCCCTCCCCTGGATCACCCCGCGGTGGTCGGCGGCATCGATCGCGGTCACGTTGCGCTCGAACTCGCTCGGCTCATACGGCTCGCGGGTGTCGTCGGGCCCGATGCCGAGCTCGTCGAGAAGGGCCTTCTGGCGCGGCATCGCCTCGTTCTCCATCTCCATGTGGGCGTCGAGCGCGACGAAGCTTCCGTCCTCCAGCCTGGCGAGCGGATTGATCTCGGCCAGCGTCATGTCGCAGTCGCGCATCATCCTGGCGAGGCGGGCCAGGATCGGCGTCGCCCGGGCGAGCTCCGAGCCGGTGACGCCCGTATCGGCGATCACCTGCTTCGCCTGGAAGTCAGAGATCGGCAGCAGGCTCGAGAGGTGCCCACGGCCGACGTGATCGGGATGGCTCTCGGCGACCTCCTCGATGTCGATGCCACCCAGGTCGCTGAACAGCATCATCGGCCGCTTCGCCGTTCCGTCCCAGATCACTCCGGCGTAGTACTCCTGCGCCACCTCCGCCTTCGGGTCCACCAGGACGCCCCGCGGCACGTGCCCGTTGATCTCGAGCTCGAGGATCGCCGCGGCGTGGTCGGCGGCCTCGCCGGGCGAGTCGGCGAACTTCACGCCTCCGGCCTTCATCCGGCCCCCGGTGAGCACCTGCGACTTGATCACGACCGGCCCGCCGATCTCCGCCGCGGCCTCGCGCGCCTCCTCGGACGTCGTGCAGAAGCCGTAGCGGGTGACCGGGATCCCCGCCCTCTCGACGATCCGGCGGGACTCGAACTCGTAGAAGCGCATCGGTAAGCCGCGGAACCCTACCCGAGTGCTCCCCGACCGGCCGCATCCCGTTGCGAAAGAATGGGTACTACGTCCAGGAGGCCCCCTGGGCGTTTGACGTTTCACATATCGAGAGAGGAGTTGATCCAAGCCTTGAGCGAGACGACGGCGGCGGCCGCCGAAGCACCCACCAAGAACTCGAAGCTGATCGCGTGGGTCGAGGAGTTCGCCGGACTCACCGAGCCGGAGTCGATCCACTGGTGCGACGGGTCGCCCGAGGAATACGACGGGCTCTGCCGCGAGCTGATCTCCAACGGGACCTTCGAGAAGCTCTCCGACGCCAAGCGGCCGAACTCCTACCTGGCGCGGTCGGACCCCGGCGACGTGGCTCGGGTCGAGGATCGGACCTTCATCTGCTCGGAGAGCGAGGACGACGCGGGCCCGACCAACAACTGGCGCGACCCGGTGGAGATGCGCGAGGTCCTGAACGAGCTGTTCAAGGGCTCGATGCACGGACGCACGCTCTACGTCGTGCCGTTCTCGATGGGCCCCCTCGGGTCCCACATCGCCCATATCGGGATCCAGCTCACCGACTCCGCCTACGTGGCGGCCTCCATGCGGATCATGACCCGGATGGGCGCCGGCGCGCTCGAGGTGCTCGGCGAGGACGGCGACTTCGTTCCCTGCCTGCACTCCCTCGGCGCCCCGCTCGAGGACGGCGCGGAGGACGTGCCGTGGCCCTGCGACGAGGAGAACAAGTACATCGTCCACTTCCCCGAGAGCCGGGAGATCTGGTCGTACGGCTCGGGCTACGGCGGCAACGCGCTGCTCGGCAAGAAGTGCTTCGCGCTTCGGATCGCCTCGGCCATGGCCCGCGACGAGGGCTGGCTGGCGGAGCACATGCTCATCCTCAAGGTGACCTCGCCCGAGGGCAGGGTGAAGTACGTGGCCGGCGCCTTCCCGTCCGCCTCCGGGAAGACGAACCTCGCCATGCTGGTGCCGTCGCTTCCGGGCTGGAAGGCGGAGACCGTCGGCGACGACATCGCGTGGATGAAGTTCGGGGAGGATGGGCGCCTTCACGCCGTCAACCCGGAGGCCGGGTTCTTCGGCGTCGCGCCGGGCACCGGAAAGAGGACCAATCCGAACGCGATGGCGACGGTGGAGCGCGACTCGATCTTCACCAACTGCGCGCGAACCGACGACGGCGATGTCTGGTGGGAGGGGATGACGGAGGAGCCTCCGCGGCACGCTGTCGACTGGCTCGGAAACGACTGGACTCCCGAGTCCGAGGACCCGGCCGCGCATCCCAACGCCCGCTTTACGACCCCCGCGGCGCAGTGCCCCTCGATCGCGCCGGAGTGGGAGGACCCGGCCGGAGTCCCCATCGACGCCTTCCTGTTCGGCGGGCGGCGCGCGAGCACCGTGCCCCTGGTCACCGAGGCGTTCGACTGGGAGCATGGCGTCTTCCTCGGGGCGACGATGTCGGTCGAGACCACGGCCGCGGCCGCCGGCGAGGTGGGGAAGCTCCGCTTCGACCCGATGGCGATGCTGCCGTTCTGCGGCTACAACATGGCCGACTACTTCGAGCATTGGCTCGGGATCGGCCGCGACCACGACCCGGCGAAGCTGCCGCGGATCTTCCTCGTCAACTGGTTCCGCAAGGACGCCGACGGCAAGTTCATCTGGCCCGGCTTCCGGGAGAACAGTCGCGTGCTCGAGTGGATCTGCCGCCGCTGCGACGGGGAGGGGGAGACCACCGAGACGCCGACCGGGCTCGTCCCCGCCGAGGGCGATCTGAACGTCGACGGCCTCAATCTGTCGCCCGAGCAGCTCGCCGATCTCCTCACCGTCGATCCGGAGCTCGTCCACGACCAGCTCCCCCAGGTCAAGGAGCACCTCGCGCGCTTCGGCGATCGGCTTCCGGCCGAGATCCAGTCGCACCTCGATGCGCTCGAGCGGCGCGTGGATGGCGACTGAGCCGAAGCGCCCGCTGTACGAGCGGCTCGCGATCCCGCTGGTCTCGTCGCGCCCGGGCTCCTGGTTCTACGTCCACGTGGCCCCGCACCTCGACCGAGCCCTCCTTCGACTGACCGGCGGCACGCTGACCACCGCCGGCCGCGGTCGGGTCGGCTATCTCAAGGTGCGAGGGGCCCGCAGCGGAGTCGGGCGGGTCACCCCGCTCGTCTGGACGCGCGACGGGGACAACCTGCTGCTGGTCGCATCGCGCGGGGGCGATGTGCGCCACCCCGCCTGGTACCGGAACGTGGTGGCCAACCCGGAGGTGTCGTTCTCGGCCGACGGCAGCGAGCGGCGGTACCGGGCGAGGACGGCGACCGCCGAGGAGCGACCGCGGATGTGGGAGCTCGCCGACCGCCGCTACCCGGGCTACGCCGTCTACCGGCGCCGCGCCGGAGCTCGCGAGCTCCCGATCGTCGTCCTCGAGCCGAGGGCCTAGGGGGCCGAGGGCTCGAGCTCGTAGGCCTCGGCGAGCTCGGGGTCCTTGCGGGCGAGCGTCTCCGCGAGGGTGACCATCACCTTGCACTGCTTCCAGGTGGCGTCGTCCTGCATCTTGCCGTCGATCATGTGGACCCCGCGCCCGTCGGGAATCGCCTCGAGGACCTTCTTCGCGAACTTGACCTCCTCCGGGGGCGGGCTGAAGACCTTCTTCGCGATCTCGATCTGGACCGGGTGGAGCGACCACGCGCCGACGCAGCCGAGCAGGAAGGCGGCGCGAAACTGCGTCTCGCAGCCCTCGGTGTCCTTGATGTCGCCGTAGGGGCCGTAGAAGGGCAGGATGCCCGCGGACGTGCAGGCGTCCACCATTCGCGCGATCGAGTAGTGCCAGGGGTCCTGCTGCGCGGTGGCTCGCGGCGCATCGAGGTGGTCGGGATCCGGGTCCTCGATCACCCGATAGGCGGGATGGCCGCCGCCGACCCGGGTCGTCTTCATGCGGCGGAAGGCGGCGAGGTCTGCGGGGCCGAAGCTCATCCCCTGCATCCGCGGGCTCGCCGTTGCGATCTCCTCGAGGTTGACGACGCCCAGCGAGGTCTCGAGGATCGCGTGGACCAGGAGCGGGCGCTCGAGCCCCGCCTTGGCTTCGAGCTGGGCCAGGAGGCGATCGACGTAGTGGATGTCCCATGGCCCCTCCACCTTGGGCACCATGATCACCTCGAGCTTGTCGCCGATCTCCGTAACGACCCGGGTGAGGTCGTCGAGAACCCACGGGCTCTCGAGCGAGTTGACCCTCGTCCACAGCGAGGTCTCGCCGAAGTCTCCCTCCCTGGCGGCCTTGATCAAGCCCTCCCGCGCGGCCTCCTTCCGGTCGGCGGCGATCGCGTCCTCCAGGTTGCCGAGCAGGATGTCGGTCTGCTTGGCGATGTCGGGCGCCTTGGCGACCATCTTCTCGTTCGAGAAGTCGAGGAAGTGGATCATCCGCGAGGGCTTCACCGGGATCTCCATCGGCGGCTCGGGGGCGCCGATGGCGAGGGGGTGTCCGAACTGGCGGGGGTTCCTCATGTGCGAGTACGCTAGCGATTCGCGCCGTTAGCCTGCCGCGCATGGAAGCCGAGATCCGCGCAGCGCGGCCCGGCGAGGAGGGCAGGATCCTCCCCCTGTACGAGTGGCTGTTCGCGCCACCGGGGACGAGGCCGGACGCGTGGGATCCGAAGCGCGCCGCCGTGGCGCTGCGGGAGGCAATCGAATCGCACGACTCGGCGGTCGTCGTGGCAGAGAGCGACGGGAGCCTCGTCGGCTTCCTCACGGCGTACCAGGACCTTCACTCCGTCCGCTTCGGCTACCGCGCCTGGGTGGAGGACTTCGCCGTGCATCCGGACCGGCGCTCACAAGGCATCGGGAAGGCCCTGCTCGATACGGCCAAGGCGTGGGCGCGCGAGCGCGGGGCGACGCACCTCGGGCTCGAGAGCGCGGAGGGGCGAAGGGATGCCCACCGCTTCTATGAGCGCGAGGCCCCCAGCTCCCGCTCGCTCAGCTTCACGTGGGACCTCTAGCGGTCGGTCTCACCCGGGCCGAGCAACCGGGGGCTTGGGAGCCCCACTGACGCGTCGCTGGTCGACTTCCGTTGACATAGTCGTCGCAACTCGACCAGCGATGGATGGGACGCGCGTCGGAGTATCTCGCAGGCCGCGCCCGAGACCCACGGGTATCCTTGGCCGCCCGGGAGGGTCCGGCGTTCTCGCCTCATCCACCTCGAAAGCATGGCCGTAGCCACCGACACCTATACCGAGAAGACCGACGAGCAGAAGGCGATCACCGAGATGGTGCGCCAGTTCG
>DATGAF010000111.1:0-4789 GCA_035313645.1 Solirubrobacterales bacterium
ACCCCTCAGGAGCTCGCCGATCGCAACGCGCCGAAGTTCCAGGAGATGGCGCGGCTCGTCGGTGCCACGAACGACTTCTTCATCCGCACCTCGGACCCGCGTCACGAGGCCAAGGTCGCCGAGATCATGCAGCGCGTCCACGACAACGGGCACGTGTACGAGGGCATGTACGAGGGCTGGTACTGCCCGCGGTGCGCCGACTTCAAGAGCGAGCGCGAGCTCGGCCCGGGCAACACCTGCCCGATCCACGAGATCCCCCTCCAGCGCGAGCGCGAGCAGAACTGGTTCTTTCGCCTCTCGGCCTTCCAGGAGCGGCTCGAGCGTCTCTACGCGGAGCGCCCCGACTTCGTCGTCCCCGACTTCCGGCGAAACGAGGCGGTCTCCTTCATCGAGAGCGGGCTCGAGGACGTCTCGCTTTCCCGGGCCCGGCTGAAGTGGGGGATGCCGTTGCCGTGGGACCCGAGCCAGCGGATGTACGTCTGGTTCGACGCCCTGCTCAACTATGTCAGCGCCCTCGCGTTCGCCCGCGAGGGAGAGGACCTGACCGAGCGGTTCTGGCCGGCCACCCTGCACGTCCTCGCCAAGGACATCCTCAAATTCCACGCCGTGATCTGGCCGGCGCTGCTCTACGCGGCCGAGATCGAGCCGCCGAAGCAGATGGTGATCCACGGTTACCTGCTGATGGGGGAGAAGAAGATGTCGAAGTCACTCGGCAACGTGCTCGACCCGGTCGCCGTGATCGAGCGCTTCGGCGCGGACGCGCTGCGCTACTACTGCTTCCGAGAGGTCTCCTTCGGCCAGGACGGCGCGGTCTCGGCGGCGGGCTTCGAGGCGCGCTACGAGGGCGAGCTCGCGAACGACTACGGGAACCTCGCCAGCCGCACCCTGGCGATGATCGATCGCTACCGGGACGGGATCGCCCCGGACGCCGCTCCGGACGCCGAGCTGAGCGGCGGCGAGGACGGGCTCGCCGGGCTCGAGGCGCGGGTCGCCGACCTGCTCGACCGAGCCGAGTTGACCCAGGCGCTCGATGCGATCTGGGCGCGCGTCCGACGCCTGAACCGCTACGTCGAGGAGACCCGCCCCTGGGACCTCGCCAAGGAGCCGGATCGCGAGGACCGCCTCGACCAGGTCCTCTACAGCCTCGCCGAGGGCCTTCGGGTGATCACCCTCCTGCTCCACGCCTACATGCCCGAGACGGGAGACCGGATGCTCGCGGCGCTCGGTGAGGGGGATCGGGCACTCGCGGGCTTCGGCTCGCGAGCCGGCGGCCAGCGCGTCGAGAAGCCGCCACCGCTGTTCCCGAAGATCGAGACCGCCGCGGCCTGACGTGCCCGCCGCGCTCGCCGCCCGCGGAGTCGACAAGCGCTACGGGCAGACGGTCGCGCTGTCCGGCGTGGGGCTCGAGGTGCGCGAGGCCGAGCTGGTCGGGCTGCTCGGCCCGAACGGGGCCGGCAAGTCGACGCTGACGAAGATCGCCTGCGGCCTCGTTCGCCCCACCGCCGGCGCCGTCGAGGTGTGGGGCAACCCGGCGGGCTCGAAGGCCGCCCGCAGGACGATCGGCTACCTCGCCGAGCTCTTCCGCTTCCCCGGGTGGATCACCGGCGACGAGCTGCTCTCGCTCCACCAGCGCCTCGCCGGGTCCGGCGGCGGCCGGGCCGAGCGCCGCGAGCTCCTCGCGCTCGTCGGCCTGCCCGACGCGGCGGCCACCAGGGTGGAGGCGATGTCGAAGGGGATGCAGCAGCGGCTGGGGATCGCCCAGGCCCTGGTCGGCAACCCGCGCCTTCTCCTGCTGGACGAGCCCACCAGCGCCCTCGACCCGGTGGGCCGGAGGATCGTCCGGGACCTGCTCGCGGAGCTTCGCGGTCGCGGCGTCTCCGTGTTCCTCAACTCGCACCTGCTCAGCGAGGTCGAGCAGGTCTGCGACCGCGTCGTGATCCTCGACCAGGGGCGGATCGTCGCCGAGGGCCGTCCCGACGAGCTCGCCCGCCCGCGCGGGGTCGAGGTGGATCTCGCCTCCGGGACGCGTACTTACGAGGGCGCCACGCGCGGGGACGTGCCCGGCATCGTCGCCGAGCTCGTCGCCGCCGGGGAGCGCGTCTACGGCGTCCGGGTGCTGGCGAGCACGCTCGAGGAGGTCTACCTCGAAGCCGTCGGGGGCCGAACGGGATGAGTCGCTCCGGAGCGGTCGCGGCAGTCGACGGCGCCGCGACGATCGTCCGCTACGCGCTTCGGGAGGCGGTGCGCCGCCGCATCTTCGCGGTCGTCGTCGTCCTCACGGTGCTCTTCCTCGCGCTATACGGCGTCGGCGCTCACTTCGCCTTCCGCGACGCACGCCATTTCGCCGGCCCCCAGAGGGTCCTCGACCCGACCGCGTTCACCGGCGCGACGATCTTCGGGCTGGCGATGTTCGCGACCCTGTTCCTCGGCGCCGTGCTGGCGGTGTTCCTGACGCTCGGCGTGGCGCGGGGCGACTCCGAGTCGGGTCTTCTCCAGCCCCTCGTGGTCCGGCCGCTGGGTCGCGGGACCCTGCTCGGCGCGAGGTTCGCGGGGGCCGCTCTCTTCTCCTCCGCCTACGTCCTCGCCGTCTACCTGGCGGCGCTCCTGATCACCGGCCTGACCGGCGATTGGTGGCCCGATCACGTCGTCGGGCCGGGGCTCGCGCTCGCGGTGGGGGTCGTGGTCGTCGCGGCGATCTCGCTCGCCTGCTCGGTGGTCCTGAGCGCCACGGCCCAGGGGATCGCCGTGATGATGGTCTACGGGGCCGGCCTCACGGCCGGGCTCCTCGGCCAGATCGGCCACGCGCTCGACTCCCACGCCCTGAAGACGATCGCGCAGGCCGCCACCTGGGCGCTCCCGTTCGAGGCGCTCTACCAGGCCGGGCTCCACGCCCTGGTCTCGAATACGACCGGGCTCACCGGCGCGGTCCTCCAGCTCGGCCCCTTCGGCGGCTCGCAGGCCGGCAGCGCGTCACTCGTCGTCTGGTCGATCGCCTACGTCACGGGCCTGCTGGCGATCGCGATGGCGACCTTCGGTCGCCGGGACCTCTAGATGAGCGGTCGCACAACACCGCCCGAGGCCGCTGGATCGCTCATCCGGCCCCCGGGACCATCGCCGGCGACGTAGATACTTCGCGCATGATCGACACGCACGCCCACCTCGGGCTCTGCGAGCCCGACCCAGCGACGCTGGTGGAGGCGGCCCGCCGAGCGGGGGTCCGCCGCGTGCTCACGGTGGGCCTCGACGAGGCGTCGAACCGCGACGCGGTCGCGATCGCCGAGCGCCATCCGGAGGTCTTCGCGTCCGTCGGACGCCACCCGCACTCGGCCACCGGGTTCGACCGTCCGGCCGCGGACGAGATCGAGGCCCACGCCGCCCACGAGCGGGTGGTGGCGATCGGCGAGACGGGCCTCGACTACTACCGTGACGGCGCCGGCCGCGCCGACCAGCGCGCCGCGTTCGAGGCGCAGATCGCGATCGCGCGAAGCGCCCGGATGCCGCTCGTGGTCCACGTCCGCGACCCGAGCGGCTCCGAGGAGGCGCTCGGCGACACGTTCGAGACGCTCGCCGCCGAGGCCGGGGACGCGACCGTGGTCCTGCACTGTTGCTCGGCGCCCCCGGGGCGGATCGGCGAGGCTGTGGACCGCGGCTGGTACTGCTCGTTCGCCGGCAACCTCACCTTCCCGAGCGCCCGCGAGCTTCGCGAGACCGCCCGGCTCGTTCCGGACGAGCTGCTGCTGGTCGAGACCGACTCGCCGTTCCTCGCCCCGCAACCGGTGCGCGGGAAGCCCAACCAACCTGCCCACGTGGTCGCTGTCGCGGAGCGGCTCGCCGACGAGCGCGGGACGCCGTACGAGGAGCTCGAGCGAATCCTCGAGGCGAACGCGGCGAAGGTCTTCCGGTGGTGAGAACGGCAGACAGCGGACCCGGCCGCCCCCGGAGTGGGACACGAGGAGGCGGCCGGCGGTGAGATTGGGGCAGAACTTCCTCGTCGACGCCAACCTGCTCGAGGCGATCGCGCGCGACGCCGGGCTCGAGCCCGACGACGTGGCGCTCGAGATCGGCGGGGGGGAGGGGGCGCTGACCGAGCGGCTGGCGCCCCTCGCCGGGCAGGTCCACGTGATCGAGCTCGATCGCCGGCTGGCCGCGGCGCTCGGGGAGGTGGCCGCGCGCAACCCCAACGTCTCGATCGTCTGGGGCGACGCGATGCGCCTCGACCTCGCGGCCCTGCGGCCGGCGCCGACGGCCGTTGTCTCGAACCTCCCGTACTCGATCGCCACGCCCGTCCTCCTGAGGACGATCGGTGACCTTGGCTCGGTTCGACGCTGGACCGTGATGACCCAGCGGGAGATCGCCGACCGCCTTCGCGCCGAGCCGGGGTCCCGAACGTATGGAGCGCCCAGCGTGCTCGTGCAGCTCGCCTGCGAGATCGAGCTCCTGCGAAAGGTCGACCGGGCGGTGTTCCGTCCGCGGCCGCGGGTCGACTCCGCCCTCCTTGGGCTCGTGCGCCGGGGCGTCCCTCCCTCGGAGGGGCTCACCCGCCTGGTGCGAGGCGCCTTCGGGCACCGGCGAAAGCCGCTCGCGGGATCGCTCGAGCTCGCCGGCGGGCCGGGGCGCGAGGCGGTGCGCGTCGCGCTTGGTGAGCTCGGGCTCCCCCTCGACGCGCGGGCCGAGACGCTGGCGCCGGCCGACTTCGCCGCCCTCGCCGGCCGGCTCGGGATCCGATGACGCTCCGCGCCCCAGCGAAGCTCAACCTCTGCCTGTACCTGGGCGGCCGGCGGGACGACGG